>DATJSD010000009.1:0-51279 GCA_035504335.1 Steroidobacteraceae bacterium | reverse complement strand
GTGACGTGTGCCGTCGGAGTGCTCGTATCGATGCTCGCAATGGGGGTGGGAGCCCGGCGGGAGGCCATGGGAAATGTGCGCCCCGATCACGTCATTCTGATGAGCCTCGATGCTCAGGAACCGATTCAAAGCAGCATCCCAAAGGACCAATTTGAACTGATTCGCCTCCTGGCCGGCATACGGCGCAACGCCGAAAGCGCGCCGATCGCCGTGGCTGAATCGCTGGTAACCATCCCGGTCGTTAGCAAGGTCGATCGGCAGCAGGTAACCGTTCAGATAGTCGGCGTAACCCCGGGTCTCACCGACTATGCGCCGGAGTTGCACCTGACTTCCGGGCGCATGTTCCGGCCCGGGTTGCGCGAGCTGATCGCGAGCAACACGTGCGTGCGGCAGTTCGCCGATTTCGCGGTGGGCGATCAGAAGCGCATACGCGGCGGTGAATGGCTCGTGGTCGGAAACTTCGATCTCGGACGCAGCGAGGGCGCCTGTACAGTCTATGCAGATGCCGACACGACCCTATCCAGCTTCGGCCGCACCACATACAATGAAGTGAATGTGATGCTGCAGTCGCCGGCATCCCTTAAGGATCTAACCGCTGCGCTCAATGCAAACCCGTCGCTTGGCGTGCGTGCCAGAACCGAAGCGCAGGTGGTCGAGGATGAAACGCGACAGGTCAACGGCATCCTGAACTTTGTCAGCTACTTCATCGGTGGCATTATGGCATTGGCAGCTACCATCGGGGCGGCCAACTCCTTGTATGCGATCATCGATAGCCGCCGTCTGGAGTTGGCCACGCTGCGCGCGATGGGCTTCGGCGGTGCATCGATCATTGCCTCGGTTCTGTCGGAGTCGATCCTGCTTGCGCTGCCCGGCGCCCTGATCGGCGCGCTCCTCGCATGGGCCTTTTTCAACGGACTGCAGGCCAGTCCCCTTGGAACGACCATTCACCTCGCAGTGACGGCTTCTCTTGCTTACCTGGGCGTCGGCTGGGCGCTCAGCATCGGCGTACTCAGCGGGTTTCTGCCGGCTCTGAGAGCCGCACGTGTACCCGTAGCCGTCGCATTACAAGCGATCTGATCGTCGTGCGGCTGCAGTCTGGAAGCGGCGATGAGCCGTGACCTCGAACATGGCCTCGACTGCGATTCGGGTGGCTTCGCTTCAGGACCGGATCGACGCCACCAACGAATCACCGCCGTTGGACGTACGAGCGGTGACGAATCTGCCTGGCCGTGTCCGTAGTGTTGACCACGCGAGCGCGCGCTCCATACGCGGCGCGAGCACATTCTTTGATCGGACCTTGAGCTGGAATCCAGCAGGCCGACAGCATGCGCAGCGAAACAGGCGGGCCGCCCTGCCTTAGGCACCAACTTCGGATTGACGGCCTTTCAAACTCGCCCCTATGCTACCTGTCTCAAAGCCAGTGAGACATCGGACCCTCGGGAGGATCAGATGAAACCAGGACTCATCGCGGCCGCGTGCAGCTTTGCAGTGCTCGCCACGGCGAGCAGCGCTCAGGTCCCCGCCAACATCGCCGCGAAGGTCCGCGCCGCGGGGCAGGCCATGGACCCCACGATCGGCCGGCTCTACGCACCTATGTTCCCGAAGAGCGCCTGGGCGGGCGTGAGCATCCAGCGGGACATCGCCTATGGCTCCGACCCCCTGCAGAAGCTCGACGTGTTCGCGTCAGACGAGGCCAAGGGCAAGCGGCTGCCGGTGCTGCTGTTCGTGCACGGCGGCGGCTTCACGCGTGGCGACAAACACGGCGCCTTCTATCCCGACAACATCACCCTGTGGGCGGCCAAGAATGGCATGGTCGGAGTCAATATCGACTATCGCCTGGCGCCAAAGAACCCCTGGCCGGCTGGCGTCAAGGATTTGGCCTCGGCGATCGCTTGGACTGTGGCCAATATTGCGCGCTACGGCGGCGACCCCAACCGCATCGTGCTCTTCGGCCATTCGGCCGGCGCCAATCAGGTCGCCGACTACGCCGCCCACCCCGAGGTGCGGGGCGCGGAGGCGTCCTCTGTCATAGGTGTGATCATGCTATCGCCGGCCTATTCCACCACTCCGGGCGCCCGCCCGAATCCCTACTATGGCAAGGACACAGACCTAGACTCGGCGTCCGGGCAGATCAAACGCCTGACCGCCAGTCCGTACCCGTTGTTCTATGGCTATGCGGAGTTCGATCCGAAGCCGATGAGAGCCACGGCCACCGCCCTGATCGACGGCTTGTGCCGGACCAAGAGTCGCTGCCCCAAGTCTGTGGAGTTGAGGGACTCCAACCACTTCTCCGAGGGCATGGCGGTCGGCACGCCCGATCACCAACTGACCGGGCCGCTGCTGCACTGGATAAAGACGCTGCCGGGGAAGGGCTAGACTGCGACCCATCCCGGAGTGGGTCGCTTGAGCGTTTGGTGGGAGCCGCCAAGGCAGGCCGCGCGGTAAAATGGCAAAAGTCTGCCGGCGCTTTGGTTGCACCCGGCGATGCCGAGACGCGATTGCTCTAGATGCCGAGCCTCTATCCAGAAGCCGAGCCCTACGCCCAGGGGATGCTGCCGGTGGCAGCCAATGAGGCCGTGTACTGGGAGGTCTGCGGCAACCCGGAGGGAAAGCCTGCCCTCGTCCTGCATGGCGGGCCCGGGTCTGGCTGCACCACCTGGCATCGGAGACTGTTCGATCCGGCGAAGTATCGCATCATCCTTTTCGATCAGCGCGGCTGTGGGCGCAGCCGACCACATGCGGCCGCATCAGATACGGCGCTCTCTGACAATACCACCGACAATCTGATTTCCGACATCGAGCTCCTGCGAAAACATCTCAAGATTCCGCGGTGGCTGGTGCTCGGCGGCTCCTGGGGTAGCGTATCCTGCACCTCCTGTTTCCCAGAGATCACTCATGCAATACCCCCACGGCACGACCATCGCTGTCACCGACGGCCGCGAGCTGCGACTGTTCCGCAACACCGGCGACGAACTGCACCTGCAGCTGCTGGAGCTGCCAGAGCCGGACGTGCACGGTCACGAGGAGAGCGCCGCCCGACACCAGCATACCGGTCAGGACAACAAGGATCAGCAGCGCCTCCACGACCGACGCGTCGATAAACAGAACCAGGAAGAAAGCTTCGAGGCCGCAGTCGCTGCTTGGCTCAACCACGAAGTGCTGACCGGCAAGATCGCGCAGCTGTTCGTTGTGGCGCCGCCGCGCACACTGGGTGTACTTCGGCAGCATTATCATGTGGCGCTGAAGGAGAAGCTGCTGGGAGAGCTTCACAGGGAGCACGCCCACGACAAAATTGAATCACTGCGCGAGGCACTCATCAAGGGCTGACAGCCGCGTCGTGATCCGCCCCGACAGCGGCCGCTCGCCGGTGTCCGCAAGGGGGTCGGGAACGGCCGGTCGACCCTTGACTCGGATCTGCACGCGGCAGGAGACCTTGCCGGTCAGCGGGCTCCCGATGCGCTGGATCGATGCCATGGAGATCGCCGCGCGACTGCGTGCATGCGATCCATGAACAGAAGCGTCAGCATCCAACGTATTGTTGTAATTGGGTCGGGCGGCCACCGCGTTCTCACCCCAACCATCTGATTTATATGCCGAAAACATTCGGTTTGAAGGCGATGCCCCCGCCGTGGCCCCAGTCAGGAGGTGGCTGTTAACGGACGTTATTGGCAGACGTCGCGCGTAGAGCCGGCACTAAGGCATCTAAATTCGTGTTTTACGTATAATCCGAATCGAGCCTAACTGGAGTGTTTATGGCACGAGTTCCTGCCAGCGAGTTTCAGCGCGAGTTCGGTCGGCTACGTGGCATTGCTCACCGCGAGGCGGTGATCGTGACTAGTCACGGTCGGGACGACGTCGTGCTCGTGTCGGCCGAAGAGTACCGCCGGCTTCGAAGCCTCGATCGGCGTGCTATGCACGTATCCGACCTCAGCCAGGAAGAGATCGCCGCATTGGATGATGTGGAAATTCCCGCAGAGGCAGCGCGGTATAACCACGAGATGACCTGACTGCGAGCGGATGGCGCTTGATCCCCCTATACCCGGTCAGGACACGCCGACGAGAAAGAATTGAAAACCGTAACGCGAACCGAATAGGCCTTCCAGGCCAAGACCGATTCGCGCGGCACAGTGGGCAAATATAGATGCCGACGTGTGTGCTACCTTGTGCTCTCTCCCACTCCCGCATGGCTATACGGAAGATGTGCTTGCCAAGTGCAGTCTTCAACGCCGACGGATCGATGCCATGGGCAAGCGGATGGCGAGCAAATTCATGACGTGATCTGGCCCACTCGAGAGTGATCTCGGGGTAGGCAGTCTCGGTCAGCGTGCGAGCACCCGCTGAGGCCGGCTGTCAAGGAGCGCTTCAGGACGTCCGCGGAAAATAAATCTTCTATGACACCTGATCTTTCAATGAGGTCAGGCTCGCTGGAACACGAGACCGGATAGTACCGGAAGTCTCTGGAAGTGAGTCAATGGTGGGTCGGGTGGGGCTCGAACCCACGACCAACGCCTTAAAAGGGCGCTGCTCTACCGACTGAGCTACCGACCCACCGGCCGTCGGCGAGGCGCTGGCCGAGCCCGACCGTCGGGGCGCGCATCATAACCAATGGCACGCGGGCCCGCACCGGCGGGCTTCAGCGATAGCGCGTCGGATCGGGAACTGCCGCGGCGATGAAGCCCTCGCGCCGCAGGCGGCAGGCGTCGCACCGTCCGCAGGCGCGGCCCTCGGCATCGGCCTGGTAGCAGGATACGGTCAGGCTGTAGTCCACCCCGAGAGCGAGCCCGGCGCGAATGATCTGTGCCTTGCTCATGGCGATCAGCGGCGCACATACCTCGAACTCCATGCCCTCGACGCCGGCCTTGGTGGCCACCCGCGCCAGCGCCTCGAAGGCGCGCACGAACTCGGGACGGCAGTCCGGATAGCCCGAGGAGTCGAGCACGTTGACCCCGATCACCAGTCGCCGCGCGCCGAGCACCTCGGCCCATCCGAGCCCCAGCGCCAGCAGCAGCGTGTTGCGCGCCGGCACGTAGGTGATGGGAATGCCGGAGGTGGGACTCTCCGGTACCGCGAGCCCCGGGTCGGTCAGGGCCGAGCCGCCGATACCGGCCAGATCCACCTGCATCACGCGATGCTCGCGCGCCCCGAGCGCCGCCGCCACGCGTGCCGCGGCGTCGAGCTCGGCCAGGTGGCGCTGGCCGTACGCCACCGACAACGCATGGCACTGCCAGCCCCGTGCATGCGCGATCGCCAGTGCCGTGGCCGAGTCCAGTCCTCCCGAGAGCAGTACCACGGCGCGCGCCGTCGTGGTCCGCCCGTGCACACCGGGCTCCGCTGCCGCGCCGCTCACCGCTCAGCGCCCCGGCACGTCGCCCCACAAATACTTGTGCAGCTGGATCTGAAAGCGTACCGGCAGTCGATCCTCGAGAATCCACTCGGCCAGCTGACGCGCCGGCAGCTGCTCGTGACTCGGAGAGAACAGCACCTGGCAGCGGCGCGCCAGCTGCAGGGAGGCGAGCTTCTCACGCCCCCACTCGTAGTCGGCCCGATCGCACAGCACGAACTTGATCTGCTCCTCGGGTCGCAGCAGCGCCAGCTGCTCGTAGCGATTGCGCCGCTCCTCGCCCGAGCCGGGCGTCTTGACGTCCACCACGCGGATGACGCGCGGATCCACCGCCTCGATCGGCAGCGCGCCGCTGGTCTCGAGCGACACGCGATAGCCGGCGTCGGCGAGCGCCGCCAGCAGCACGAGACATCCCGGCTGCGCGAGCGGCTCACCGCCGGTCACGCACACGTGTGTGGCGCCGTAGGCCGCCACCCGCTCGAGGATCGCGGGCAGCTCGCTCCAGTCCCCGCCGTGGAACGCATAGCTCGTGTCGCAGTACTGGCAGCGCAGCGGACAGCCGGTCAGACGCACGAATACCGTGGGAATCCCGGCGCTGTCGGCCTCGCCCTGCAGTGAGTAGAAGATCTCCGTCAGCTTCAGGCGCGTGCTCGCGCTGCTCATCCTGTGACCCGCTAGGGCGTTGCCTGCCCCATCTGCGCCAGGCGCTGCCTCGCGAGCCTGGCGGCGTCACTCATCGGGTACATCCGAATGACCTGATTGAGCGTCGCGCGCGCGTCCGCGAGCTTCTGCTGGTCGTACTGCGTATACCCGAGCTTCAGCAGCGCGTCCGGCGCCTTGCGCGACTGCGGATAGTTCTGCCCGACCGCGCTGAACGCCGCCGCGGCATCGTCGTAGTCCCGCTGCACGTAGTAGGCCTCGCCGAGCCAGTACTGCGCGTTGTCGGCCAGCTCGCTGTGCGGATAGGTGCGTAGAAAATCCATGAACTGCATGACCGCCGCCCCATAGTCGGCGGACTTGAGTGTATCGAAGGCGCGCTCATAGGCGGCCTGATCCCCGCCGGCCGCCCCGCCGGCGTTGGCGCTCGCCACCGCAGCGGGCGCACCCCCCGCCCCCGCCCCCGCGCCGGCGTTTGCCGCTGCGCCCGCGGGACCCGCGGCGCCGGGCGCACCGCCCGCGGCTGCGCTCGCACCGGCGGCGCCCGCCCGGGCTGCGGCCTCTAGCGCTGCCACGCGCCGGTCCAGATCCGAGTAGAAATCACGTTGCTGCTTGCTCAGCTCGTCATTGCCGTTCTGCAGCTCCTCGACCTCGCCGCGCAGTTCCCGCAGCTGCGCGTCCAGCTCATCGACGTGCTGCGACAGCTGCACCAGGCTCTGGTTGCTGACCACACGCTCCACGCGCGTGAGACGCTGGTCCATGTCGTTGAGTCGCACCTGCGTCGGATCCGGCTGCGGCGGGGCGGTTTCGCAGCCGGCGAGGATCAACAGCGTGGCCGCCACCGGCAGGCAGGCCACCAGCGGCAGCCGGCTTCGCTCGGGGCGATGGATCGGTGGCGCCATGGGGCAATACCTCGATGCCGGGGGTCGGCGCTCAGCGCTCAGTTCAGGTAGACGATGTCCACCCGCCGATTCTTGGCCCAGGCCGCCTCGTTGTGGCCGGTGACGGCCGGGTGCTCCTCGCCGTAGCTCACGGTGGTGATCTGCGCATCGGCGACCCCCTGCAGCATCAGGGCCTGCCGCACCGCCTGAGCGCGGCGCTCACCCAGGCCTATATTGTACTCGCGCGAGCCGCGCTCGTCCGTATTGCCCTCCAGGCGCACACGGATGTTCGGATTGGCCACCAGATAGCGCGCATGTGCGGCGATCACGTCGTTGTATTCGGGCTTGATCTCGCTGCTGTCGAAGTCGAAGTAGATCGTGCGCTCCTGCAGCTGCGGGGCGCTCGGGCCCTGCACGCCCGGACCGGTGCCGTTGGCGACGCCGGCCTGCTGCGCGGCGTTGGCGGAATTCTCGCCCGCTCCGGCGGTCTCCGACGACTGCCCGGCCGGCACCGCGCTGTTCGCGCCGGCCGGAGTCGGTCGCGTTTTGTGACTGCAGCCGGCCACGAGCGCCACGCTGAGTACGGCGATCCACACGAGAACGGATTTGTGCATGTGATGACTCCAGTTGTCGCCGCCCTGTCGCGGCAGCTCCTAGTTCGTGAATGGACCCCAGACGGGCTCACGCACCTCTCCCTGGTCCGAGAGACGCTGCGTCACCAGGCCATCGACCGATACCGTCTGCAGCGTATCCATGTCCCCGTCCCGGGAGGTATAGATGATGGTGGCCCCGTTGGGCGCGAAGCTCGGCGATTGGTCCAGGTGTCCGTGCGACAGCACCATCACCGTGCCGGAGGATAGATCCTGCACGGCGATGCGGTAATTGTTGCCATCGAGCGTGATGAAGGCGATGCGCTTGCCGTCCGGCGAGACTGCCGGATGCGCATCATAGCTCGAGCCGAAGGTGATGCGCTCCACGCGCGAGGGATTGGCGACGTCGAGCTTGTAGATCTGCGGTCCGCCGGCGCGATCGGAGGTGAAGTAGATGCTGCGCCCATCGGGGCTCCATGCCGGCTCGGTATCGATCGCCGGGTCGTCCGTGAGCCGCGTCAGGCGCTGCGTGGCCAGATCGAGCAGCCAGATGTCCAGGTTGCCGCCGCTGCCCGAGAGCGTCAGCGCGAGCTGCCTGCCGTCCGGGGAGAAGGCCGGCGCGTCGTTCACGCCCGCGCGGGCGGACACGAGCCGCCGCTCGCCGGTGCTCAGGCGCTGCACGTACACCGCAGACAGGCGATTCTCGAACGACACATACGCGATCCACTGTCCGTCCGCCGACCACGCCGGAGACATGATCGGCCGGCCGGACTCGAAGATGACGTGCGGATTCTCCCCGTCCGCGTCCGCGACGATCAGCTGGTAGCGCTGCATGGGGGGGGTGCCGGTCAGCGACACGTAGGCGATGCGGGTTGCGAACGCCCCGCGCACGCCGAGAATCTGCTGGTAGACGAAGTCGCTGACCTGGTGCGCGGCGTTGCGCAGGCTCGCGAGGCTCGCGATGAAGCGCTTGCTGCCCACCGGCTGGCCGGTGGCGGTGTTGATCAGATCGCAGTCGACGTCGAGCACGCCGGCCGAGGGGGAGCTCACGCGTCCCACCAGCACGTAGTCGTTGCCGGCGGCGCGCCAGTCCGCCGCCTGCACCTGCGCCGCGGTGCTCGGGGTCGCGCGCATGTCCCGCCGCGCCATCAGGCGGAAGCGGCCACTGCCTTCCAGGTCGTGCTGTACCACCGCGGCGACATCGAATCCGCCGTCCGCGGGCGTCTGCGCGAACGGCACCACCGCGATCGGAATCGGATTGGACACGCCCTTGGTGATCAGCACCTGCAGATCCGCGCGCGCCACGCGCGGCAGCAGCAGCGCCAGCGGCGCCGCCAGCAGCGCAGCCGCCACGGCCACGAGCCACGCCGGCGTGCACCCGCGGGCACCGGTGGACCGTGCCCGCATCGCGGGCGCTCGTCGATCGGTAGTCGGATTCATTGGTCGGGTGCGAAGGTAACAGTGATGTTGGGATCAAACAATGCCGGATCGGAGGGTGCGGGCAGGGGTGAGGCCCGGTAGGCGGCGGTCTCCACCGACTGACGCACCGCTTCGTCCCCATTGCAATTCTCGACCTCCACGTGGGTGATCTCTCCACCGGGGATCTGCGTCAGGTGCACGATGCATTTCACGCCCGGCTGGGCACTGGCCGGACGCACCCAGAAGCGCTCGATGCGCGCCGAGATCGCATCCACATAGTCGGTCTCGGCCGGTCCCTGCCTGAGCGCATCCAACCGCTCCTCGGCCTGCATCTGCTGCTGCAGGTCCGAGACGCGCTGCTGCTGGGCCTGCCGCTGGGCCTGCTCGGCCTTCAGCTGCTGCGCGAGCTGCTGCGCCTCACGGGCCGCCTCCTGCTTGGCCCTCTCTTCGGCCTGCTCCTTCGCCTTGCGCTCGGCGGCGAGTTTCGCCTCGCGCGCCGCCTCGGCCTCGCGCGCCGCCTCGGCCCTGCGCTGCGCCTCGGCCTGTTGCTCGGCCGCGGCCGCGCGCGCGGCCTTCGCCTGCGCCTCCCGGGCAGCGGCCTCCCGGGCTGCGGCCTGGGCGGCGGCCGCCTGTGCGGCCCGCTCGGCTGCGGCCTTCGCGGCGGCCTGCTCGGCCGCGCGCTGCTGCGCGAGCTGCGCCTGACTCGGCACCGCCGGCGTCGGCGGGGGTGGCGCGGGCGCCGGCGTCGGGGTGGGCACCGGCGCGGGCGCACGCGGCTGCGTCGCATGCCGCACGACCGTCGCCTGGATCGCCAGCGTCGGCGGTGGACTCGGCGGCGCGCGATATTCCCACCAGCCCCACAGCAGCGCCCCCACGATCACGGCGTGAACCGCGATGGACAGCAGGATCGACAGCACGCGGTCGCTGCCGCGCTCCTGCATGGGCTCGCCCGTGCGCGTCACCATGAGCGCGCCAGCACCGGCATCATCGCGGCGGATCGCCCATCATCGATCATCCATCACCCATCACCCATCACCGCCGCACGGCCGGCGCCTCGGTCTCGAAGCCCACCTGACGCGCGCCGGCCTGCTGCAACAGCACCATTGCCTGCACGACGCGGCCATAGTTGACGGCCTGGTCCCCGTTCACCAGCACGGCACGCTCGGGATTGCGCTGCAGTGCAACGGTTGCGCGGATCAGCGCCGTCTGATCGTCGATGGGCTCGCGCGGGTGTGCGCCGACGTTCAGATACAGCCGGCCCCGCGAATCGATGGACAATACCAGCGGGTCCTGGTTCCGCTGCAGCGACAGCGGCTCGGCGGGGGCCTTGGGCAGGTCCACCTTGATGCCCTGTGTCAGCAGCGGCGCCGTGATCATGAAAATGATCAGCAGCACCAGCATGACATCGATGTAAGGCACCACGTTGATCTCCCCCATCAACCGGCGCTTGCCCCGATTGACGGCGGGCATCACAGTCTCCCGATCGACGGATGCGCCGCCAGCGACGCAGCCGATGCGCCTGCGGCCGGCATCGCGGCCGTGGCGGAGACTGCACCGCGGCCGGCGTGGCGCTGCAGGATCGTGGAGAGCTCCTCGATGAAGCCGTCGTAACGCAGCTCCAGGCGGCTGACCTGATCGGCGTAGCGGTTGTAGGCCACCACCGCGGGAATCGCCGCGAACAGGCCGAAGGCCGTGGCGATCAGCGCCTCGGCGATGCCCGGTGCAACGTTGGCGAGCGTCGCCTGCTGTACGTTACCCAGGTTGCTGAAGGCGCTCATGATGCCCCACACGGTGCCGAACAGCCCCACGTAGGGGCTGGTCGAGCCGACGGTCGCGAGCGTGGCGAGGCTGTGCTCGAGCCGCTCGGTCTCCTTCAGCTGCGCCACGCGCATCGCGCGCCGCGAGCCTTCGAGCAGCATGTCGGCTGCCACTCCGCCCTGCTGGCGCAGGCGCGCGAACTCGCGGAACCCGAACTCGAAGATGCTCTCGATGCCGGTGGCCCCGCCGCGCGACTCGATGGCCCGGTACAGCGAGCTCAGATCCCCGCCGGACCAGAAGGTGTTCTCGAATCGGTCCGCCTCGCGCCGCGCGCGACGCACGACCATGCGCTTGCGAAAGATGATCGCCCACGAGGTCAGCGAGGCCGCCAGCAGGATGCCCATGACGATCTGGACCACCAGGCTCGCCTGTACCACCAGGCGAATGATCGATACGTCGCCGCCCATCACCCGCTCCTTGCCTGGAGTTGCATCGCGAAGTCACTCCCGGCTCCTCGACGACCCGTCCACGGCCATCGCCGGCTCACGGCCCTCTCCGGCTCACGGCAACCCTCCGGCTATGACAGCCGGCAAGCGTCGCGGTTTCATCGTGCGCGCATCCAGGCAGGCCACGCGCACGCTCGCGGTCAGCAGCAGCTCCTCGCCCGCGCCGGCGGCGCCCGCGGGTCCGCGCCAGATGCGCTGCTTGAACTCGATGCTCGCCCCGCCCTGCCGCTGCGGCTCGCAGCTGATCAGCAGCACGTCGTCGAGCCTCGCCGGCCGGTGATAGTGCGCCTGCAGCGCCACCACCGAGAACACCACCCCGGGGTCGAGCGCGAGCGCGCGCTGCGAGACGCCGCTGCCGCGCAGCCATTCGGTGCGCGCACGCTCCAGGAACCGAAAATAGTTCGCATAGTAAACAATCCCACCGGCGTCGGTGTCCTCCCAGTACACCCGCGAGCGCCAGGTGAAGCCGCTCAAGCGCCCTCGCCGAACAGCGGCAGATTGGCCGCGGCGCGCTCGGGCACACGCAGGCCGAAGTGCTGCCAGGCCAGCCGCGTGGCCACGCGCCCGCGCGCCGTGCGCGCCACGAATCCCTGCTGGATCAGAAACGGCTCGATCACGTCCTCGAGGGTGCCGCGCTCCTCGCCGATCGCCGCCGACAGGCTGTCGATGCCCACCGGCCCGCCGTCGAATTTCTCCATGATCGTCAGCAGCAGCTTGCGGTCGAGCGCATCCAGCCCCTCGGGGTCGACCTGCAGCAGATCGAGCGCCGCCTGCGCGACCGCCTCCTCGATGCGCCCGTCGGCCTTCACCTGCGCGAAGTCGCGCACCCGGCGCAGCAGCCGGTTGGCGATGCGCGGGGTACCGCGCGAGCGCTGCGCGATGCGCAGCGCCCCGGCCGCGGAGACCGCGACGCCGAGAATGTCCGCCGAGCGGCACACGATGCGCTCGATCTCCGCCACCTGGTAGAACTCCAGGCGCTGCACGATGCCGAAGCGATCGCGCAGCGGCGAGGTCAGCAGCCCCGCGCGCGTGGTCGCGCCCACCAGCGTGAAGGGCGGCAGGTTCAGCTTGATCGAGCGCGCCCCGGGACCCTCGCCGATCATGATGTCGAGCTGGTAGTCCTCCATCGCGGGGTAGAGGACCTCCTCGACCACGGGACTGAGCCGATGGATCTCATCGACGAACAGCAGATCGCGCGGCTGCAGGTTCGTCAGGAGCGCCGCCAGGTCCCCGGGCCGCTCGAGCACGGGACCGGCGGTCTGGCGCAGATTCACGCCGAGCTCCGCGGCCACGATGTGCGCGAGCGTGGTCTTGCCCAGTCCCGGTGGGCCGAAGATCAGCACATGATCGAGCGCCTCGCCGCGCCCGCGGGCCGCATCGATGAAGATCGACAGCTGCGACTTCACCGCTTCCTGGCCGACGTACTCGGCCAGCAGGCGCGGCCGGATGGCCTTGTCCACGGCATCGTCGTGCGCCTGGGCACTCGCGTTCATCAGCCGCGGTGATTCGGCGGCGCTCATTCGCGCACGGCCCCCTGCAGCGCCCGGCGGATCAGCTCCTCGGTGCTGAGCGCGCCGGCGCTGCCGGCGGCGCTGCCCCCGGCGCCAGCATTGCCGGCGACGCCGGCATTGCCTGCGGCACCCCCGTTGCCCGCCGCGCCCGCGGCCTTGAGCATGCGCGTCGCCTCCTGCGGCTTGTAGCCGAGCGCCACCAGCGCGCTGAAGGCCTCGGCCTGCGCGCCCGCGGGGGATGCGCCGCCGGCCGGACTCACCAGCTGCGCGGCCGCGGCGCTCAGCCGGTCACGCATCTCGACGATCAGCCGCTCGGCGGTCTTGCGGCCCACTCCGGGGATGCGCGTCAGCGCCGCCGCGTCCTGCTCCTGTACCGCCCGCGTGAACGCGGCGCTGCTCATGCCCGAGAGGATCGCAAGCGCGGTGCGCGGTCCCACGCCCGCCACTTTCAACAGGCTGCGGAACAGTCGCCGCTCCGCCTCGGTCGCAAATCCGTACAGCACGTGCGCATCCTCGCGCACCACCAGGTGGGTGAGCAGGCGCACGCGCTCGCCGAGGGCGGGCAGGTCGTAGAACGTGGACATCGGCGCCTCGATCTCGTAGCCGACGCCGCCCACCTCGATCGACAGCTGCGGCGGTGACTTCAAGGTCAGCACGCCTGCGAGCGACCCGATCACGGCTCAGGCGACCGCGCCGAGCGTCGCGAGGCGCCGCGTCTGCGCGTGGCACAGCGCCACCGCCAGCGCGTCCGCGGCGTCGGACTGCGGCGTGCGGGACAGTCGCAGCAGCGTGCGCACCATCTGCGCGACCTGCGGCTTGGCGGCCGCGCCGAACCCCGTGACCGCCAGCTTGATCGCTCGCGGTGCATACTCGTGCACGCTCGCGCCGGCGCCGGCGGCGGCGCACAGCGCCACCCCGCGCGCCTGGCCGAGCTTCAGCGCGCTGTCGGGATTGCGGTGAATGAAGACTCGCTCGATCGCGATCGCGTCCGGCCGGTGCTCGACCACCAGCGCGCTGATCGCCGCATAGATACGCTGCAACCGCCCGACCATCTCCACGCCCACCACGTCGATGCAGCCGCTGACGACGTGGCGCTCGCTGCCGGCGCTGCAGTCGATGATGCCGAAGCCGGTGCGCTGCGAGCCGGGATCGAGCCCCAGCACCCGCGCGGCCGCCGGTGCGCGCGTGACGGCGGCCGCCGCGCCGGGCCGAAAGGCGCGCCAGGACTTGCCCGCGTAGCGCGTCATGGTCTCCGGGGTGAGTCCGGCCGTGGCGCAGCGCGGCCGCCGCCGGGGCTGCCGCCACGGCTCCCGACGCGGCTCCCGACGCGGCTCCCGCCACGGCGCCCGACGCACTTGCTGTGACCGGCCATACCTTTAATGATAGCCGGAAGACCCCGAGCCGACAGCATGGAAACCGCAAGTTACGCACCCCCGCAGGTCGAGCAGCGAGTCGCAGCCGCACGCCGCGCCCTGGGCGGACTCGGCGTGCGCGAGGCGCTGCTCGCCGAGGGGTCGGAGGCCGCCGCGGCCGCCGGTGCGCTGACCCAGGATCCGGACCTCGCCGTGGCCACCTTGGTGCACTGGGTGCGCCTGACCGGAGCGGCACCGTCGCCGGCCGCAGACACCACGGCACCGCTGCGGGCCGAGGGCGCCGCCGCCTCGGCGCCGCCCCGCACGCCCGCCACGGCACGCGCCGGCGGCTCTTCGCTCGAGGCCGCGGTTGGCGCGGATGTCCTGCGGCTCGCAGAGGCGCTCGAGCGGCTCGGGGTGCTGCGCCTGCCGGAGGGCTGGTCCGCGCAGCAGACGCAGCAGGGGCAGCAGGCGCTGCACGCGGGACAGGCGGAGGTGCTGCGCAAGATGCTGCTCGCCGTAGCGGCCGATCCGCGCCTGGTGGTCGCGCGCCTCGCCGAGCAGCTCGTGCGGCTGCGCCACGCGCGCGAGCTGCCACCCGAGGAGCAGCGCCGTCTGGCGCTCGAGACGCGAGCCATCATCGCCCCGCTCGCGAACCGACTCGGGGTCTGGAATCTCAAATGGGAGCTCGAGGACCTCGCCTTCCGCTACCTGGAGCCCGAGGATTATCACCGCACTGCGCAGGCGCTCGCCGAGCGGCGCGTGGACCGCGAGCGCTACATCGAGGCGCTGTGCGAGCGTATCCGCACCGAGCTGCGCGCCGCGGGCATCGAGCCGCTGGCCGTCTACGGACGGCCCAAGCACATCTACAGCATCTGGAACAAGATGCGGCGCAAGCACGTGGCCTTCGAGCAGCTGTTCGACGTGCGCGCCGTGCGCATCGTGGTGGGCAGCATCCCCGACTGCTACGCCGCGCTCGGGGTGGTGCACGGGCTGTGGTCCTATATCCCCGGCGAGTTCGACGACTACATCGCCACGCCCAAGGACAATGACTACCGCTCGATCCACACGGCGGTCATCGGACCGGAAGGCAAGTCCGTGGAGATCCAGATCCGTTCGCGCGAGATGCACGAGCAGGCCGAGCTCGGCGTCGCGGCGCACTGGCGTTACAAGGAGGAGCCCGCGAGCGGCGGCGCGAGCGGCGCCGGCGCGGCGCGCACCGGCCGCGAGGCCGACTATCAGCGCAAGATCGAATGGGCGCGTCGTGTGCTCGATCCGGCGCAGTCCGCGCTCATCGAAGGCGACGCGCTCGAGCGGCTCAAGCAGGAGCTGTTCTCCGATCGCATCTATGCCATGACCCCCAGGGGCGAGGTGCTCGACCTGCCGCGCGGTGCCACGCCGCTGGACTTCGCCTACCACCTGCACACCGAGCTGGGGCATGGCTGCCGCGGTGCCAAAGTCGACGGACGTATCGTGCCGCTGAATCAGCCGCTCACCAACGGGGTGGTCGTGGAGATCATCGGCGGCCGGCAGGGCGGTCCGAGCCGCGACTGGCTGTCGGCCGAGCAGGGCTTTCTGATCTCCGCGCGCAGCCGGGCCAAGGTGCGTGCCTGGTTTCGGCGTCGCGACCAGACCGAGCAGCTCTCCCCGGGGCGTGAGATCCCCGAGCGCGAGCCGGGGCGCGCTGGGCTTGCGGCGCGCGCCGGACTTGCGCGTGCCGCGCCGGCTCCGGAGCCGCCCGCGCCTCGCGGCGCACGCCGCACGCCCCGCCACGCCGCGCCCGGCTCTCTGGTGGACATTGAAGGGGTCGGGGATCTGCCGGTGACGCTGGCGCGCTGCTGCGCACCGGTGCCGCCCGAGCCGATCGCCGGCTACATCACCCTCGGCCGCGGCGTCACCGTGCACCGCGCGCGCTGCCCGAACCTTGCGCGCATGCGCACCCGCAACCCCGCGCGTCTGCTGCTGGTCGACTGGAATCTGCACGAGGATGCCCGGCTGCCCGTGCAGATCCGTGTGCAGGCGCTGGACCGGCGCGGCCTGCTGCGCGACGTCTCGGACGTGATGGCGCTCGAGAGGCTCAGCATCGACGGGGTCAACTCCAATACCGACGCCAGCGACCGCATCGCGACCATCGTGATGCGCACCGCCGTTCGGGACGCCGAGCAGCTCGGACGGGTCCTGCAGCGCCTGAGCGCGGTGCCCAATGTGCTGTCCGCTCAGCGGCTGAGCTGACAGCCGGCCCCGCGACATGGACATCCGTACAGCTCGCCCGGCCGGCGCATGCGTTCAGCTCTTCAGGCGATAGCCGGTGCGGAAGATCCACACGATCAGCGCCAGGCACAGCGCCAGGAATGCGCAGGTGCAGCCCAGGCTCAGGCGCAGACCCACGTCGGAAGATCCGTAGAAGCTCCAGCGAAAACCGCTGATCAGGTAGACGATCGGATTGAACAGCGAGACCGTGCGCCAGGCGCGCGGCAGCATGTCGATCGAGTAGAACGCGCCGCCGAGGAAGGTCAGCGGCGTCACCACCAGCAGCGGCGCGAACTGCAGCTGCTCGAAGCTGCGCGCCCACAGGCCGAGAATGAAGCCGCACAGGCTGAAGCTCGCCGAGGTCAGCACCAGAAAGCCGATCATCCAGGCCGGATGCAGCACCCGGATCGGCACGAACAGGCTCGCCGTGCCGAGAATCAGCGCACCGAGCAGCAGCGACTTGCTCACCGCGGCGCCGACGAAGCCGAGCACGATCTCCAGTGAGGACACCGGCGCCGACAGCAGCTCGTAGATCGTGCCGGTGAACTTCGGCATATAGATCCCGAAGGAAGCGTTCGCCAGGCTCTCGGTCAGCACCGACAGCATCAGCAGCCCGGGCACGATGAACGCTCCGTAGGAGACGCCATGCACCGTGGAGATGCGCGAGCCGATCGCCGAGCCAAACACCACGAAGTACAGAGAGGTACTGATGATCGGCGCCACCAGGCTCTGCAGCAGCGTGCGCCGGAAGCGCGCCATTTCGAACTTGTAGATCGCCGCCACGCCGCGCGCGTTGAACGGCGCCGCGGCCGCGAGCGCCGCTGCGGGCTGCGCCTGCGAACCGGCGGCGCTCACCGCGCCTCCGCGGAAGCCGCCACCGTCGTGGCCGCGCCCGCCGTGCCCGCCGTGCCCGCCGCGCCCGCCGCGCCCGCCGTGCCCGCCGCCGTCCCCGCCGCCGTGCCCGTCGCAGCCGCACCCGCGGCGGCGTGCCGCCCGACCAGCCCGACAAATATCTCCTCCAGGCTGCTCTGATGCGTATTGAGGTCCTTGAACCCGATGGCGAGCTCGCCGAGCCGCCGGAGCAGTGTGGGGATGTCGCTGTGCTCCTGGGCCGAGTCGAAGCTGTAGCGCAGCTCGCTGCCACCCGCCAACAGCGTCAGCTGCCAGTCGCGCAGCGCCTCGGGAATGGCGTGCAGCGGCTCGGACAGGTGCAGCGTCAGCTCCTTGCGGCCGAGCTGCCGCATCAGCCGCCGCTTCTCCTCGACCACGATCAGCGAGCCGTGATTGATCACGCCGACGCGATCGGCCATCTCCTCGGCCTCCTCGATGTAGTGCGTGGTCAGCAGGATCGTGACCCCGCGCTCGCGCAGCTCGCGCACCAGCTGCCACATGTCACGCCGCAGCTCCACGTCCACTCCCGCGGTCGGCTCATCCAGGAACAGGATCCGCGGCTCGTGCGCGAGCGCCTTGGCGATCATGACCCGTCGCTTCATGCCCCCCGAGAGCGTCATGATGCGATCGTCACGCTTGTCCCAGAGCGACAGGTCGCGCAGCAGCCGCTCAAGCAGGGCCGGGTTGCTGCGGCAGCCAAACAGCTCACGGCTGTATTGCACCGTATGCCGGACGGTCTCGAACATGTCGGTGGCGAGCTCCTGGGGCACCAGGCCGATCAGCCGGCGCGCCGCGCGGTACTGGCGCAGCACGTCGTAGCCGTCCGCGAGGATGCGTCCGCTGCTGGGCGTCACGATCCCGCAGACGATGTTGATCAGGGTGGTCTTGCCCGCGCCGTTCGGACCGAGCAGGGCGAAAATCTCGCCGCGCGGGACCTCCAGGTTGATGTCGCTCAGCGCCTGCAGGCCCGAGGCGTAGCGCTTGTTCACGGCGTGGATGGACAGGGCACCGGTCATGTGCGCAGATGGTAACTCACTCGCCCGACGTCCTGGCGACCCCCCCTCGTCCGGTGACGCTATAATCGGCACGCTCTCACAAATCGCAACGCCGGCGTGTCCAAGTGCTCGATACCTCGGGGCACGTGCTGTACGCCGCCGAGCTGCTCAACTGGCGCGTGCAGAAGCTGCTGCTGCATCCCACGCCGTAGGAACAGTCCGATTCAAACCGCGCCCTGTGGGCTGGTATTTTTGCTGGCCTGGCCCCACCGCTCGGAAGGTCGCGAAGAGTGTTGCAGGACGGGAGGAAATCCGCTCCGCTGGGCGGCGTGAGTGCGTATCTGGAGGTCGCCGCCGGTCTGCGGGTACGTGCGGCCGCGGCCACATCTGCCGAGGGGCGCCGCGAATTCGAGCGGCTTGCGGCGCTGTACGAAAAGCTCGCGCCGATCTGCGCGGCGCCGCCGCGATCGGCGGCGTGGCAGGGCATCCCTTTCAACTACGATCGCAAGACGATCTCCACGATCGTGCCCAATGCCGCGGGCGTCTACCTGCTGTGGCGACCCGACCGCTGGATCTACATCGGCGAATGCGTGGATCTGCAGCGGCGCTTGACCGCCCACATGCAGGGCGATGACGAGCGGATCAATCGCGAGGCTCCCCGGGGTTTCGGGTTCGAGCTGATGGCGAGCGCCCCGCTTCGCGTGGCGCGTCGCGAGGCGTTGATCCGCGAGCTGACGCCGGTGTGTATTCTGCTGGCGGAGTGACCCACGCGCCTCGCCGGGCATTCATGGTGTGTTCAGTGATGCCGTCGTAGCTTCCCACCTCAGTCGCGCCCCGCCCGTCAGGAGGAAGCCACCAGATGTCTGTTCCGGGCGACACTGAACGAACCGCATGCATTCGCGCTCGACTCGGCGCGGGGACGCTGCCGACCAGCGCGGAGAATCAGAAGGTCTACGCGGGCTACGGCGAGCGTCAGCCCTGCGACTGCTGCGGCCGCTCGATAGACGGCACAGAGGTGATGTACGAGGTCGAGCTCGCGAGCCCGCGCGTCAGGCCCCTGGCGATGCACCTGAAGTGCTTTGACGCCTGGATGGCGGAGTCGCGCTCCAGACTCAGGCCCCGGCCCGGACCCGACCCCGGGCCCGGATCCGGCCCCGGAGGATCCGACCCCGGGGTGCGCACGATGATGCACCCCGCCCGCGTGGCCTGGCGCGACCCTACTTGTTGATGCTGTCGATCGAGCGCTTGTCGGTCGCGAGCGCCGCCTCGTGCACCGCCTCGGCGAGCGTCGGATGCGCGTGGATCGTGCGCTGCAGATCCTCGGCGCTGGCCTGGAACTCCATGGCGAGGGTCGCCTCGGCGATCAGCTCGCCCGCGAACGGCCCGACGATGTGCACCCCGAGGATGCTGTCGCTGTCGCGCGCGGCCAGCACCTTGGCGAAGCCGACCGCCGCCTCCATGGCGCGCGCGCGGCCGCTCGCGGCGAACGGAAACACTCCGCTCTTGTAGGCCACCCCGCTCGCCTTCACCTGCTCCTCGGTCTGACCCACCCAGGCGATCTCCGGCACGGTGTAGATGACCGAGGGGATGACCGCGTAGTTCACGTGCGCGTAGCGCCCCGCGATGCGATCGGCGACCGCGATCCCCTCCTCCTTGCCCTTGTGCGCGAGCATCGGACCGCGCACGCAATCGCCGATGGCCCAGACATTTTCCGCGTCGGTGCGGCACTCCTCATCGACGCTGATGCATCCTCTGCCATCGAGTTTCACCCCGCTGTCGGGCGCGAGCAGATCGGCGGCGTACGGCTTGCGCCCGACCGCGACGATCACCTTGTCGACCGTGAGCGACTGGCTGCCCTTGGCATCCGCGTACTCGACGCTCACCGCGCCGTCGGCGGCCGCGTTGGCGGCGCGCGCCCCGGCGACGCGCGCACCCAGGCGGATGTCGAGCCCCTGGCGCTTGAAGTGGCGCGCGGCCTCGGCCGCGAGCTGCTGATCGGCGATGGTGAGAAAATTCTCCAGCGCCTCGAGCACCACGACCTGCGAGCCGAGCCGCCGCCACACGCTGCCGAGCTCCAGGCCGATCACCCCGGCGCCGATCACGCACAGCCGCGGCGGCACCGCGTCGAATTCCAGCGCATCCCACGAGTCGCAGATGCGCTGGTGATCGAAGCGCATCGAGGGCAGCTCGGCCGGTACCGAGCCGCTGGCGAGCACCACGTGCCGCGCCGCCAGCTCGCTTCTGGCGCCGTCGTGCGCGGTCACCTCCACGCGCCGCCCCGCCAGCAGGCGCGCGCGGCCGTACAGCCCGGTGACGCCGGCCGCCTTGAACAGCGCGCTGACACCGCCGCTCATCGTGCGCACGATGCCCGCGCGCCGCTTCTGCAGGGTCGCAAGATCCACACTCACGCCCTGCACCTTGATGCCGTGCGCGGCGAACTCGCTCTGCGCGCGGTGCAGGAGCTCGGTGGACTCGAGCAGCGCTTTCGAGGGGATGCATCCCGCGTTCAGGCACGTGCCGCCGAAGGCGGGACTGCCGTCGCGATTCTTCCAGGCATCGATGCATACGACCTTCAGGCCGTTCTGTGCTGCGCGGATCGCCGTCGGATAGCCAGCCGGACCCGCGCCGATGACGGCGACGTCGTAGGTATCAGCCATGATCAGACTCCCAGCAGCAGACGGCCCGGATCTTCGAGGCAGTCCTTGATGCAGACGAGGAATTGTACGGCCTCGCGGCCGTCGATGATGCGGTGATCATAGGTGACGGCGAGGTACATCATCGGCCGGATCATCACCTGACTGTTCAGCACCATCGGCCGCTCCTGGATCCTGTGCATGCCCAGGATGGCGCTCTGCGGCGGGTTCACGATCGGCGTGGACATCAGCGACCCGAACACCCCGCCGTTGGTGATGCTGAAGGTTCCGCCGCTGAGGTCCTGCAGGGCGATGGACCCGCGACGCGCCTCAGTCGCGTACTCGGCGATACGTTGCTCGATCTCGGCGAAACTCATGACATCCGCATCGCGCAGGATCGGCACCATCAGGCCGCGATCGGTGGACACCGCCACGCCGATGTCGAAGTACTCGTGATAGACGATCTCGGCCCCATCCACGGACGCATTCACGATCGGAAAGCGGCGCAGTGCCTCGATGACCGCCTTCACGAAGAACGACATCAGGCCGAGCTTCACGCCGTGCTTCTTCTCGAACGCCTCGCGATGGCGGGCACGCAGCTCCTGCACCGCGAGCAGGTCGACCTCGTTGAAGCTGGTGAGCAGCGCCTGCATCGACTGCGCCTGCACCAGTCGCTCGGCGATGCGCGCACGCAGGCGCGTCATCGGCACACGCCGCTCCACGCGCCCTGCCGCGCCCGGCGTGGCGGCTGAGCTCGGCGCCGCGGGTACGCCCGGTGCCGTGGGTACGCCCGGCGCCGCGGGTACGCCCGGTGCCGTGGGTACGCCCGGCGCCGCGGCCGCGGCCGGCGCACCCACGGCCGCCTGCACGGCATCGGCCTTGGTGATGCGCCCGCCCGGGGCGCTGCCCGCCACGGCGGCCGGCGCGAGCCGGCTCTCCTCCATCACGCGGCGCGCGGCCGGTCCGGCGCGACGCGCCTCGCTCCCCGCAGCACTGGCCGAGGCCGCGGCGGCGGGCGCCGCGGGCGCAGCCGTCGTGGGCGCAGCCGTCGCGGGTGGCGCGGGGGCGGCGGGCGCGGGGGGCACCGCCGGCGCGGCAGGCGCGGATGCAGCCGGCGCAGCCTTCGCCGCGGGCACCGCCGGCGCGGCGGCAGCCCCGGTGGCCGCTGCGCCGGCGCCCTCTTCGATCACGGCGAGCAGCTCGCCGCTCTTCACCGTAGCGCCGGCCTGCACCTTCAGCTCGCGCACCACCCCGTTGACGGGCGCCGGCACCTCGAGCACCACCTTGTCGGTCTCCAGATCCGCCAGGCTCTCGTCGCGGCTGACGCTCTGACCGGGCTGCTTGTGCCAGGCGGCGACCGTCGCGTCGGCCACGGACTCCGGCAGCTGCGGCACGCGGATTTCCACGCTCATGGCGGCTTCCTCGTCACTTCTTCCCGACCACGGCGGGATTTCGCTCGGCCGTCGCGGCACGTTCACCTGTCGCCGCACGGTCACCTGTGGCCGCACGCTCGACCGTCGCCGCACGCTCGATCGTCGCCGCACGCTCGATCGCGACCGTCCGCGGGGTGGCGGCGGGGGTGAGCGTCAGGCGCGGGGTGCTGCGCAGCGTGTGCTCGATGGACGTCGCGCTGAGCGCGGTCTCGACCAGGCGGCGCTGCTCGCGCTCGTGCAGCTTGGCGAGCCCGGTGGCGGGAGCGGCGGCGGCGGCGCGGCCCGCATAGTAGACCGGCCGGCCGGCGGCGAGATCCTCCAGTCGGTGGCGGATCTGGTACCACGCCCCCTGGTTCTGCGGCTCCTCCTGGCACCACACGAGGTCCACGGCGTTGGCGTAGCGCGCCAGCACGGAGTGGTACTCATCGATCGGGAAGGGATAGAGCTGCTCGAGGCGCACCAGTGCGACATCGCGCAGGCTCTGGCTGCGGCGCGCCTGCAGCAGGTCGAAGTACACCTTGCCGCTGCAGAACACGACGCGTCGCACCTGTGCGGGCTGCAGATCGTCGATCTCATCGATCACGTTGGCAAAGCTGCTCTGCGTCAGATCAGCGAGCGAGGACACCGACAGCTCGTGGCGCAGCAGGCTCTTGGGCGTCATGACGATGAGCGGCTTGCGGAAGGATTGCAGCATCTGGCGGCGGAGCAGGTGAAACATCTGCGCAGGCGCGGACGGCACGCACACCTGCATATTGTTCTCGGCGCACAGCTGCAGGAAGCGCTCCAGGCGCGCCGAGGAGTGCTCGGGCCCCTGACCCTCGTAGCCGTGCGGCAGCAGCAGCGCAACTCCGCACAGCCTGCCCCACTTGGCCTCGCCCGAGGAGATGAACTGATCGATCACCACCTGCGCGCCGTTGGCGAAGTCCCCGAACTGCGCCTCCCACAGCACCAGGCAGTCGGGACTGGTGGTCGCATAGCCGTACTCGAAGCCGAGCACCGCCTCCTCGGAGAGGATCGAGTCGATCACCGTGAAGCGCGCCTGCCCGTCGCGCAGGTGCTGCAGCGGCACGTACTGGCGCCCGGTGTTGGCGTCGTGCAGCACCGCGTGGCGGTGGAAGAAGGTTCCGCGGCCCGAATCCTGGCCCGACAGCCGCACCGCGATGCCCTCATCGAGCAGCGAGGCGTATGCGAGCGTCTCGGCGGCTCCCCAGTCGAGCGCGCTCTCGCCGGCGAGCATCTTCGCGCGGCTCGCGATGACGTGCGCGACGCGCGGGTTCAGCACCAGATCGGAGGGCAGACGCCGCAGGCGCTCAGCCAGCGCCGTGAGGCGCTCGATCTTCAGGCCCGAAACGACCGGTTCGGACCAGTCGGCCTGCGCGTAGCGCGACCAGTCGACGGTGTACTGATTGCCGATCAGGCCGATGGCGGCGCCCCGCTCGAGATGTCCGGCGTCGAGCCCGGCGCGGTATTGCGTGACCATCTGCTCGACCTGCGCTGCGCTCACCACGCCCGCGCCGATCAGCCGGTCGGCATACAGTGCGCGCACGCTGGGATGTCGACGGATCGCGGCGTACATCATCGGTTGGGTGGCCGCCGGCTCGTCCGATTCGTTGTGGCCGAGTCGCCGGTAGCACACCAGATCGATGACGACGTCCTTGTGGAAGCGCGCCCGATAGCGCAGGGCCAGGCGCGTGACGAACACCACCGCCTCGGGATCGTCGGCGTTGACGTGGAAGATCGGCGCCTCGAGCATCTTGGCCACATCGCTGCAGTACATCGTGGAGCGCGCATCGCGCGCATCGGACATCGTGAAGCCGATCTGGTTGTTGATGACGATGTGTACCGTGCCGCCGACGCGAAAACCGCGCGCCAGCGACAGCTGCAGCGTCTCCATGACCACGCCCTGCCCGGCGAACGCCGCATCTCCATGCATCAGCACCGGCACGACCTTGTCGCCCTGTGCATCGCTGCGCCGGTCCTGGCGCGCGCGCACCGAGCCCTCGACCACCGGATCGACGACCTCCAGGTGCGAAGGATTGAACGCCAGCACCACGTGCACGTTGCCGGCCGCGGTGCGCACGTCCGCCGAGAAGCCCTTGTGATATTTGACGTCGCCCGAGCCGTGCAGGTGATTGACGTCGTAGCGGCCCTCGAACTCGGAGAACAACTCCGCCGGGGACTTGCCCAGCACGTTGACCAGCACGTTGAGCCGGCCGCGGTGCGCCATGCCCAGCACGAACTCCTCGATGCCGGCGCGCCCGCCCTGCTGGATGAGGTCGTTGAGGCTGGCGATCAGCGCCTCGCCCCCCTCGAGCGAGAAGCGCTTCTGACCGACGTACCGGGTGTGCAGGTAGCGCTCCAGCCCCTCGGCGGCGGTGAGCTCCGCGAGCAGCGCGCGCTGCTCCTCGGCCGAGAAGCTCTGCTGCATGCGTCCGAGCTGGAACTCGTCCCGCAGCCACAGCCGCTCGTCGCCGTCGGAAACCTGCGCGAACTCGGCACCGATCGTGCCGCAATAGATGCGCTCCAGGCGCGCGAGGATCTCGCGCAGCGTCGCCTGGCGCGGGATCCAGTCGTTGCGCGCCGCGGTGTAGAACGGCGTGTCCAGGTCCGCCTCGGTCAGGCCGCCGAACTCCGGTCCGAGCAGCCGCGGACGCGGCCGCTGCATCAGCCCCAGCGGATCGATGTGGGCGATCAGATGACCGCGGTTCGCATAGATCTGCATGAGGCGCGAGACGGCCGCCTGCTTCTCGATCGCGGGGGTGGTGGCCGAGGTCGCGGTGGCCGAGGTCGCGGTGGCCGAGGTCGCGGCGGCGGCAGTCGCGGCGGCGGCAGTCGCGGCGGCCGGCGTCGCGGTCGCGGAAGATGCGGCCGCCGCCGGCAGGGCGGCGAAGTAGTCGCGCCAATCCGGCGGCACCCCGTAGGGATCCTGCAGATAGCGCTCGTACAGCGCCGTCAGGTCCTGCGCATTGGCGGCGAACAGCGGTGAACCGGCGAGGAGCTCGGGCAGGGATTGCGGCATGGAGATACCTGAACGGAACCTGAAAAAACCTAGTTGGCTCAACGAGCTAACCGGTCGTAGCGCAACGTTCATTGTATCGGAAGCACCCCTGCAAGGAAACGGACCGGGCGCACACTCGCTCCTCAATCCGGGGCGTGGCGAGGCCCGTCGCTCCGGGACGGCCCGCCCGCCGGGGAGCTTCCGTTATCGGAAGGACACCGGGCGCTCTGCCCTCGCGGCCGACACCGCCGCGGGTGCGCCCCAGCCCCCACCCAGAGCGCGGTAGAGTGCCACCAGATCGGTGCTCACCGCCGTGGTGCTCGCCAGCAGCGACATCTGGTTCTGCTGCAGGGTGCGCAGCGCATCCAGCACGTCGAGGAAGTCCGTGAGCCCACTGGCGTAGCGGTCTCGCGCGAGCTGCAGGGCGATGCCGTTCTGCGTCACCGTGTCGGTAAGCCACTGGCGCTGCTGTTGATCGGCGTTGTAGGCGGCCATGGCATCCTCGACCTGATGCAGTGCGCTGAGCACGGTGGACTGGTAGGTCAGCGCCGCTTCCCTGGCACGCAGGCGGTACAGCGGCACGGTGTGCCAGGCGCCGCGGTCGAACACCGGGATGTCCAGCTGCGGTCCGACGTTGCCGAACAGACTCTTCCAATTGAGCAGGTTGGCGGCGGTGTCGGACTGCAGGCCGCCAGCTCCCGAGAGTGTCAGCCGCGGGAACAGGTCCGCGATCGCCACGCCGATCTGTGCGGTCGCCGCATGCAGGTTGGCCTCGGCCTCGCGGATGTCGGGACGGCGCCGCACCAGCTGCGCCGGCAGTCCGATCGGGATGCGCGGCGGCACCGGCGGAATCGGCGCCGAGCGCGCCAGCTCGGCGCGCAGCGCCTCGGGCTGCTCGCCGAGCAGATTGCCGAGCGCGTGGATGCTCTGGCTGATCGACAGGTCCAGTGCCGGCAGCGTCGCGCGGGTCTGCGACAGCTGTGCGAGCGCATTGCGCACATCGATCTCGGTGGTCAGGCCCGCCGCGCGCCGCTGCTGCGTGAGCTGCAGCAGCTGCTGGATGGTCTGCACGTCCTGCAGCGCCACGGCGCGGCGCGCCTGCGCGCCGCGCAGCGCAAGGTAGCTCTGCGCCACCTGCTCGAGCAGCGACACGCGCACCGAGCGCTGATCCTCGATCGAGACCTGTGCGCTGGCGTTGGCGGCTTCGCTGGTGCGCCGCAGCCGCCCGAACAGATCCAGCTCCCAGGAGGCCGAGGCACCCAGCTGATACTGGCTGTAGGGATTGGGAATGCTGACGTGGCCGACCCCGGGAATCGAGAATTTCGGTACCGCGGTCAGCAGCGAGCCCTCGGGCGTGGACTCGCTGATGTTCTCGAGCTGGTACGAGGCGTTCGCAGAGAAATTGGGATAGGACCCGCCGGTGTCGATGCTGCGCTGCTCGAGCGCCTCCTGCGTGCGCAGGATCGCCACGCGCAGGTCCAGATTGGCGCGCAGCGCGCGCTCGATCAGGGAGGTCAGCTGCGGATCGTTGAACCGCATCCACCAGCTCGCCAGATCCGCGCCGCCCTCCGTGACGCGGCTCAGCGGCGGGATCGTCTCCGGCTGACCCTCGGCGGTGATGCCGCCCGCGGCGGGACTCGGCACGTGCGGCGCCGGCTCGGCGGCGGGCGCGAGCGCCGCGGCCGGCCAATGCGCCGACAGCGGCGGGCTCGGTCGCACGAAGTTCGGACCGACGGTGCAGGCCGTCAGCACGAGCGTGCCGGCGGCGACGGCGGCGACGGCAGCGCCGGTGCGGCACCGGCTGTGCAAGCTGTGCAGGCTGTGCGCGCTCATTGCGGTCGGTAGCGAAACACCCAGGCGGCGGCGCTGAGCGTCACCAGCGCCATCAGCGCCAGCGGCCACAGATCGTGCGCGAGCACGCCGAAGCCGGCACCCTCCAGGTACACCCGGCGCGCGATGTCGATCGCATAGCGCAGCGGATTGATCAGTGTGAACTCCTGCAGCGCGTCCGGCATGCTCGCCAGCGGCGTGGTGAAGCCCGACAGCAGCGAGAAGGGCATGATGAACAGCATCGAGTACAGCATCGCCTGCTGCATCGTGCCGGCAACCGCCGACAGCAGCAGGCCCATGCCGACCGCGGCCAGCAGGAACAGCAGCAGGCCCGGGTACAGCACGAAATACGAGCCCGCGAACGGTATGCGAAACCACAGCTGTCCGACCACCAGCACGCCGCTCGCCTGGATGGTGCCGATGATCATCGAGGGGACGGCCTTGCCGGCCATGATCTCGTGCGGACGAAACGGCGTGACCAGCAGCTGATCGAACGTGCCCTGCTCGCGCTCGCGCGCCACCGACATCACCGTGAGCATCATGGTCTGGATCAAGGTGAGCGTACCGATCATTCCCGGGATCATGTACCAGCGCGTCTCGAGGTTGGGGTTGTACCAGGCACGCTCCACCACCTGCATGGCCGCGGCGGGCATGCCGTGATCGGCGCGCCACTGGGTATTGAACTGCTGCACGATGCTGCTGACGTAGCCGAGCGCCGTGCCGGCGGTGTTGGAGTTGCGCCCGTCGGCGATCGCCTGCACGTCGGCCGGCTGCCCCGCCAGCAGGTGGCGCTCGAAGTCCTGATCGATGCGCACCACCAGCAGCGCGCGCCGCGAATCGATGGTGTCGGGAACGGCGCTGGCACGCGGCAGGTCGGCGACCCGCTCGAACACTCCCGAGCCGTCCAGTCCGGACACCAGCTCGCGTGAGGCGGCGCTGTGATCCAGATCCAGCAGCGCGTAGGGAACCCTGTTGAGATCGTAGGTGGCCGCGTAGCCGAAGATCAGCGCCTGCACCATCGGCGGGATCAACAGGCTCAGGCGCGCACGCCGGTCCTTCAGGACCGCCAGCAGCTCCTTGCGTGTCAGGGCAAGAATGCGCAGCAACGAGGCCAGCATGCGAGCGCCCACAGTGGCTCCGGAACGGCTCAAGCCAGTCGTTTGCGCGTCACCGCGCGCCCACCCAGCGCCAGCGCCGCGGCCATCAGCGCCAGCACCAGCACATTGGGAACGATCACCGACCAGACGTCCCCCGCGAGAAACAGGCTCTGCAGCAGCGCGACGTAGTAGCGCGCCGGCAGCAGGTAGGTCACCAGGCGCACGGCCGCGGGCATGCTGCGCAGGTCGAACAGAAACCCCGACAGCATCAGCGCCGGCATGAAGGTGGTCAGCGCGGCGAGCTGGCTGGCGACCAGCTGGTTCTTGACGGCCGAGGAGATCAGCAGCCCGATCGACAGCGCGACCAGGGTGTAGAGCATGGAGGCGAGCGACAGCACCCAGATGGAGCCGCGCAGCGGCACCTCGAACAGGAACTTCGCAGACAGTACGCTCAGCACGAAGCCCACCAGCGCCAGACCGAAGTAGGGCAGCGTCTTGCCGAGCAGGATCTCCTCGCTGCGCACCGGGGTGACGAACAGCGCCTCGAGCGTGCCGAGCTCCCACTCGCGCGCCATGACCATCGCCGTGAGCAGCCCGCCGATCAGCGTCATGACCAGCACCAGCAGTCCCGGCACCAGAAAGTAGCGGCTCTCGTCGGACTCGTTGAACCACAGACGCGCCTGCACGTCGACCGGACCGGCGATGCCGGCGAGCTTGCCGGCGCGCCCCTCGGCCGCGCGCTGCGCGCTCCAGCTGCCCACGGCACCCTCCACGTACCCCTCGATGATGCGGGCGCTGTTGGCGTCGCTGCCGTCCACGATCAGCTGCACCTGCGCGTCCCCGGCGGCCAGACGACGCGCAAAGTCGCCGGGAATGTCCAGGATGCCGTTCACGCGCCCGCGCTGCAGCAGCTGCTCGGCGGGCGCCATGGCCTGCAGCACCAGCGGCCGAAAATACGGCGACAGCCGCAGCGCCTCGCTCAGATCCACGGCGTCGCCCGAAGGCTGCTCGAGCACGATCGCCAGCGGCACGTTGCGCACGTCGAGCGACAGGCCGAAGCCGAACAGCATGATGAGGATCAGCGGCAGGATCACGCCGATCGCGATGCTGGAAGGGTCGCGCACCATCTGGCGCGTCTCCTTCCTGATCAGGGCGCGCACGCGCGCGCCGCGCCGCCGGCCGCTGGTCGCGGAGTGCGCCTCGGGCCCTGCGGCCGATGCCTCGCTCATGCGGGCGCCGCCTGCTCGTGCACGGCAGACTTGCCGGCGGCCGCCGCCGCCCGCGCGCGCGCCTCATCGACGATCGCGATGAACGCATCCTCCATGCTCGGCTCGGCATTCTGCCGCGTGCGCCCGCGCTCGCGGATCTGCCGCGGCGAGCCCTGTGCGAGCACCTGTCCGCCATCCATGATCGCCACGTGATCGCAGTACTCGGCCTCCTGCATGAAGTGCGTGGTGATGATCACCGTCACCCCCTGCTCGGCGAGCCCGGTGATCCGCCGCCAGAACGCGCGCCGCGCGAGCGGATCGGTGCCGCTGGTGGGCTCGTCGAGAAACAGGATCTCCGGCTCGTGCAGCAGCGCCGCGGCCATCGCCAGACGCTGCTTGTAGCCGCCGGGCAGCTGCGCGCTCACCGCACCGGCTCGGTCGCTCAGCTCGAACTGCTGCATGGCCCAGGCGATGCGCGCGCGCTTGGCCTCGCCGCGCAGCCCATAGGCGCTCGCAAAGAACTCCAGGTTCTCCGCCACCGTCAGCGGTCCGTACAGCGAGAAGCGCTGCGCCACGTAGCCCAGCCGCTCGCGTGCCGAGGCCGGCGCCGTGCGCACGTTGGCGCCAGCCACGTACAGCTGCCCGGCGCTCGGAGTGAGCAGTCCGCACAGCATGCGGAAGGTGGTGGTCTTGCCCGCACCGTTCGGGCCCAGCAGCCCGAATATCTCGCCGCGCTGCACCTCGAAGCTCACGTGATCGACGGCGGTGAAGCCGCCGAAGCGCTTGACCAGGTCCTGCACGCGCACCGCCGACTGCACCTCGCCGGCGCCCAGCGGCCGTGCGAGGCTGAGCGCCTGCGTGCGCTCGCGCGCGACCTGCCGCTGCAGCAGCTCCATGAAGCCGTCCTCGAAGTGCGGCGTCACCGGCTCGAGCGTCACCGGCTCGAGCGCGCCGCGCGCCTCACCCGGCGCCGCGGCGGGCGCCTCACGCGGCGCCCCGCCCCGCGGGTGCCCCGGCTCGCGCGCCTGCAGCACGACGCGCACGCGACCGCCGTCAGGAACCGCGTCGATGACCTCGGGGTGGTCCAGCAGCTGCGCCTGCAGAGCGCGCGCCGTCTGGCCCGCGGCCGGGCTCATCACGAAGCATCGACCGGCCGCCTGCTCGGCCAGCTCACGGGGCAGCCCCTGCGTGAGCACGCGACCTTGATAGAGCACGATCGTGCGGCTGCAGCGCTCGGCCTCGTCGAGGTAGGAGGTGCTCATCAGCACCGTGAGGCCCTGATCGGCAACCAGATGCTGCACGATCTGCCAGAGCTCGCGGCGCGAGAGCGGATCGACCCCCACCGTGGGCTCATCCAGCAGCAGCAGCTCGGGCTGGCGCACCAGCGTGCACGCCAGACCGAGCTTCTGCTTCATGCCACCGGAGAGCTGGCCCGCCAGGCGATTGCGAAACGGCCCGAGCGCCGTCATGTCGAACAGCGGCGGGTAGCGCTGCGCGCGCTGCGCGGCGCTGACGCCGTGCAGATCGGCGTACAGGTTCAGGTTCTCCAGCACGCTCAGGTCTTCATACAGCCCGAAGCGCTGCGGCATGTAGCTGATGCGGTCCTGCACCTGCTGCGGGTCGCGCGCCACATCCACGTCGAGCACCCGCAGCGTGCCCGCATCCGGGGCCATCAGCCCCGCCGCCAGACGCAGCAGCGTGGTCTTGCCGGCCCCGTCGGGACCGACCAGCGCGGTCAGGGCGCCGTGATAGGCCACCAGCGAGACCCCATCCAGCGCAGTGACCGGCGGTTGCTGCTTGGGCGTGAAGCGTTTGCTCAGCTCGTGCGCCTCGAGAGCCACCGTCGCGCTCATGGCCCCGCGCCCCCATAGGCTGCCGTGCCGCCCAGCGGCAGTGTCACCGTGGCCGGCATGCCCAGCCGCAGCTGGTTGCCCGCATCGTGCACGAACACACGCACCTCGTAGACCAGGCTCGAGCGCAGCTGCGTGGTCTCGACCGACTTCGGCGTGAACTCCGCCACCGAGGAGATGAAGCCCACCCAGCCGGAGAAACGCCGGCCGGGGAAGCTGTCCACCGTCACGCTGGCGGGCATGCCCTCGCGAACCAGCCCCAGATCCGGTTCATCGACATAGGCGCGCACCCACTTGGGGTCGAGGATCGCGAGCGTGAAGGCCGGTTGGCTCGGCGAGACCATGTCGCCCGGCTCGATCAGCCGCGCGCGCACCACCGTGTCCAGCGGCGCGCGCAGCTGCGCATCGTCGAGCGCCTGCTGCGCGCTGGCGAGGTCCGCCTGGTCGGCCTGCAGCTGCGCGCGTGCCTCGTCGATGTCCTCGATGCGCGGTCCGATCTGCTCCAGCGCCAGCGCCTTCTGCGCCGAGCTCAGTTGCGCCTCGGCCGCGTCGTACGCGGCCCTGGCGGCGTCCAGATCCTGGCGGCTGACGGCTCTGCCCTGCGAGGTCTGCGCCAGCTGCTGCGTGCGCGCGTATTGCGCCTTGGCGTTGATCTCGTTGGCCAGCGCCGCCGCGACGTTGGCGCGCGCCTCGGCGATCTCCTGCGGGCGATTGCCGTGCAGCAGCCGCAGCAGCGCCTGCTGCTGGAAGGCCACCTCCGCCCTGGCCTTGGCCACCTGCGGGACCAGCCGGCTGGTGTCCAGCTCCGCCAGCAGCTGCCCGCGGTGCACCTCATCGCCCTCCTGCACCAGCACCCGCGCCACGCGCTCGCTGTCGTTGAAGGGCAGGTCCACTTCGCGCAGATCGACGTTGCCGTACAGCGTCAGCTCGGTGCGCGCCGGATGGCGGTTGAGCACCCACCACAGCGCCCCCGCGAGCGCGGCCACGACGATCAGCAACGCGGCCAGCCGGGCAATTCTGGGCATGCAGGCACCTGCCTGGTCGAGGACGCGAATTATTCCCACGCCGCGGGCCAATTTGTCAAATTCAAATTTGAATTGGACTTGATTCGCGCCGCCGCCGGTGCTTAAGTGCGTGCGGCGAGCATGGCACATCTGCAAGAGATCGAACCCGGCGCCGCGGCGCCGCCCCCGCGGCGCGCTCCGGGCGCGCGTGCGCCCGCGGGCCGCGCCGGACGTGGCGCCTCGCTCGGCGCTGCGCGCGCCGGCACCGGCACCGGCGGCGCGCGCAGCGCGCGCACCCGCGCGCGACTGCTCGAGGCGGCCGGGCAGCTGTTCGCCGCGCAGGGCGTCGACCGCGTCACCGGCCAGCAGATCTGTCGCCGCGCGGGAGTGCATTCGGCGGCGATCGTCTATCACTTCGGCGGCATGGCGGGGCTGTACCCGGCGGTGCTGGCCGAGGCGCAGCGGCGGCTGCTGACCACCGCGGCGCTCGCCGCGGCCGTCGACGCCGAGAGCGATCCGCGCCGCAAGCTGCGCGCCTTCATCAGCCTGATCGTGCAGCGGCTCGCCAGTCCGGTGTCCGAGTCGTGGGCGGCGCGCCTCTTCGGCCGCGAATTCGTCGCCCCCTCGGCGATCTACGGCCCCACGCACGACCGCATTCTGGCCGAGCGCGCCACCATCCTGCGCGGCATCATCGCCGAGCTCTGCGCACTGCCGCCGCGGGACCCGGCGGTGGCACGCGCGGCCATCAGCATCATGGCGCCGTGCGCGGTGATGCTGGTGTTCAACCGCCGCAAGATGTCGCGTCTGATGCCCGGCGTGGAGCTCACCTCGGCGGCGGCACCGCTGGTCGCACGGCATCTGCTGGCCTTCGCGCTCGGGGGGCTGAGGGGACTGGCCGCCGCCCGCGGCGGCCTGCGGGTCAACGGCCGGCGGATGCACGCGCGCCGCGGCGGCGGCCGGCGGGATGCCGCGGCGGCGGCGCGCCCGGAACCGGGCGCGCTGATTGCCTCATCGCGGAATCGCGACCGATAATGACCCCCGTCGTCATCCCCGCGGGGGGCGTGCCGTGAAGATCCGCAGCGAGCGTTATCGGGTGGCGCCGGACTCCAGCGTCGATCTGGCCAAGTGGCCGACCGCCGTCGAGCCGGTGTACGCCTCCCGGCGACAATACGCGCAGCTTCTGCAGGCGCACATCCGGCAGCTCAGCCACCTGCAGAGTCTGCTGTACGCCTGCAATCGTCACGCGCTGCTGCTGATCTTCCAGGCCATGGACGCGGCCGGCAAGGACGGCGCAATCCAGCACGTCATGTCGGGCGTCAATCCGCAGGGCTGCCAGGTGTACAGCTTCAAGCACCCGAGCGCCCAGGAGCTGGCGCACGACTTTCTGTGGCGTACGACACGCGATCTGCCCGAGCGCGGGCGCATCGGCATCTTCAACCGCTCCTACTACGAGGAGGTGCTGATCGTGCGCGTGCACCCGCAGGTGCTCGCCGCCGAGAATCTACCCGAGGAAACCCTGCGGGCCAACCGCTTCTGGCACCAGCGCTTTCGCTCCATCAACCATCTGGAGCGCCACCTGTACGAGAACGGCACGCGCATCATCAAATTCTTCCTGCACATCTCCGCCGAGGAGCAGCGCCGGCGGCTGCTGGCGCGCATCGACGATCCGCACAAGAACTGGAAGTTCAGCCTCGCCGACATCGAGGAGCGGCCCCAGTGGGACGGCTACATGCGCGCCTATGAGCACTGCCTGGGCGCCACCAGCAGCGCGCACTCGCCCTGGTACATCGTGCCGGCGGACGACAAGAAGACCGCGCGGCTGATCGTCTCCAACATCATCGTCGAGGCGCTCGAGGCTCTGCGCATGAAGTATCCGAAACCCGACGCGCAGCACCGCAACGATCTGCGCAAGCTGCGCTCTCTGCTGGTGAAGCAGGCCCCGCCGGCGAAGCGCTGAGCCGCTCCGGCCGTGGGCTCGGCGGCGCCCTCAGAACAGGCTCACTCCCGATAGCCCGCCGTAGACGCCCAGTCCCGCGGTGAGCATCGCCGCCGCGACCACCACCCAGGCATACACACCCCGCAGGCGATGCTCCGCCGGCAGTGCGCGGAAGGCGAGCAGCACCAGGAAACCCAGCACTACCGGCAGCATCAGCGCGTTCATGACCTCCACGCCGATGTTCAGCGCCACCAGATCCGGCACCAGGCCCACGGTCACCGCCCCGCCGATCACCGCGAGCGCGTAGATCCCGTAGAACCACGGCGCTTCGAGCGGATGATGCTCGAGGGAATGGCGATAGCCGGTCACCTCGCCGAAGCCCCAGGCCGAGGCGAGCGATACGACGATAGCCGCGACCATCGCCGCGCCGATGGTGCCCAGACCGAACACGAAACGGCCGACCGGCGCGCCGAGCACCGGCACGAGCACGCGCGTGATGTCCCCAACGCTGTTGAGGCTCGCGTGCCCGTCGTACCGGCCGATGGTCGCGGCCGCGGCGATCAGCACCGCGGCCATGACCAACTGCGTCACCACGGCTCCAAGGGCCGTGTCCCAGCGCGCATAGCGGTAGTGACGCGCGCGCAGCTTCTTGTCCGCCACCGCGGATTGCTGGTAAAAAATCATCCACGGCATGATCACGGCCCCGATGTTGGCCGCCACCAGGTAGTCGTAGCGCCTGTCGTGCAGCGGTACCTGCAGCAGGCCTCTCGCCAGCTGCGCGGCGTGCGGATGCGCCTCGTAGGCGACCACGAAGAACGCCAGCTCGAACAGCCCGAGTGCGATCGCCACGCGCTCGACGCGCCGGTAGCTCCCGGTGAGCACCACCACCAGCAGCAGCGCCGCCGCGAGGCTCAGGCTCAGCGCCCGCGGCACCCCGTAGAGCTCGCCCACCCCCGCGACGCCGGAGAACTCCGCGAGCAGCGCCCCGAGGGTCGCGATGCCCAGGCCGCTCACCGACACCCACGCCCAGCCGGGGCCGAAGGTGGAGCGGATGAGCTCCCCGTGACCCTTGCCGGTGAAGATCGCCAGGCGCACGGTCAGCTCCTGCACCACGTACAGCACCGGCATCAGCAGCAGCTGCAGCAGCAGCAGCCGATAACCCCACTGCACCCCGCTCTGCGCCGCAGTGATGATGCTGCCGACCTCGGTATCGGCGAGCATCACCACCAGCCCCGGTCCGAGTACCGCGAGGAAAGCTCCGCAGCCCAGCCACGGCCCGATCCGCCGGCGCCACGCCGGCGCGTGCGCTGCGGAGGAGGCCTCAGCGGCAGCTGTCGCGGGCTGCTCGGCATGCGGCGGCGCCGCGCGCGGAGTCCTGCGCTCCGCCCGGGGATTCGAATACTCCAAGAGGCCTCCAGGCAATGGATTCGGCAGAGTGTAAATGAGGATGCGAATTATTCGCAATTCTCATGGGCTATACTGGTGAGGAATAGGGCGTGGACGACTGCTCAGAATCGCGGCCCCGGTCGCGCTGCCGGGGGGAGCGGCACCCTAAAATGGAACGCCCTGGAATGGGGCTTTTGAACCGACGCGAGCGCGACGTCGGACCGGGAAACTGACGGGGTATGCCAGACGATATTGCATCGCATCATCCGGGGGCCAGCATGCTGCCCCCAGGTCGCATCAACCCCGATGACTTCCCCGACTCGCGCTACGCACAGGCGCTGCGCTCGGGCGTGGCGCGGCTGCGCTTCGCACCCGAGCTCGAGGCGCTGTACACGCAGGCGCATCTGCAGCGCATGCGCCTGCGGGTACGCATCTGGTTCTCGCTGAACTGCGCACTCGCGCTCACGGCGATACTCGGCTGGCTGCTGGGCGGCGCGCCTCGCGGGCTGGTGTGGTGGGCCTATGCGCTCGCGGATCTGTCCGCATTCATCCTCGCCTGGGTCGCCTGGACGCGCGCCTACCCGCGCCTCTACATGCCCATCGCACGCGTGCTCGTGCCGGTACTCGGCGCCTCGATCGCGGTCTTCATCGCGCAGGCCTTGGCGAACGGCGTGGGCCAGATGATCGGTGTACTGACCATCAACGTCATCGCGGTGTTCTTCTTCGCCGGGTTGCTGTTCCGGGCGGCACTGCTCGCCACGGGCGCGATCCTCGTGGCCTTCACGGCGGCCGCCGTGTATTACGGCGGACCGGGCGCCATCGCGCCCAGCCTGCCGATGCTGCTGCTCATCGCGATCATCGGCATCGTCGGCTACCGCGACATCGAGCGCTCGTATCGGCACAACTTCCTGGAGAGCGCGCTCATGGCGGAGCTGGTCGCGCGCGACGAGCTGTCCGGGCTGATGAACCGCCGCGCCTTCGACGAGCACATGCTGCGCCTGTGGCACCACGCGCAGCGCGACCGCCGTTCACTGGCTGTGCTGATGGTCGACATCGATCACTTCAAGGCCTACAACGATGCGCATGGACATCAGGGCGGCGACGGCGCCCTGCGCGCCGTGGCGCAGCTGCTGAAGGGTTTCGCACGTCGACCGCTGGACCTGGCCGCGCGCTACGGCGGCGATGAGTTCGTCGCGGTCCTGTACGACCTGGAGCGCGAGCAGGTCGGCGACATCGCCGAGCGCATGCGACGCGCGGTCGAACAGGCGGTGCCGCAGCCTGCCGTCGGCGCCGACGCCACTGCCGGCGCCGAGGCCCCGGCGCGCACCGATGCCCCGGCGGGCAGCGAGGCCCCGGTGGGCAGCCATGCCCCAGCGGGCAGCGATGCCCCAGCGGGCAGCGAGGCCCCTGCCGGCGCCGCCGTGGTGACTGTCAGCATCGGCGTCGGGGTCGTGGTGCCGGTGACGGGACGCACCTTCCAGGGGGCCGTGCAGCTCGCCGACGAGGCGCTCTATGAAGCCAAGCAGGGCGGTCGCAACCGCGTGATCATCAAGGCCGCCGAAGACTACTATCGGCTGCAGACCGGCTCGTTTCGCGCGACCGCCATCGAGCCGGCGTAGCGGCCGGCGCGCGGCGCGCGGGCCGGGGCCGGGGCCGCCTACGTCGAGGAGCGCTTGATCTCCAGGCTGTCGTAGCCCTTGTAGCGGTAGATGAATACCGAGCCGACCCAGGCGATGACGAAGATGCCGATGATGATGAAGCCCAGGTTGTTGAAGTTGTTGTTCAGCAGTCCGACCACGTCCCAGAACGGCCCGCTCAGCTGCATCTGCTGCATCAGCAGCCCGAGCGCCTCGATGCCGCCGATCAGCACCGCGATGACCACCGACACCAGCGTGATGGTCATGTTGTAGAACAGCTTGCGGATCGGCTTGATGTACGCCCAGTCGTAAGCGCCGAGCATCAGGATGCCGTCGGTCGTGTCGATCAGCGACATGCCGGCGGCGAATAGCGCCGGAAACACCATGATCGACCAGATCGACACCCCCTTGGCCGCCTGCGTCGCGGAGATCCCCAGCAGCGCAACCTCCGTGGCGGTGTCGAAGCCGAGGCCGAACAGGAATCCCAGCGGCAGCATGTGCCAGCTCTTGCGGATCAGGCGAAACAGCGGCCTGAACAGCCGCGCGGCGAAGCCACGCTTGTTCAGCAGCAGGTCGAAATCCTCCTCGACGAAGGCCCCGCCGCTGCGCACGTGCCGGAAGGTCTTCCAGACCGAGAAGAATATGAGCAGATTCATCACCGCGATCGCGAACAGGAACGCCGCGGACACCGAGGTGCTGATGATCCCCCCGACGCTCTTGGCATGATCGAAGTGCAGCGCCGCGGCGGTCAGGGCGATGCCGGCGGCCGCGAGGATGACCACCATCGAGTGACCCATCGCAAAGAAGAACCCGACCGTCACCGGCCGCTGGCCCTCCTGCATGAGCTTGCGCGTCACGTTGTCGATCGCGGCGATGTGGTCCGCATCGACCGCGTGCCGCAGGCCGAAGCCATAGGCCAGCAGCGCCGTGCCGAGCAGCACCGGTTGGTGCCGGAAGATCAGCACGGCCCAGGCCCACACGATCAGATTGATCAGCAGCAACAGCACATAGACCGCCGCGATCGAGGCGCGCAGCGATTTCATGCGTCGGTCGAGAAAGTAGCGCAGCAGCGAGTACATCAGCCGCGGTCCGGGCTCGGGCGGATAGCGCGGGCCCGGAGGCCGGGAGCGAGCTTGGCGGCTGACGTCATGGGCACCTTGATTTTTGCGCGTTTGACATAGGCCCAGACGCACCCCGCAGCACCCCGCTAGCGCCACACCGAAAGCGCCGGCCGAAGAGGACCCCCTTGTGTCCCGCCAGTATATACGTGGCAGGACCCGCAAACCCTCGACCGATGCAGCGGCCGGCGCCCGCCGGCGGCGCTCAACGCGTGAGACGCCGGAATCCCAGGTACGTACCGGTCACGCAGACCGTGGTCACCCCGGCCATGAGCAGCCACATGAGCACATCCCATTGCGGTCGGCCGCGGACCGCAGCGGCGAAGTCCATGCGGTGCAAGGCATCGTGCCACCAGCGGTAGTGTTCGTCGGCGCGATCGATGCTGGCGGCGAGCTCGCCGCTGATCGGATCAAGGTAGTAGCGACGGCCCGTGCGGTCCGGCGGTATCACCCGCCAGACGGGCAGTTCGACCGGGCTGCCGGGCACACTGAAATAATATTCATCTCCCCGTGTCAGTAGTCGCATGCCGCTGGCGCCGCCGTGCAGGGTCGCACTGATGAAGCGCCGCTGCGCGGGTCCGAGTGGCGCTGACTTGCCCTCGGCATCGAGCCGGCGGCGCGCGCCGTCGCGGCCGCTGGCGACGAGGTACAACCTGCCGCCGAGCGGCGCGCTTTGGACCGACACGACCCCCGTCGGGGCCGCGGCCGCCAGCGCCCGCAGCGTCGCCCGCAGCTGTGCGCCCGTGAGGGGTGGGCCCTGCAGCCGCGCTCGCTCGGGGCCCGCGCCGGCGCCGATCATCAGTCCCCAGGGGTTCATCGACAGCAGCCCGCTGAGCACCCAGGTGAGCGCCAGCACGCCGAAGAGCAGTCCGGCGATGTGATGCCAGAGATTGAAGCCGCGATACGGGGAGCAGCGCCCGGCGGGTTGGCGCAGCAGCTGCCGCACACCGATGTACAGCCCCGTCGCGGCGAGAAAGCAGCCGATCAGTGATGTGTAGATGACGACCTCGCTCCACAGCAGCGCGTGGTGACGCAGGTCCGCGAAGTACAGCCAATGCGGCACGGCACCCAGCCAGTTCCAGAAGCGCTCACGTCGAGTGGTGAGCTGCACGGCGCGCCCCGTCGTGCTGGAAACGTAGAGCTGGCCTCCCCGCCCATCGCGCAGCTCGAAGCGATACAGCGGCCCGTCCTCGGGTGAGACGCCCTCGAGCGTCCATTGATCGAAGTCGATCAGGCCCAGCAGCCGCGGGTGGCTTGCGGGCGTGTACGCCGCGGCCACACGAATCGCCTGCGCCCGCGAGATGCCGTCGAGGCCCTCGCCGGTGACCAGGTCGATGAGTCCGGCCGATTCCGGGCCCGGCCCCCAGTCGAGCACCGGCCGCCCCGCGAGCATCTCCAGGCTGAAGCGCGCTACCGGATCGGCATCGCCCAGGATCGCGCTCGAGACCGCGCAGCAGTCGCGCCAATCGATCGGCGTCAGGTGCGCAAGCCGCGTGCCGGGAGCGAGCGCGGGGTAGCTCACGTACATCATCACCAGCCCCGACAGGCACCACATGGCCATCAGCAGGCCGACGCCGATGCCCAGGTAGCGGTGAATCAGGAACAGCAGGCGCACGAAGTGGGCGCTCAAAAAACATGAGTATAGTTGGCCTGCAAAGAGGTCGTACCCGCGGGTCGCGCCACGGCAGGGTCAGCGCCGCCTCGGACCGGGTTAAAATGCGTCGGCCCGCTCGCGGTCTTCCCGCGAGCGTGGCCGCCGAGCAAGGGAGTTTCGATTGCTGATGCCCAGGCAAGGCCCCGATGAGCCGGACGATACGGAAAACGGCGATGAGCCGCCGCCGGACCGCCGGCGCGCGGTCCTGACGCTGGTGTTCGTACTGCTGCTGGTGGTCGGCGGCCTGCTGCTGGTGCGCGTGCTACGTAACATGGCGCAGATTCAGGACTGTGCGATGTCGGGTCGCACCAACTGCGCTCCGATCGATGTCGGCACCGGCTCGGGCGGCTAGGAGTCGGCCGCGGGTCGCTGCGGGACCCGCGCGCCGCTGGCCGCGCCAAAGCCGGGTGTCGCACCCGCCACCATGATCCCATTTTCCCTGCTGGATCTGATCCCCATCATCGAAGGCGGCAGCGCACCGGCCGCGCTCGCCGGCGCGTTGCAGCTCGCACGCCACGCCGAGGCGCTCGGCCTGCGGCGCTACTGGGTGGCCGAGCACCACAACATGCCGGGCATCGCCAGCGCCGCGACCGCCGTGGTGATCGGGCACATCGCCGCCGGGACGCGCAGCATTCGCGTCGGCGCGGGAGGCATCATGCTGCCCAATCACGCTCCGCTGGTGATCGCCGAGCAGTTCGGCACGCTGGCGGCGCTCTACCCGGATCGTATCGACCTCGGGCTGGGCCGCGCCCCCGGCACCGATGCGCACACCGTGCGTGCACTGCGCCGCGAACCCGATGCGAGCGAGCGATTCGCCGCAGACCTCGAGGAGCTGCGCGGATATTTCGGCGCCGCGGCCGCCGGGCAGCCGATCCGTGCCGTGCCGGCGATGGAGGTCGAGGTGCCCTTCTGGCTGCTCGGCTCGAGCACCTACGGTGCGCAGCTCGCCGCGATGCTCGGCCTGCCGTTCGCGTTCGCGGCGCATTTCTCCCCCGAGTGGCTCATGCCGGCGTTGACACTGTACCGGCGGCTGTTCCGGCCATCGGCGGCCCTGCAGCAACCCTACGCGATGGTCTGCGTCAACCTGATCGCGGCAGACAGCGAGGCGGCGGCGCGGCGGCTGTTCACGTCGCACCAGCTGGCGTTCATCCGCCTGCGCCGCGGACGACCCGGGCGGCTGCCACCGCCGGTCGACGACATCACGCAGCTCTGCTCCGCCGAGGAGCTCGCGCTCGCGCAGCAGGCCATGCAGGCATCCTTCGTCGGATCCGTGGACACGCTGTGCGAATCGCTCGCGCCGTTTCTACGTGTCGTGCAGCCCGACGAGCTGATGGCTCACGTCATGGTGTACGACGCGGTCGCGCGGCTGCATTCCCTGACGCTGACCGCGCAGCTGCGCGAGCGGCTCGCCGCCGTGGAGCGCGAAAGCATTGGCGCCAGTGATCATTCACCACTCCGACCGCCTGCAGATACGCATACACGATAGTGGAGCCGACGAAGCGGAAGCCGCGCCGCTTCAGATCCCGCGACAGCCGGTCGCTCAGCTCGGTGCGCGCCGGCACGTCCGTGCGCCTCGCGGGCAGGTTGAGCAGCGGTCGTCCGCCGACGAAGCCCCACAGGTAACGATCGAAGCTGCCGAACTCGGCCTGCACGGCCAGAAACGCGCGGGCATTGCCGATCGCCGACTCGATCTTCAGCCGGTTGCGCACGATGCCGGCGTCGCGCAGCAGCGCTGCGATCCGCCGCGCATCGAAGCGCGCCACACGCCGCGCATCGAAGTTCGCGAACGCACGCCGATAGTGATCGCGCTTGCGCAGAATCGTCTGCCAGGACAAGCCCGCCTGCGCGCCCTCCAGGCAGAGCATCTCGAACAGCGTGCGCTCATCGTGCACCGGCCGCCCCCACTCCTCATCGTGGTAGCGGCGCGAGAGCGCATCCCCCAGGGCCCACCAGCAGACCTGGCGCACCGCGGGCGCCCGGTCAATTGCCCGCCGTCGCCGCGGCCGCCACCGGCCCGTACAGCGAGGCGTGCACCTCGAAGCCGGCGACGCCGTGCGTCCGGGTATTGTTCAGCTCGGTCGAAATGCGCATCTCGTTGTCCGCGATGTGCGCCGTCACCTGGTTGTGCGACGGCAGCCGCCCCGGGCCCCAGTCCTCGTGCAGAATGTCGAACCTCAACGTATCCCCCTGAATCTGAAAGTCGTCGAGCGCGGCCATCGTGTACGGGTTGTCGCAGCGGCCGCACACCATGCCGCGCAGGCCGCTGCCCACGCGCCGGATGATGAAGAACTGCTTGTCGATGCCCGCCCCGAACCCGAGCCACACGCCCACGACCTTCGCCCTCGACAGCGGCTCCCAGGGGCCGGGGGCGACGTACGGCGGTGGACCGAATCGCTGCGGCACGCTCGGGCCCGCCACCGGTGGAGCCGGTGGCAGCCGGTTCACCGGCGTGCCCGGCACCGGGGCCGGACCGCGCGGATCCTTGCGCAGGGTCCAATCGAAGTGGCGGCCGTCCCGGCCGTTCGTGCCGGTCACGATGAGCTCACCGTTCGCGATGCGCGCGGTCGCATGATCCTGGTAGGCAGTGCCACCGTCATCATAGACGTGCGTGACGGTGAAAGTGAGACCGCCGGCCGCGAGCCGTCCGTCCACGAACGCCAGCGTCGTGGCATCGCTGCACTCGGTGCAGTAGATGCCACGCACGCGCTGCCCGCGGATGGAGAACTCGTAGATGTGGGGCCCGACACCCGCGCCGTAGGTCTCCCAGCCGCCGCGATAGTCGTCGGCATTGGGCCCCGCGGCAGCACGAGCGCCCGGCGCCACGGACAGCGCCGTGAGCGACAGCGCGAGCAGCGCGATCCCTCTCGTCATCGATGTGCCCCCGTGGCCCCGGCCCCGAGCGGTCGCATGGGCTTGGTTGAATGGCGGCATGGTGCCACGATGGCACCGGAGCGGCCAGCATCGAGCCGCGCGGCATCGAGCCGCGGAGGATAGGCAGCGGGCATGAAGATTCGCATCGCGCGGGCGTGGCTGCTGGCGCTGCTGGCATCTGCGCGTACCGCGGGACCGGCAGCAGGCGACGCGCCTCGCCTGCGAGAGCCGCGACTGTCGCGATGGCGACCGCCCGGCCGCCGACCGCGATGCCCTCACAGAGCGGCGACGAGGTGATGCTGGCCAACGTCGTGCGCCTGCCCTGAGGCCCGCCGCGCCGCTCCCGCCGCTGGCTCAGCGTCGCCAGTGACCGGGCACGAAGCGCCATCCGCCCGGACGGCGCACCCAGTGTGGGCGAACCCAGAAAAATCCGGGACGCGGCGCAATCCAGCGGCCCGCGGTCCACACATAGCGGCCGCCGACCCATCCCCAATAGCCGCCTGTCCAGATGTACCCCGGAACGGGCGCAACGCCGATCACCTCCCCGGCGGGCGCCGGCGGACCGTACGCGGGACCCACATACACGCCCGGCCCCGGCCCAAGCGGCTCGACGACGCAGCCGGCGAGCGCTGCTGCAGCCATCAGCGCGATTAAAGGGGCTTTGATCCGCTCCAGCGAATGTCTCTTGACCACGTCACTCTCCGGTAATGGCTCCAGGGCCCCGCCGCGCGCGCGCGGCCACACCCTTGCTCGAACGCATGAATCGCTGCCCCGGATGACTGCCGCAGTCCGCAGGTGCATCCGGGCACGATTTCATTCCAAAGTGTAACAAAATCCCCTTAGTGGCTGATCGGACTGGGGTTGTACTCGGGCCCTCCCGGCAGGACGCCCCAGCCGGCACCCGCGGCGCCCGCGCGCCCGAGCCGACGCCCGCCGCGCCCAACCAGCGCCCAACTGGCGCCCAACCGGCGCCCAACCGGCGCCCGCGCACGCCGGCATGCGTTGCAGTACCATCGCACCCGGGATGCAAGGCTGTGGGCACACGTCCCGCCGATTGAAACCATGACTGGGGTCGTCATATGAAATTCAAAACGCTGCTACTCGGCCTCTGCGCTGCACTGGTGTGCACCTCGGCTCTCGCGGCCCTGCAACCCGGGACGAGCGCGCCGCCGTTCACCGCTCTGGCCTCGAAGAACGGCAAGTCCTTTCACTACTCACTGAAGAGCGCGCTGCGCCACGGGCCGGTGGTGGTGTACTTTTATCCGTCGGCCTATACCCGGGGCTGCGATATCGAAGCGCACACCTTCTCGACGGACATCGCCAAGTTCAAGGCCGCGGGTGCAAGCGTGGTCGGCGTGTCCCTCGACAGCATCTCCCGCCTCAATGACTTCTCCAAGGATCCGAATTACTGCGCGGGCAATTTCCCGGTCGCTTCGGATCCGCAGGGCCGCATCGCCCGGTCGTACGACCTGAAGGTGATGGCGGGACGCGCAGGCGCCGAGGACGTGCGCGGCGTGGAGATCGGACATGGCTTTGCCGAGCGCACCACGTTCGTCATCAATCCGAACGGTACGATCGCCGCCACCATCGGCGGGGTAGCGCCAGCCGACAACGTCGAGAAGACGCTAGCGGCGGTTCAGGCGTTGTCCGCCGGCAAGTAGACCCTCGCCACGCAGGCCGTCGGCAACCGGCCGGCGCCCCGGGGGCGCCGGCCTGCGGCCGACGGGCCGATGCTAATGCACCCCGTGCATGAGCTTTCTGACCAGCGGCGCCGCCAGCAGGTAGATCAGACTCACGGCGAGGCCTATGACGAACAGCTGCGCGTAGACGTGTGCGTAGCCGGCAATGCCGGCGGCCGACCCGCCGCCCGCCGGCGCGGTGGTGCGAGTCGCGATCCAGCCCGCCAGCTGATAGGCCAGCGCGGTCCCGAAGAACCACCCGCCCATGGCCAGCGAGGATTCCTCGGGCGCCGCCAGCAGACCCACCAGCGAGTAGCCGATCGGCGATAGGGACAGCTCGCCCAGCGTCTGCAGCAGATAGCATCCGGCCAGCACGCCCCAGGCCACCTTGCCCGCGGCGTCGATTCCGTAGCGGATGCCGCCGACCATGAGCCCGTAGCTGAGCGAGACCAGCAGCAGGCCGATACCGAACTTTCGCGGCGTCGATGGATCCCGTGCGCGACGGCCCAGCCACGGCCACAGCAGCGCCAGCAGCGGCGCGAACAGCAGGATGTAGAGCGGGTTGGCGGACTGAAACAGCGTGTAGTCGAACGGCGCATTGACGTAGTCGCGCGCGAAGAAGTTGAGCGATGTCGCGCCCTGCATGCTCAGGGACCAGAACAGCACCAGAGCGACGAACAGCAGCAGCAGCGCGAGGTAGCGCTGCGTCTGCACGCGATCGCGGCGGCGGATGCAGCCCGCGATGAAATACAGCACCAGCAGCGCCATCAACACGTACATGGCCGTACTGAGTATTTGCGGCCGCGAGAGCAGCAGTGCGGTCGGGTACACCAGCACCGCGATCACTGCGATCACCGCGAGCAGGGTCAGCGGCCCGTGCAGGTGCCCGCCGTGCGGCAGCAGCGGCCGCAACTTGTGCTGGCGCAGCTGGAATATGCCGGCCGCGAGCGCATTGCCCGCGGCGGCGGCGATGAACCCCCATCGGTAGCCGAAATGCCGTCCCACGAAGTCCGCGCAGATGAAGGGCGCAATGAAGCCACCGAGATTGATGGCCAGATAGAACAGGGTGTAGCCGCCCTCGCGCCGCGGGCTGGATGCGGTGTAATTCCGGCCGATCAGCACCGTCAGTGGAATGTTCAGTCCGGTCGCGAGCGCGAACATCGCCATGCCGATCTCGAATCCGGACAGGGTCGGACTGGCCATGAGCACCAGCGCGGCGCTCGTGAGCCACAGCGACAGCGCGAGGGAGCGGACTTCACCGAGGATCTTGTCCGCGACGTAACCGCCGACGATCGGCGTGGCGTACATCAGCGCGAGGAAGCCGCTGGCGAGCAGATCGGCATGGGCCTGCGCGGCCGCGGGCCCGAGACCGGCGTAGAAGCTCGCCATGTACGGCGCGAGGTAGGCGCGGAAGCCGTAGAACGCGAAATTCAGGCCAATCGTGACCGCCAGCAGCATCCACAGCTGGCGCGGATGGCCCCACAGCACCGGCGCCTCGTGCGTTTCAGCGTCGGCAGCCGTCTCGATGCTCATGTCGGCAGTGCATCCGCGGCCACGGGCTGCGTCAGGCTCGGATCGTCATTCTTCGGGGAGTTCACTCGCGTACTGACGGGGTGGGCGAGCATCAGCTCCGAGGCATAGGGTTTCAGAGCCGCGCGCGCCTGGGCCGCGGAGCCCACCAGCCAGGGCTCGACGTCCGCCGGCGCGAGGATCGCCGGCATACGGAACGGCGTCGCTCCGCCGTTGTGGATGTCGCGCAGCAGCGCGTTCGCCGGCAGCGTGATGAGGGTGCAGCTGAGCGTCTCCCTGCCGTCCTCGGCGAGCGAGCGATCCCACAGTCCTGCGAAACCGAACGCCGGCTGATCGGCGCAGGTGATGTAGTAGGGACGCTTGCGGCCCTCGGGCAGCACATGCCACTCGTAGAAGCCGGCCGCCGCCAGCACGCACCGCTGAGCGCGCCGCCACGGCCCGCGCCAGGCCGGTCCGTCTTCCAGCCGCTCGAGCGTGGCGTTGATGGTGCTGTACCGGGGCGGCACGCCGTGCGCGAAGTACGGCACCAACCCCCAGCGCATCAGCAGTCCCTGGCGGGCCTGCCCGCTCCATCGCACCACCGGCACGCGCTGCGAAGGCGCCACATTGAAACTGCGCGCGTACTCCGGCCAGGCGACCCACAGGTTCCGCTCGGCCTCAGCCTGCTCAGGAGTCACGAAGCGCCCGCACATCGCGCCATTTTACGCGCGCGAGCGCTCCCCATGGGTTCCGGGTGATCCTGCGCCTGATTGCAGCGGCTCAGGGCTGCATCTGCAGCAGCTGCTGCATCGGCAGCATGTTGTGATTCAGATGATTCATCACCCAGACCGATCCGAATACGATCAGACCGGCCATCAGCACGCCGAAGGCGAGCGCCAGGGCGTTGTTGATGTTGTCCGGAGCCGTGGTCAGGTGCAGAAAGAACACCAGATGGATCCCCATCTGCGCCAGCGCCAGGACCACCACGGCCATCATGATGCCGGGGCCGTAGATCAGATGCGTATGCAGTGCCCAGAATGCGGCGACCGTGAGCCCGATCGCCAGCAGCAGCCCGATCAGGTAACCGCGTATCTCCGGGGCGAGCGCGCCGGGAGCCGCTTCGGAGGGCTCACCCGGGAGTCGATCTCCGCCCACCACCGAGCCGGCATCCTGCGTATGCGGGTGCAGGGGCGAGGTGGGATCGGAGTGCCCTTCGTGCGGCGGCGGCCCTGCGACGGAGCTCATGGCAGGATGGTCCCGATGAGGTAGACGAGACTGAAGATGCCGACCCAGATGATATCCAGGGCATGCCAGAACAGCGTGAAGCACAGGAATCGATGCCGGATGTTCTGCTGGAATCCCTTGGCCAGCAGCTGCGCCATCATCGTGCCGAGCCACAGCAGCCCCACGGTCACATGGATGCCGTGACAGCCCACCAGGGTGAAGAACGCCGACAGAAACGCGCTGCGGGTCGGACCGGCGCCGATGCTGACCAGGTGCGCGAATTCACGCACCTCCAGGGTGAGGAAGCCCGCCCCCAGCAGCCCCGTGACGAGCAGCGAGATCTGCGTCCATAGCTGGTTACGCCAGGCGACCGCGAGGCTCGCCATGCCGCACATGAAGCTCGACAGCAGCAGCAGGCCCGTTTCCGCCGCGGTGTTACGCAGATCGAAGAGCTGGCGGGGCCCGGGTCCGCCCGCGCGGTTGCCGGCCAGCACCGCGTACGTGGCGAACAGCACCGAGAACATGATCACGTCCGACAGGATGAAGATCCAGAAGCCGTAGCCCACCACGATGCGCTTGGGCGCCGGACCACCGGCGCCTGCGCCGGTGTATTCCTGCCCGGTGACGAGCTCCTCGTTGCGGTGCCCGACGTGATACGGGTCCGAACCGGCGCGGATTGCGCTGCCTGGGCTACTCATGGAACACCGGCTCGCTGGCCCGAATGCGGCGCAGCGCCTCCGAGCGCGCCGCGCGGTTGGCGCGATCCAGACGCGCGACCTCGGCCGCGGGGATCGCCTGCTCCTTCACGTCGCGCCACGCGAACACGACGAAGGTCACGTAGGCTCCGGCCAGTCCGATCCCCACCAGCCACCAGATATGCCAGATCAGCGAGAAGCCGGTCACGACCGCGAACGCGGCGCAGACGAAGCCGGTGGCCGAGTTGCGCGGCATCTCGATCGGCGCGTACGGCGGCTCGGGGGTCTGCAGGTGTCCGCTCTCGATGGCGCGCTGCTTCATGTCCCAGTACGGCTCCTGGTGCTCCACGTGCGGCAGCACCGCGAAGTTGAACGGCGGCGGCGGCGAAGCCATCGCCCACTCGAGGTTGCGACCGTTCCACGGGTCGCCGGTCAGATCGCGGCGCCGCTCGCGGCTGCGGATCGACACGAACAGCTGCAGCAGCTGCACGGCGATGGCCGCCATGATGATCACTACGCCGGCCGCGGCCAGCAGCAGCCATGGCCGCCACATGGCCACATCGTAGTGCTGCAGCCGCCGCGTCATGCCCTCCAGGCCGAGCACGTAGCCCGGCCCCCAGGCCACCCAGAATCCGATCAGCCACAGCCAGAAGGCCCATTTGCCCAGCGTCTCATCGAGCACGAAACCGAAGGCCTTGGGAAACCAGTAGGTGTAGCCGGCAAAGGCCGCGAACAGCACTCCGGTGATGAGGACGGTATGAAAGTGCGCGACCAGAAACAGGCTGTTGTGCAGCTCGAAGTCCGCGGTGGGCATGGCGAGCATCACGCCCGTGAGGCCGCCGATGACGAAGCTCACCATGAAGCCGAGCGACCACAGCATGGCGGCGCTGAAGCGCACTCGCCCGCCGTACATCGTAAACAGCCAGTTGAAGATCTTCACGCCGGTGGGCACGGCGATGATCATGCTGGCGATGCCGAAGAATGCGTTGACGTCCGCACCCGCGCCCATGGTGAAGAAATGATGCAGCCACACCATGAAGGAGATCAGGCAGATCGCCATGGTCGCGATGACCATCGAGCGGTAGCCGAACAGCGGCTTGCTGGAGAAGGTCGAGATCACCTCCGAATACACTCCGAACGCCGGCAGGATCAGGATGTAGACCTCGGGATGACCCCAGGCCCAGATGAGGTTCATGAACATCATCGCATTGCCGCCGCCGACGTTGGTGTAGAAATGGAAGCCCGCGTAGCGATCCAGCAGCAGCGTCGCCAGCGTGACCGTCAGGATCGGAAATGCGGCGACGATCAGCAGACTCGAGGCGAGCGCGGTCCAGCAGAACATCGGCATGCGCGTGTAGTGCATGCCCGGGGCGCGCGTCTTGAGGATGGTGGTCACGAAGTTGATCCCGGTCATGAGCGTACCCACGCCGGAGATCTCGATCGCCCAGCAGTAGTAGTCCACGCCGACACCGGGAGAGTAGGTCAGCTCCGAGAGCGGCGGATAGGGCAGCCAGCCGGTGCGCGAGAAGCTGCCGAGCACCAGCGAGAGATTGACCAGCAGCGCGCCGGCGGCGGTCAGCCAGAAACTCACGGAATTCAGGGTCGGGAACGCCACGTCGCGAATGCCGAGCTGCAGGGGCACGACGAAGTTCATCAGCCCGATGACGAACGGCATCGCGACGAAGAAGATCATGATGGTGCCGTGGGCGGAGAACACCTGGTCGAAGTGCTCGGGTGGCATATAGCCGGGGGCGTTGAAGGCGAGCGCCTGCTGGGCGCGCATCATCATGGCGTCGACGAAGCCGCGCGCCAGCATGATCAGGGCGAGCGCGCAGTACATGATGCCGATACGTTTGTGATCCACCGTGGTGATCCACTCGCGCCACAGATACGGCACATACCCTCTGACCAGCAGCAGCGTCGGGGCCCCCACGAGCACCATCACCACGATCGCCGCCCCAATCGTCGCCACCGGCTGATTGAGGGGAAAGGCCTGCCAGGAGAGCTTCCCAAGGATGTGCATGGCTCCTCCGCGCTTGCCGCTTGCCGCTTGCTGCCTGCCGCCTGCCGCTCGCTGCTTGCTGCTTGCTGCTTACCGACCGCCGCTGCCTCGCGCTCGGCGCGGCGCTACCCGCCCGGCGGGCGACTGCCGAATCCGGGCGGCAGTTTCTGCAGTACGATGTCCTGGAACAGATCCGGCGCGACCGCCCGGTAGGTATAGGGCGGCACGGAGCTGCTCGGGTGCAACAGCAGCCGATAGGCGCGCTCATCGAGCACCGGACCGCGCCCCTGTGCGGCGCTCACCCACAGGTCGAACTGCGCCGGCGTCAGCGCATCGGTGTCGAAGTGCATCGTGGCAAAGCCATCGCCGCTGATCATCGCCGAGCGGCCCTCATAGGTGCCGGGATGCTGCGCCTGCAGATACAGCGTGCCGGCCATCCCGTACATGCAGTAGAGCATGCTGCCCAGGCGCGGTATCCACAGCACGTTCCACACGCTGGCGGAGGTCAGTCGAAAGCGCACCGGCGCGCCCGCCGGGATCACGAGCCGATTGACGCTGGCGACGTGCTGCTGCGGGTAGATGAACAGCCATTTCCAATCGAGGGAGACCACGTCGATCTCGAGGGGCCGCGCCCTGGAGGCCAGCGGCTTCGCCGGATCCAGATCATGCGCGCTGATCCAGGCGATGCCGCCGAGGAAGAAGACCACCAGCGCCGGTATCGACCAGATCACCAGCTCGATGCGCCCGGAGTAGGTCCAGCCCGGCCGGTAGCGGGCGCGTGCGTTGGAGGCCCTGAACCACCAGGCGACCCCGAGCGTCAGGAATATCACCGGCACCACGATGACCAGCATGATCACCAGGGCATCGAGGAAGATCGTGCGCTCGGCGCCGCTCACGGGTCCGGCAGGATCGAGGAAGGAGCCGGCGCATCCGCCGAGCGCGCCGCAAGCGGGCAGCGCGGCGAGCAGGGCGAGCGTGCGGCCGAGGCGATGCGCGTGCACGGGCCGCACTCTATATCCGAATCCGGTACGCGTCACGCGATGAGCACGGCGCGCCGCCACTCGCGTACGCAGTCCGCGCGGGCGGCCCGGGCGGCGCGCAACTTTTACAAGGCGGCCAGGCGGCGGCTCAGCGGCGCGCTCGCCCGCCGCACGCCGCGCTGATCAGGGTTCGTCCACGCATCCGGGTTCGTCCACGCATCCGGGTTCGCCCACGCATCCGGGTTCGCCCACGCATCAGGAGACGTCCACGCAGCGAAATCCGGCGAAAACATACGGGTAATGCGGCTGGAACCAGTTGCGGAAGGAGCGCCGCAGCAGCGTGCGCGCCGTGTGGCTCGAGCCGCCTTTGAGGACGAAATGCCG
>DATJSD010000008.1:0-5113 GCA_035504335.1 Steroidobacteraceae bacterium | reverse complement strand
CCTTGTGAGCCGCTGTGCGCGCGCCGGGGCTTTGGTCTGCCGGTGTGCACGGCGCGGCACCCGTACAGCTATAGCTATCGTGTTCTGTTAAATCAAGGAATTGTGGGGAAAAGTTTGAACTGGCTCAAACTAGTCGGGCGGACCCGGCGCCGCCAGCGGGCGCCGCAGGCGCCGCAGGCGTGGCGGATGGCGGGGCGGCAGGGCGGCGGGGCGGCGGGGTCGCGGGGTCGCGGGGTGGGGGCGTCGCGGGCGCGGGCGACGCCCCGGTGCGCGCCGGCTTCAGCGAAAGCGCTCGAGCGCCGCCCGAAACTCGTCCATCGTCTGGAAGCGCTTGGCCTTGTCCACCGCCATCGCCCGCACCACCACTTCGGACAGGTTGACCGGCAGGCCCGGATTCACCTCGTGCGGCGGGCGCGCCTTGCCCTGGACGTGCTGGTACATGACGGCCATGTGATCACCGCGCGAGTACGGCGGCACCCCGGTCAGCATTTCGTACAGCAGTACCCCCAGTGCATACACATCGGCGCGCTCATCCACCTTCCTGCCGAGGATCTGCTCGGGCGCCATGTACTTCGGCGAGCCGATGACGTAGCCGGTGCGCGTCAGGTGGGTGTCGCCCTCGCGCTGGGCGGCGGCCACGCCGAAGTCGACGATCTTCACCAGCCCCTCGTCGTTGATCAGCACGTTCGCGGGCTTGAGGTCGCGGTGCACGATGCCGACCTGGTGCGCGACGGCCATGCCGGTGGCGATGTCGATGCCGAACTGCAGCGCGCGCTTGAGCGGCATCGGCTTCTCGTTGACGATCTCCGCGCCGAGTGTGTGCGAGGGAAAGTATTCCATCGAGATGGCGTAGTTTCCCTGGATGAACAGGAAGTCGTAGATGCGGATGACGTTGCGATGGGTGATCTTGCGCGAGTAGCGCAGCTCGTGCACGAAGCGCTTCATGATCTCCTCGTCCTGCGCCACGCTCGGGTTCAGGAACTTGAGGATCAGCCGCTCGTCCACCACGGTATCTTCCATCAGCAGCACGGTGCCGAAGGCGCCGCGGCCGATCTTCTCGATGAAGCGGTAGCGCCCTTCGATGATGTCCCCGGTGGCGAGCGTGGAGATATCCAGGCGCTGGGCGGTCGTGCTCGCCGCCTGGTGCACCACCTGCGCGACTTCGCGCTCGGGGATCAGCAGCGTGCGCGCCGGCGCGCCGGCGCGCTGGCCGTCCCCGGCGCGCTGGCCATCGGCACCGCGCGGGGCGACGGTGCCGATCGGACCGAGCGCGGTCACCGCACCGGCCGCCGAGGAGAAGCGCACCTCCAGCTCGGTCAGCGCGCGCACCGCCGCGCGCGCGATCGTCTGATCCGGCTGGTCGACCTGGGTCTGCAGCTGCACGCGGATCTGGTCGGCGCGCTGCTCGTCGGCGAGGCGCGCGAGCGCCTGGATCACCTCGATGCGCACCTCCTTCTCCGGGCTCTTGAGCAGCGGCGAGAGCAGCTCCAGGGACTTCAGGTCCCCGAGCTTGCCGATGGCGCGCACGACGATCGGCAGCGCGCGCGCGTTACCCCCGCGCAGCATCTCGTAGAGGCGCGGCACCGCGCGCTTGCTGCCGATCTCGGCGAGCGCGTCCACCGCCCGCTCGCTCACCCACCAGTCCGAGTCGCGCGTCGCCTCGATCAGCTGGTTGACGGCGCGCTCGTCCTTGGTCTGGTTGAGGATCTCGATCGCGGCGCGACGGATATCCTCGTCCTTGTCGCGCACCAGCTCGAGCACCGCGTCGATGACCTTCGGGCCGCCGATCTTGCCAAGCGCATCGCCGGCGCGGCTGCGTACCCACCAGTCATCGTCCTTGATCGCCTCGAGCAGATACTTCACCGAGCGCACGTCGCCCACTTCGTTGAGCACTTCCACGGCGGCGCGCCGCGCCTGCTCGTTCTCGTCCTTGAGCACCGGCACCAGGTGGCGGATGGTGTCCGGATCGCGCGCGCGCGCCAGCAGCTCCACCGCGCGGTTCTGCACCTCCAGCTCCGGGTCGCGCAGCAGCGTGCACACCCGCGCGACCTCGATCGGCCCGTCCAGCTTCGTCAGCGCCGTGAGCACCGCCGAGCGGATCATCTTGTTGTTGTCGCCGAGCTGCTCCTGCAGGGCGCGGTAGATCTCGGGACGGTTGAAGCGCGCCAGGATGTTGACGATGTGCAGCCGCGCGATCGGGTCCTTGCCCTGCAGCCGGCCGAGCAGCTCCGGCAGCGCCGCCTCGTCGGCGACCTCGCCGATGATGCGAAACAGCGCCGCCTTCTCGTTGGGCTCCTGCGCGTAGGCCGCATTCAGCAGCTCACGCACGCTGAAGCGCTGGCGCTGCCCGTTGATCACGTCCAGCAGAGCGGACTTGGCGATGCCCGGGATGGTCAGCGCGTCCAGCAGCAGGTGCGTGGGGTAGCCGCGGCTGCTGGTGAGCGCCCAGGCGACCCCGGCGATCACCCGCGGGCTACCCTGGACCAGCGCCTGCGTGTACTGCGGGAAGGTCTTGGCGTTGGCGAGCGAGGCGAGCACGTCCACGAACGCCACCGTGGCGTGCTTGTCGGCCTCCGGCAGCGCGGCGATCACCGGCTCGATCGCGCCCGGGCCCGCCTCCTTCAGCTTGGCGATCGCCTTCTGAATATCGGGCGCCATGACGTTGGAGGCGGCCCTGATCTGAGTGATCAGCCGGTCGGCCCGCAGGGTGGTGAAAAGACTCATTCCGCCGTGCTAATGTCGTCTGCCGCACGCGCTCTCCGCGCCCCTGCGCCCACGGCCGTTCCGAGATTCCCAGTGCCTCACGATCCGTCGTCGACTCCCTGCCCTCGTGCTGGTCCCTGCCATCGTGCGGGCGGCCGGCGGTGCCGCCGAGCCGGGCCCCAGCGGCTGCGCGAGCGCCGGGGGCCGGTTGTTTATGCCTTGCGGATTATGCCATGTTTGGCTAATTGGTCGGTCCTCATCTGGCCTTGCCGAGTCTAGCGGCTACCACCCCCGGGGGAAGAGACCCTTGACGATTTCCGAGGAACGCGTCCGCGGCGCGCTCGAAACCTACGTGGAACCCTACCTGCAGCAGACGCTGGCGCAGGCGGGTGCGCTGCGCGGCGTGCAGCTGCGCGGGGACGATGCGGCGCAGGTGAGCGTCGAGCTCGGCTTCCCGACCGGCGGCTACGCCGAGACGCTGCAGGCCGCGCTGCAGCGGCACCTGCAGGCCGCGGGTCTGCCGGTCGCGGTGACGCTGGAGCTGTCCGGACGCGTCGTGCCCCACGCCGTGCAGCGGCACCTCAAGCCGCTGGCGGGCGTCAAGAACATCGTGGCGGTGGCCAGCGGCAAGGGCGGGGTGGGCAAGTCCACCGTGGCCGTCAACCTCGCCCTCGCCTGGGCCGCGGGGGGTGCGCGCGTCGGCATCCTCGATGCGGATATCTATGGCCCGAGCCAACCGTTGATGCTGGGCCTGGCCGGTCGGCGTCCGGTCTCCGCGGACGGCAAACACATCCAACCGCTGCAGGCGCACGGCCTGCAGGCCATGTCGATCGGCTTTCTGGTCGATCCCGAGCAGGCGGTCGTGTGGCGCGGCCCGATGGTGACCCAGGCGCTCACGCAGCTGCTCGCCGACACCGAGTGGGGAGAGCTCGACTACCTGGTGGTCGACATGCCGCCGGGCACCGGCGACATCCAGCTCACGCTCGCGCAGCGCGTGCCGGTCGCCGGCGCCGTGATCGTGACCACTCCGCAGGACATCGCCCTGGCCGATGCGCGCAAGGGGCTGGCGATGTTCGAGAAGGTGGCGGTGCCGGTGCTCGGCATCATCGAGAACATGAGCGTGCACGTGTGCAGCCAGTGTGGACACCTCGAGCACATCTTCGGCGCCGGCGGCGGTGCGCGCCTGGCGGCCCAGAGCCATGTGGAGCTGCTCGCGGAGCTGCCGCTCGACGTGCGCATTCGCGAGGAGGCCGACGGCGGCAGCCCGAGCGTGATCGCCGAGCCGGCGAGCGCGCGCGCCCAGTGCTACGTGCAGGCCGCGCGGCGCACGGCCGCGGCGCTCGCGCGGCGCGCCCGCGACCGCAGCGCGCTGTTTCCCAAGATCGTGGTCGAGGACAGCTGAGGGTTCAGCCGCACATGAGCATCAAGTCCGACCAGTGGATCCGGCGCATGGCGCGCGAGCGGCGCCTGATCGAGCCCTTCGAGCCGGAGCAGGTGCGCGAGGGCCCCGCCGGCCGCGTGATCTCCTACGGCACTTCCAGCTACGGCTACGACGTGCGCTGCGCGCGCGAATTCAAGATCTTCACCAACATCAACTCCACGATCGTCGATCCGAAGAACTTCGACGCAAAGAGCTTCGTGGACGTCAGCGCGGACGTGTGCATCATTCCGCCCAATTCCTTCGCGCTCGCGCGCACGGTGGAGTACCTGCGCATTCCGCGCAACGTGCTGGTGTTGACCGTGGGGAAGTCGACGTTCGCGCGCTGCTTGCGCGGCGATACGCAGGTGGCGCTGGTCGGCGGCGCCAGCGCGCGGCTCGAGGACATGGCCAGACGCCATGAGAGCGGCGAGCCCTTCCGGGGCTACAGCGTCGGCCCCGACGGCCGGCGCATCGAGGCCCTGCTGGATGCTCCGCGATTCATCGGCCGCGATTGCCTGGTGGAGATCACGCTCGACAGCGGTGCGGCGATCCAGGCCACCCCCGACCATGCGTTTCTGCGTCGCGACGGGCGCTTCTCGCCCGCGGGCGAATTGCGCGCGGGAGATTCGCTGATGCCGTCTCGGGCCCGCGACCGCACGATCGCGGCGATTCGCGAGCTGCCCGGCGAGCACGACGTGTACTGCCTGACCGTTCCGGAGGCCGGCAATTTCGCGCTGGAAGCGGGCGTGTTCGTCCACAATTGCGGCATCATCGTGAACGTCACGCCCCTGGAGCCCGAGTGGGAGGGCCACGTGACCCTCGAGTTCTCCAACACCACGCCGCTGCCGGCGAAGATCTACGCCAACGAGGGGGTGGCGCAGATGCTGTTCTTCGAGTCCGACGAGGTGTGCGCGACCTCGTACGCGGACCGCGGCGGCAAGTACCAGGGCCAGCGCGGCGTCACGCTGCCGAAGGCCTGAGCGCGCGCCC
>DATJSD010000007.1:0-55984 GCA_035504335.1 Steroidobacteraceae bacterium | reverse complement strand
GTCCGTGTGCGACGAAATATCATGTCCGCTTCGCCCTACAAGCAGCTCGAGCAGGAATTCAATCGTCTCCACGCGTTCCGTGGGGCGCTCTCGCTGCTGCGTTGGGATGCGGCGGTCATGATGCCGCGCGGGAGCGCGGACGTGCGTGGCGAGCAGCTCGCGGCGCTCGAGACCGAGCACCACGCGCTGCTGACCACCCCCAGGATCACGCGGCTGCTCGACCGCGCCGTGGCCAACGCGCAGGGCCTGGAGGATTGGCAGGTGGCGAACCTGCGCGAGATGCGCCGCCAGCGCGATCACGCCATCGCCACGCCCGTGTCGCTCATCAGCCGTCTGGCGCGCGCCACGGCGCGTGCCGAGGTCTTTTGGGCCGAGGCGCGCCGCCAGAACAGCTTCGAGCTGTTCGCCCCGCACCTGGAGGAGGTCTTGCATCTGGTGCGCGACAAGGCGGCGCTGCTCGGCCAGGCGCTCGGCCTGCCGCCCTACTATGCGCTGGTGGATGAGTTCTCACCCGGCATCTCCACGGCGGACATCGACACCATCTTCAAATCGCTGTCGCGCCGCCTGCCGGGGCTCATCCGCGAGGCGCTCGAGCTGCAGGCCGGGCACCCCGCGCTCAGCATCACCGGCAAGTTTCCGCTCGGCAAGCAGCGCGCGCTGGTGGTGGAGGTCATGCGCGCCATCGGCTTTCCGTTCGACCGCGGCCGCCTCGATGAGAGCGAGCACCCGTTCACCGAGGGGGTGCCGGGGGATATCCGCGTCACCACGCGGTTCGACGCCGGCGACCTGTTCACGGGGCTGTTCGGTGCCATGCACGAGAGCGGTCACGCCATGTACGACCTGGGCCTGCCGCAGGCGTGGCGCGACCAGCCGGTCGGCCGCGACCGCGGCATGGCGCTGGAGGAGAGCCAGGCGCTGCTGCTGGAGATGTTCATCGGTCGCAGCCGCCCGTTCGTCGCCTACCTGCGCCCGCTGCTCGAGAAGCAGTTCGCCGTGGGCGGTCCCGAATGGGAGACCGGGAATCTGTATCTGTGGCTCACGCGCGTGCAGCGCAGCCTCATCCGCGTCGATGCGGACGAGCTGACCTATCCGCTGCACATCCTGCTGCGCCACGAGCTGGAGAAGAAGCTGCTGTCGGGGGAGCTGGCGGTGCGCGATCTGCCCGAGGCGTGGAACGCGGGCATGGAGCAGCGTCTGGAGGCGCGGCCCACGGGCGCCAACGACGGGTGCCTGCAGGATATACACTGGGCCTTGGGGTCATTCGGATACTTTCCCTCGTACGTATTGGGCGCAGTGATCGCCGCGCAGCTGTGGGAGAGCCTGCGCGGCGACCTGCCCGAGCTCGAGCTGCAGATCGCGCGCGGCGAGTTCTCGGGTCTGTTCGACTGGCTGCGCGAGCACGTGCACAGCCTCGGGGCCAAGGTCACCGTCAAGGAGCTGATGAAGCACGCCACCGGCCAGCCGCTCTCGGCCAATGCGCTGCTGCGCTACCTGGAGCAGAAGTATCTGGAGCCGCGCGCATGAACATCGCCCTTGCGGCGCCTGCTGCTGGCCTCGACATCGCCGGGTCTGCCGCGCCCGCCGCAGCGCCCGCCGCAGCGCCCGCTGCCGCGCCTGCTGCCCCCGCCGCCGCGCCTGGGCCGTCGGTGGCGGGTCTGCGCGCCAGCGCGACGCTGCGCCGTCTCGGCGCCCGGCTCCGGGGCCTGGCGGGCAAGGCCATCGAGCACTACCGCATGATCGAGGCGGGCGATCGCGTCATGGTGTGCGTCTCGGGTGGCAAGGACTCGTACACGCTGCTCGACGTGCTGTGCTCCCTGCAGCGCAGCGCCGAGATTCGCTTCGAGCTGCTGGCCGTCAACCTGGACCAGAAGCAGCCGGGGTTTCCCGCGCACGTGCTGCCGCGCTACTTCGAATCGATCGGGGTGCCCTATCACATCATCGAGCAGGACACCTACCGTGTCGTCAAGCGCGTCATTCCCGAGGGGCGCACGCTGTGCTCGCTGTGCTCGCGCCTGCGGCGCGGCGCGCTGTATCGCTTCGCCGCCGAGCACGGCATCACCAAGATCGCCCTGGGTCATCACCGCGAGGACATCGTCGAGACGCTGTTCCTGAACCTGTTCCACGCGGGCCGCCTCAAGGCGATGGCCCCGAAGCTGCGCTCGCAGGACGGCCGGCACATCGTCATCCGGCCGCTCGCCTACGTCGCCGAGCGCGACATCGCCCGCTACGCGCGCGGCATGGGCTTCCCGCTGATCCCCTGCCGCCTGTGCGGCTCGCAGCCGAACCTGCAGCGCAACGCCGTCAAGGGGCTGCTCGCGGCCTGGGAGCGCGCGCACCCCGGCCGCACCGAGTCGATCCTCTCCGCGCTGCGGCATGTCGAGCCCGCGACGCTCGCCGACCCGGTGCTGTTCGACTTCGCCGCTCTGGCGGCGCGGCCCCCGGCCGCGGCCGAGGTCAAGGCCGAGGCCAAGGCCGAGGTCGAGGCCGAGGTCGAGGTCGAGGTCGAGGCCGACGTCGAGGCCGACGTCGAGGTCGAGGCCGAGGACGCCGCCGCGATGCGGGACAGCTGAGCGCGGATTGGTTAGAGTTTTCCGATGGCCACGACCGCAGCCCTCGCTCGCCGCCGGCCCGCCGCCCGCCGGCCCGACTGGGCGCGCCTGCCGGACGAGCAGCTGCTGCGGCTGCGCATGTGCGACCTGCGGCTCGATCTGCACCGCTCGCCGCTGCGGCGGCACGTGGAGCGGCTCTACGATGAGCTCGATGGGCGCGGCATCCGCTTTCGGCCGCACGTGTGGCTGTCGGATGACTGGTTCTCTCCCGATGGCGTGCCCGGCATCGCCGTGCCGTTCTATCTGGCGCACCCGCGCCTGGTGCGCCTCGCGCGCAAGATGACGCGCGAGGTGGAGGGCAGCAACGCCAACTGGCTGATGCGCATCCTGCGCCACGAGGCCGGGCATGCGATCGATTCGGCCTACCGGCTGCGCCGGCGCGCCCACTGGCGCGCGCTGTTCGGCCGCGCGTCGCGGCCCTACCGCGACAGCTACCGCGCGCGGCCCGCGAGCCGCCATCACGTGCAGCACCTCGGGGACTGGTACGCGCAGAGTCATCCGACCGAGGACTTCGCCGAGACCTTCGCGGTGTGGCTCGCTCCGCGCTCCGGCTGGCAGCGCCGTTACGCCGCCTGGCCGGCGCTGCGCAAGCTGCGCTTCGTGCAGCAGCTGGCCGGCGAGCTCGGCGCGCATCGCCCGCCGGTGCGCTGCCGCGCGCGCGTCGAGCCGCTGCACGTGGATCAGCGCACGCTCGCGCAGTACTTTCGCAGCAAGGCGGGGCCCGCGCGCACGCGTCGCAGTGCGCTCGCCGACCGGCTGCTGCGCCGGGTTTTCACCAGCGAGGCGCCCGGCGCGCGCAGCGCCGCCGCGCTGCTGCGCGCCCACAAGGCGCCCCTGCTCGCCTGGATGGTGCGTAGCGGCGGAGTGGATCGGTATGTCGCACACCAGGTGATGCGCGTGGCCATCGAGCGCAGCGCGGCCCTGGGACTGCAGTTCACCGGCACACAGCGCGAGGCGCTCGCGGCCAGCCGCGGCCTGCTGCGGCGGCTCGCGCGGCGCTATCTGCGCAGCCAGGGACTGCGCCTGGCCGCTTGAAAAAACTGCGCACCCTGGTCGTCGTGCACACCAGCCTGGTGCCGCCCGACCGGCTGGAGGGCTATTCCGAGAAGCAGATCGACGAGTTTCGCACCGAGTACGACGTGATCGCGGCGCTGCGCACCGCCGGCCACGAGGTGCAGATCCTCGGCGTGCTCGACTCGCTCACGGAGCTGCGCGGGGCGCTGCTCGAGTGGCGGCCCGAGGTGGTGTTCAATCTGCTCGAGGAGTTCAACGGGATCGTGACCTACGACCAGCACGTGGTCGCGTTCCTGGAGCTGATGCGCGCGCCCTACACCGGCTGCAATCCCCGCGGGCTGCTGCTGTCGCGCGACAAGGTGCTGTGCAAGCAGCTGCTGGCGTTCCATCGCATTCCGACGCCGCGCTTCGCCGTGTTCCGCCGTGGGCAGCGTTTCAGCGTGCCGCGGCGGCTGCGACTGCCGCTGTTCGTCAAGTCCGCGACGGAGGATGCGTCCCTCGGCATCGCGCAGGCCTCGGTGGTGGAGGACATGCCGCGGCTGCGCGAGCGGGTGCAGTTCATGCACGAGCAGATCGGCTCGGACGCGCTGGTCGAGGAATACGTCGAGGGCCGCGAGCTGTACGTCGGGGTGCTCGGCAACGAGCGGCTCACGCGCCTGCCGATCTGGGAGATGCGCTTCGGCACGCTGCCGCAGTCGCTGCCGGCGATCGCCACGCGCAAAATCAAATGGGACCGCAGCTACCAGCGCCGCTACGACATCAGCACCAGTGCGGCCACGGATCTGGCGCCGGGCCTGCAGCAGACGCTGGATCGGCTGTCGCGACGTATCTACCGGGCGCTGCACCTCTCGGGCTACGCGCGCATCGATTTTCGCGTGACACCCGACGGCCACGTCTACATGCTCGAGGCCAATGCCAATCCCAATCTGACGCGCGAGGAGGACTTCGCCGAATCCGCCCGCGCGGCCGGTGTGGGCTATCAGGAACTGTTGGAACGTATAATGCAGCTCGGCTGCAAATATCGGGCGGCATGGCGGGACTTCAATGCCTGAGGGCGAGCGCGGCGTGAGTGCGGGTGCCGGCGAGGGCGCGGGTGAGCGCGCGATCGCGCGTGGGGGCGCGGCCCCGCGTGAGCGCGCGCCCCAAGGGGCGCGGGCTGGCCGGGGGCTGCTGGCGTCTCCGCCCCTCTGGCCCCTCTGGCGCCGCTGTGGCTGCCGGGCTTTCTGGCGCTTGCGGCCTGCACCAGCGGCGCCGCGCGGCGCGGGCAGAGCGATCTGGCGGAGCTGCAGCGCGAGCTGCCGGGCACCTACACGAGCAGCGCCACGGGCAGCGGCCCGCAGGCGTCCTCGGCGGTGACGCTCTCGATCCAGCCGATCACCGCGCAGCTGATCGGCGATGCGGTCTATTTCGTGCGCGAGACTCCGTCGGACAATCCGCGCCTGGTGCTCGCGCAGGGGATCTGGACGCTGGCGCTGCAGGGGCCGCAGCGCCGCCGCGGCGGGGGCGGCCAGGGCGGCCGGGGCGGCGCGCACGCTGGTGCGGATCGCGCCGAGCGCATCATCGAGCACCGCTTCCTCTTCAAGGATCCGCGCCGCTGGGTCGGCGCGGCCGACAATCCGGACCTGCTGCTGTCGATGCTGCCCGAGGACCTGCGCGCACTTTCGGGGTGCGATCTGATCTGGCAGCGCACGCCGATGGGTTTCGAGACCAATACCGTGCATTCCTGCGATCCGGGCAGCAGCGCCCAGGGGCAGTGGTTCGACCAGCACGCGCAGCTCGTCGGTGCGCGGCTGACGCTCACCCAGCGGCTCACCGACGCCGATGGGGTCCTGGACAGCGGCGAGCCGCCCCTGTCACTGCAGCTCACGCGCACCAGCAGCGCGCAATAGTTCCCGCAGCGCGCGGCGGTTCCGTAGCGCGCAGCCCGCGCGCGCCGCTCCCGCCGGATACGTTTGGCTGTCAGCGCTCGACGCCCGTGGCTGCCAGCCCGGCAGGGTTCTTGCAGAACAAATCCGTGATGGGGTTATCCAATAGGTTTGAGTGTTCGTGCTCAACTGCGGGTGGCGTCCCTCGGGAGCCCCGCAGTGACGCGCGGCCAGTGACGAGGATCGCATCATGCAACACGGAGTGCCGGCCAACGGAGTGCTGGCGGTCGCGAATCTGCGTGAGTACTTCCACGGGGAGCTGCAGGAGGCCCTCGCGCATTGCAATCTCTGCGTGGAAGACCAGACCGAGCAGTACGTCGTCAACCTGCTGACGCTGTTCGCGCGTTCCGAGCAGCTGTTCGAGCGCACGCCCGAGGGTGTGCGGCTCAAGCCGCTGGTGCGCATGCTCTCCGAGGCGCTCGAGGCGCCCAGCGCGCTCGAGCGCGAGCGCGGCCTGCAGCGCCTGGGCGACGTGTCGCTGTTCATCGCCGGGTTCTTCGCGCACAGCTTCGCGCGCAGGCTGGTGGACGTCGACTATCACATCGCCATGGGCGGGCGCGCCTACGGCACACTCGCCGTGGGGCTCGCGCACGGGCGTCGCCAGGTGCTCGCCGGTGTGTTCGCGGAGCTGGCGGCGAAGTTCCTGCCGCTGGTGGAGGCGCTCGGGGCGATCGCCGACTCGGCGCACCGCTATTCGCAGGCCGACATCCTGCGTCTCTACGAGATCTGGCTGAAGACCGGCAGTGCGCGGGCGCGCGGACTGCTGCGGCAGGTTGGCGTGACGCCGCTGCCGGTCGGCACGCGGCAGAACTGAAGGTGCGATGGCCGGCGCACCCGAACGCGGCCGGCCATGGAGACAGCATGGTATTGCAGCAGCTGCAGGGACTGCTCGCCGGCATCTACGATGTGCCGGTGCACTACGACGTCTACGACTTTCTGTTCACCGATCGGCGGGGGCTGCCGCCGCCGGTGCGCGACTCGGGCACCGACGAGCAGGTGCTGGTGCGCGAGGACGGGGAGGGCGCCGCGCTCGGCCTGTATCTGGATGCGCAGCTGCTCGTGCGGCTGGCGGCAGCGAATCCGCTCTACGAGCTGCATGCCGGCAATATCGCCGACTACTGGACCGCGCTCGAGGGGGTCAGCCACTTCCTGTACCTCGCCTGGCATGCCGGACACGACCGCCCCGTGAGCCTGCTGGAGCTGGAGCTGCAGGCCGAGATCGACAAGTACGTCGCCAGCTGGTGGCTGCTGTCGGCGCAGCAGCCGCAGCGCCGTCCGCGCGAGCTGTACCCGCTGCTGTTCGAGCGCGCGCGCGTGGATGCCGTGCTCGCCGGGGATCGGGCCGGGATGTACCGCGAGGCCAATCGTTACGCCGCGCGCTTCTGTCGCCGCCTCGAGCGACAGCTGTCGGCCGCGACGCGCGCGCGCCGCGAGACGCTCGCCGAGCTGCGGCGCTTCTACCGCCTGAGCCGCGAGCGCAAGGTGCGGCACATCCAGCGGCACGAATGAGCGCGGCCCTGCGGCCGACACCGCAGACTCCGCAGCGCCTGATTGCACGCACTTCGCGTAGATGTTGTATAGCTTCAGGCGAATACATCTGATGTATTCGCCTGAAGCTATACAACATCTACGCGGATTGACTACAACTCAGCGGCGTCGGCAGCAGGGCCGGGCTCACTTGCGCTGCTGCGGGGGCGGCGGCTGCTTGGGCTCCTCCGCCTCCTGCTCCTGGCGCAGCGCTTCGGCCCGGCGCTGTGCCTGGATCCATTCCGAGAGCTTGCGCAGGTCGGTGCGCTTGCGCGCCGGCTGTGGCGGCTCGGGCGGCGCACGTGATCCGCTGGCGCGATTCTGGACCGGTTGCTCGCCGGGTGCCCCGGTGTCGTAGGGGTTGTAACCGACCGATGGGCTGGGAACCGCAAGCCCACGGCGCTGCTGCGCAGCCGTATCCTCGAGGCTGAGCTCGGGCGCCGTGTCCTCCAGCGTGAGCTCCGGCACGGTGCGGCTGTGGGCCGTATCTTCGGTCTTTTTGGGTGAGGACTGTGTCACGCGAGTCCCGTGGGCACGTCGGCCGCCGATCGATCCGGATGACCTGCCGCGAACGGCTCGGGCGGCGAGCCCGACAGGGCGCGTCGCGCGCGCAGCAGACCGACGACGGTCTTGCCGTCGTTGAGTTCGCCCGACTCGGCCTGCGTGCAGGCCTCCTGAAAGTCGACCCAGTGCACTTCGATCAGCTCTCCCTCCTCGAGGGCCATTTTGACCGAATCCAACCCCCGGGCGAGGTACAGATACACTATTTCCGTAAAAACGCCGGGCGAGCTGACATAAGTGCCGAGCGGGCTCCAGAACTGTGCACGGCGTCCAGCCTCTTCGACGAGCTCGCGGCCGGCGGTGGCCAGCGGCGGCTCCGAGGGCTCGAGCTTGCCGGCGGGCAGCTCCCAGATCCAGCCGCCGACCGCATGGCGGTACTGGCGCAACAGACACACGCGCCCCGCGGCATCGAGCGCCACGACGGCCGCGCCGCCGGGATGATGGATGATCTCCAGCTCCGAGACGTGCCCATTGGGCAGCCGTACCCTCTCCAGGTTGACGCGCAGGATGCGCCCCTGGAATACGGTGTGTAGCTCGAGAATGCTCATGATCAAGGTGCCCGATCACACTAGCCTAGCGGTTCCGGCGTGCGGGTGCTGCTGATCATCGGTGCGCCCGGCAGCGGCAAGACGTGGCTCGCGGGCGTGCTGGCCGGCCGCTATCGCGCGCTCGTCTGCGGCAAGGATGAGATCAAGGAGATCCTCTTCGACACCCTGGGGGTGAGCGACCCGCGCGACCCGCCCGCGCCGGACCTCGCCTGGTCGCGCCGCCTCAGCGACGCCAGCTTCGCGCTGCTGTTCGCCTTCGCGCAGCGCCTGCTGCCAGTGGGCCGCGTGCTGCTGCTGGAGGGCAACTTCCGGCCCGGCGAGCACGAGCGGCCGCTCGCGGCGCTCCTCCCGGCCGGCGGCGATACGCAGCTCGTTCAGATCCTCTGCCATGCGCGCCCCGCATCGCTCGCCGCGCGCCTTGCCGCCCGCGCGGCCGATCCGCAGCGCCATCCCGGCCACCGCGACGGCCTGCGTGCCGCGGGCGCCCCAGGCGCCCTGGACGCCCCGGGGGCCGCGCGGGCTGCTGAAGCCGTTGTCGCCGACGCCGCTGCCACCGCGGCCGCCGCCGCCGAGGCTCGGCCCGAGGTGTCCGAGCCGTCGGGGAGCGACGGCTTTCTCGCCCTGCCGGGACTGCGCCTGCGCTTCGACAGCGATGCGCCGCCCGAGCGCGAGTTCGAGGGGTTGTTCGCGGCGCTGGATGCCCTGGATCTGGCGAAGACCCGCGACGCCTCGGGTTGAGCTCGGGCTACAGCTCGGGCTGAGCACTACCCGAGGCGGCGGGGTCGTGCGTGCGTGCGCGCGCACGTGTCGCCGCCCGAGCCGCCGCCCGAGCCGCCCGGCGCGACGCATGCACGCCACAGCGGCGGGGGCGCCATGGTATCGTCGGGGGCGCTTTACTTAATGCTTCACCGGACTTCGCCGCAGCGACCCCCAGCGACCCCCAGCGACACCCCCACGACATCGATGCCCGGCGCCTCTCCCCTGGACAATCTGAATTCCGCGCAGAAGAAGGCCGCCACCTACGGGGAGGCGATCGCCGAGGGCGCCGGCTGGCGCGCCGGTCCGCTGCTGATCATCGCGGGTGCCGGGACCGGCAAGACCCTGACGATTGCGCATCGGGTCGCGCAGCTGGTGCTGCACGGGGTGGATCCCTCGCGGCTGCTGCTGCTGACCTTCACGCGGCGCGCGGCGGTGGAGATGCGCCGCCGCGCGCATGAGATCGTGCGCGAGGCGCTCGGCGGGGCGCTCGGCGCCGCCGGCAGCGGCCGGGCCCAGTCGGTGCTGCAGCGGCTGCAGTGGGCCGGCACCTTCCATGCGATGGGTAACCGGCTGCTGCGCCTGTACGCCCGGCACCTGAGCCTCGATCCGGCCTACAGCGTCATCGATCGGGCGGACTCCGCGGATGTGATCGATGAGATTCGCACGCAGCTGGGCTTCGCGTCCAAGGACCAGCGCTTTCCGCGCAAGGATACGTGCCTCGCGATCTATTCCTGGCGCGTGAACACGCAGAAGAGCCTGCGCGAGACGCTCGAGCAGCAGTTTCCGTGGTGCAAGGGCTGGGAGGAGGACCTGACGCGGCTGTTCCGCGGCTACGTGGAGCGCAAGCAGCGCTTCGCACTGCTCGATTACGACGATCTGCTGCTCTACTGGCACCTCATGATGAGCGAGCCGCAGATCGCCCAGGCCGTGAGCAAGCACTTCGACCACATCCTGGTCGACGAGTACCAGGACACCAACAAGCTGCAGGGCGATATCCTCTACGCGCTGCGGCCCGACGGCGCGGGCGTCACGGTGGTGGGTGATGACGCGCAGGCGATCTATTCGTTTCGGGCCGCCGCGGTGGAGAACATCCTGCAGTTCCCCAAGCGCTACCGGCCGCACGCCGAGATCATCACGCTCGCGCAGAACTACCGCTCCACCCAGGGGCTGCTGGACGCCTCCAATGCGCTGATGGCCGAGGCGCCCAAGCAGTTTCGCAAGCACCTGCTGGGCGTGCGCGGTCCGGGCGGCCGGCCGGTGTATGTGACGCTCGACGATCTGTCCGGCCAGGCCGAGTACGTCTGCGGCGAGATCCTCAAGCGGCGCGAGGCGGGCGTGCTGCTGCGCCGCCAGGCAGTGCTGTTTCGCCACGCCAGCGCCAGCGACGTGCTGGAGGTGGAGCTCGCGCGGCGCAAGATTCCGTTCGTGAAGTACGGTGGCCTGAAGTTTCTCGAGGCCGCGCACATCAAGGACCTGCTGGCGGTGCTGCGCTGGGCCGACAACCCGCGCAATTCCCTGGCCGCCTTCCGCGTGCTGCAGCTGCTGCCCGGCATGGGCCCGGTGAACGCCCGCAAGTGCGTGGAGCTGCTCGAGGCGCAGAGCGGCGCGCTCGCCGCCCTCGAGGGCTACAAGCCGCCGCAGGCCATGGCCCAGGAGTTCGCCAAGCTGCGGACCCTCATGCAGGAGCTCTCCGAGCGCGAGCGTCCGTGGGCGGGTCAGATCCGCCAGGTGCGCGACTGGTATCAGCCGCACCTCGAGCGTCTGTTCGAGCAGGTGCACACGCGCCGCGCCGATCTGGATCAGCTCGAGCAGCTCGGTACCCAGTACCCCTCGCGCGAGCGCTTCATCACCGAGCTTACGCTCGATCCGCCGCACGCCACCAGTGATCTTGCCGGCTCGCCGCTGCACGACGAGGACTTCCTGGTGCTGTCCACCGTGCATTCGGCCAAGGGCATGGAGTGGGACAGCGTCTTCGTGCTCAACGTCGTGGACGGCAGCTTCCCCTCCGAGTTCGCCACCTCGCGCCAGGACCTGATCGAGGAGGAGCGGCGGCTGCTGTACGTCGCCATGACGCGCGCGCGCAACGAGCTGCAGCTGTGCGTGCCGCTGAAGTTTCCGCTGACCCAGCAGGCCCGGAACGGCGATGGGCACGTGTACGGGGGCCGCAGTCGGTTCGTGAGCGAGAAGATGCTCAAGTGCATGGAGCAGATCGGTTACCAGTCCGGCCCGCTGGCCGAGGCGGTGGCGCTGGAGGGCGCCGAGCGCGCGGCCACCGTCGACGTCGCCGCGCGCCTGAAGGACATGTGGTGACGGCTACGCCTATCTGGAACCGTAGCTGCCGCAGCTCCTGGGCCAGTGCAACCGTGTAGAGATGGAGGAGCACCCGGCGAATACGTTTGATGTATTCGCCGGGTGCTCCTCCATCTCTACATGGATTGGCTACGCCGGAAGCTGCGGGAGCTACGGCTCCAGATAGGCGTAGCCGTTCAGCTCATTCTCGTAGAAGCGCTTGACCGCCTGGCTCTCGGCCACGGTCAGCCGCCCCTCGCGCACCGCGCGCTCGCAGTCGCGCGCCAGCGCCGGGGCGAGCTGCGCGACGTCGTACTCCATGTACTCGAGCACGCGCACGGCCGTGTCGCCCTTGACGATCTCCTCGATCCACCAGCCACCCTCGTCGTGCAGTCGCACGTGTACCACGTGGGTGTCGCCGAACAGGTTGTGCAGGTCGCCGAGGGTCTCCTGGTAGGCGCCCACCAGGAACGCCCCCAGGTAGTACTCCTGGCCGGCGATCGGCTCGTGCAGGTCGAGCGTGCGCTGGATGTCGCGTGGGCCGACGAAGCGGTCGACCTTGCCGTCCGAGTCGCAGGTGATGTCGGCGAGCACGGCCTTGCGCGTGGGGGGCTCGCCCAGGCGGTGCACCGGCATGACCGGGAAGAGCTGATCGATCGCCCAGCTGTCGGGCAGGGACTGGAAGATCGAGAAGTTGCAGAAATAGGTGTCCGACAGCACGTTCTCCAGATCCTGCAGCTCCTCGGGCACGTGGTCCAGGCGCCGGCAGAGGTCACGTACGCGCGCGCAGCTGGCCCAGTACAGCCGCTCGGCGAGCCCGCGGTGCTCGAGCGACAGCAGCCCGAGGTTGAACATCTGCAGCGCCTGATCGCGCGCCGTGAGCGCGTCGTGATAGCACTCCACCAGCCGCCGCTCGTCGACGTTGCGGTAGGCCTCGAGCATGTCGCGCACCGGGTGGGGCAGGGGGCCGGCGCCGGGAGCTTCCGCATCGCGCCCGTCGACGCGGAAGCGGTCGAGCGCCGAGCGGCCGAGCACGTTGAAGATCAGCACGCTGTGGTGCGCGGCGATCGCCCGCCCGGACTCGCTGACGATCACCGGATGCGGGATGTTGCGGGCGTTACACACCGTGCCGACGCGGTACACCACGTCGCTCGCGTACTCGTTGAGGGTGTAGTTCATGGAGGAGGGGTAGTTGGTGCCGCTGCCGTCGTAGTCGACGCCCAGCCCGCCGCCGACGTCGATGTACTCCAGCCCCGCCCCCAGGAGCTTGAGCTCCGCGTACACGTGCGCCAGCTCGTTGATCGCCTCCTTGACGCGGCGGATGTCCTGCAGCTGGCTGCCCGGATGGCAGTGCACCAGTTTCAGGCAGTCGAGCATGTCGCGCGCCTTCAGGATCGAGTGCAGCTCCAGGATCTCGCTGATGAACAGGCCGAACTTGCTCTTCTCGCCGGCCGAGTCGCGCCAGCGGCCCGAGCCCTCGGAGGCGAGCTTGACGCGCACCCCCAGCCGCGGGCGCACCCCGTAGGTGTCCGCATGCCGCAGCACCAGCTCCAGCTCGGCGAAGTTCTCGATGACGGGAATGACGGTGCGGCCGAGCTTGGCGGCGAGGATGGCCGCCTCGATGTAGCTGGAGTCCTTGAAGCCGTTGCAGACGATCGGCCGGTCCGGGGCGGACTCGGTCATCGCCATCACCGCCAGCAGCTCGGGCTTGGAGCCGACCTCCAGGCCGTAGCCGAACTGCTTGCCGTAGCGGTACACCTCCTCGACCACCAGGCGCTGCTGGTTGACCTTGATCGGATACACGGCCGTGTAGCGGTTCTGGTAGCCGTTCTCGGCGATCGCCTGGTTGAAGGCGTCGTGCAGGTGGCGCATGCGGTGCGCGAGGATGTCCGAGAAGCGCACCACGACCGGCGCCGACAGGTCGCGCTCGGCCAGCCCCTGCACCACCTCGAACAGGTCGATCTCGTGGGCCGCCGTGGTATCCGGGCGCACCACCAGGTGCCCGGCCGCGTTGATGGAGAAGTAGCCGGAGCCCCAGGCGGGCACATTGTAGAGCTCGAGCGCATCCTCGATGCTCCAGAGGTGCCCGGGGCTCGCGCCGTTGGGCGCGCTGCGCGCCGCCTGCAGGATGCCTACGTCCATTGAGCCTCGCACGGCGCCGTCGTTACGCTGCTGACCACGATGGCGCGCACGATAGCAAATCGAACCGACAAGTAAATGTCGGCCATCGGTGCCGCCCGCCGCCGCCTGCGGCGAACGCCACTGCTACAATTCGGGTCGGGTCGGGTCCTCGGGTCGGGTCGGGTCAGGTCGGACAACCAAGCAGACGATGGCCATTCATTTTTACTGGGGCAGCGGCAGTCCGTACTGCTGGCGCGTGGCGCTGGCGCTGGAACACAAGCGCCTGGCCTACGAGAGCCACCTGCTGAATTTCGACCTGCAGGAGCACAAGTCCCCGCAGATGCTCGCCCTGAACTTTCGCGGCGAGCTGCCGGTGCTGCGTGACGACGACTATGTGGTGTTCGAGTCGCTGGCGATCCTCTTCTATCTGGACCGCAAGTACCCCGAGCCGCCGATCTTCGGCCGCAGCCCCGAGGAGAGCGGGGTGATCATGCGCGTGATCTGCGAGTACCAGTCGCACGCCGAGCCGCCGCTCAGGCAGGTGGTGCAGGCGCTGCTGCAACCCTCCCAGCCGCCGCGCTGGCTGGGCGAGCGGCTCGCCGAGGCCATGCATCGCGTCGCCGGCGAGGCGCGCGCTCTGGAGCAGCGCCTCGCGCGCTCGGAGTGGGTCGTCGGCGAGAGCTTCTCGGCCGCCGACATGGTGATCTACCCTGCCGTGCGGCTGCTGCTGCACGCGCTGGCAAGGCCGGAGGCGCACGAATTCGCCGCGCGCTTTCTGCCGATGCAGAGCAACTACCCGGCCATCGGCCGCTGGCTCGAGCGCGTCGCGGCACTGCCCGGGCACGCACGCACCTGGCCGCCCCACTGGCGCTGAGCCGCGCGGCGCCGAGTGCACCGGCGTCGTTCGGCGCTGGCGGCTGCGCGCCGCGGTTGCTAACCTTCCGGGCGGGATAGCGGAACACTCATGACTCAAGCCACCGCAATGCACGTCGAGTTCCCGGGTCGCATCGTGCTGGTCGGCTTCGGCAGCATCGGCCAGGGGGTGCTGCCGCTGATCCTGCGGCACATCGGCATCAGCCCCGAGCGCATCGCGATCGTGAGCGCGGATGACTCCGGGCGCGAGGAGGCGGCGCGCTACCAGGTGAAGTTCGTGCGCGAGCCGCTGACGCGCGAGAACTTCCGCCGCACGCTCGAGCCGTACCTGGCGCGCGGCGATATGCTGCTGAATGTATCCGTCGATGTCTCCAGCATCGCGCTGATCCGTCACTGCTGGGAGAAGGGCGCGATGTACCTGGACACCTGCATCGAGCCGTGGCCGGGCGGCTACACCGATCCGACCATTCCGGCGGCGCGCCGTACCAATTACGCGCTGCGCGAGGAGGCGCTCGCGCTGCGCAGCGCCAGCCCCCGTGCGCCGACCGCCGTCATCACCCACGGGGCCAATCCCGGCCTGGTGTCGCACTTCGTCAAGCAGGCGCTGCTGAACATCGCCCAGGACATCGGCGTTCCCGGCGGCGGGCCGGGCGGCAGCGGCGGGCCCGGTGGCAGCGGCGCGGCGGCGGGCGCGGTGCATGCGGGCGCAGCGGGCAGAGCGGCGGCGGCCCGCACGCCGGCGGCGCGCGCGGCCGGCGCCACGGACGCGGCCCGGGCACCGCTGGCGGTGCCCAAGACTCGCGCGGAATGGGCCGAGCTCGCACAGCGCCTGGGCGTCAGGGTCATCCACATCGCCGAGCGTGACACGCAGGTCTCGAGCATTCCCAAGGAGCCGAACGAGTTCGTCAACACCTGGTCGGTGGACGGGTTCGTCGCGGAGGGCTCGCAGCCCGCCGAGCTCGGCTGGGGCAGCCACGAGCGCAACTTTCCGCGCGACGGCCGGCGACACGACTTCGGCGGCGGCGCGGCGATCTACCTGCTGCAGCCGGGGGTGGCCACGCGCGTGCGCAGCTGGACGCCGCTCAACGGGCCCTACCATGGCTTCCTGATCACCCATGGCGAGTCGATCGGCATCGCGGATTACTACACCCAGCGCAAGGACACACAGGTCCTCTATCGACCCACGGTGCACTACGCGTATCACCCGTGCGACGCCGCGGTGCTGTCGGTGCAGGAGTTCAGCGGCCGCAACTACCAGCTGCAGGCGCGCAAACGCATCCTCATGGACGATATCACCAAGGGCATGGACGAGCTGGGCGTGCTGCTCGCCGGACACCGCCGGAACGCCTACTGGTACGGCTCGCAGCTGTCGGTCGAGCAGGCGCGCCCGCTGGTGCCGCACAACAACGCCACCAGCCTGCAGGTCGCCGCGGCGGTGCTCGCCGGTCTGGTGTGGGCGATGGAGAACCCCAACAGCGGCCTGGTCGAGCCCGACGAGATGGATTTCCGGCGCTGTCTCGACATCTGCATGCCGTATCTCGGCCCCGTCGTCGGCCAGTACTCTGACTGGACCCCGCTCAGCGAGCGCGAGCGGTTGTTCGCCGAGGATCTCGACAAGAGCGATCCATGGCAGTTCAAGAACGTGCGCGTTTCCTGAGCGGTCGATCCGCGCGGCTCAATCCGTAAAATCCGGGTACTCCACCGCGACGACGCAGTAGCGCTGCGTGCGCTCGCCGAGCTGCAGCAGCACCTGCTCGTCCAGGCGCCGACCGAGCAGTGCCCGCCCGAGCGGCGCATCCATGCTGATGTAATCGGCCCCCATGTCCAGCTCGTCGGGTCCGACGATGCGGTAGCGCCGGCGCTCTCCGGTCTCGGTCTCGAGCGTGACGCGCGCCCCGAAGAACACCCGGCCGCGATCCCCCGGCGGCCGATCGACCACCGACAGGCCCGCCAGCCGCGTGCGCAGAAAGCGCACGCGCCGATCGATCTCGCGCAGCCGGCGCTTCCCATAGGTGTACTCGGCGTTCTCCGAGCGATCGCCCTGGGCGGCCGCGGCGGCCACGGCGGCCGTCACCTGCGGCCGCTCCCGGCGCCACAGCTCATCCAGCTCGGCGCGCAGCCGTGCGGCGCCCTGCGGGGTGATGTAATGCGAGCCTTGAGGCTCGGGAGCGCGGTAGCGGGACATCGGGGGGATATTTTAGGGCCGGCGCTCCAGAGCCGTTGCGGCCCGCCGCGGGCTCGTTGCGGCCCGGCGCGGGCTCGTTACGGCCCGGCGCGCGCCGTTGCAGCTCGTTGCGATCCGGCGCGCGCCGCGCCGGCGGGTGATTCCCCCGCCGGGGCCCGGGCGCGAGTACGATACGGCCAGGAGGACGGCATATGCGCAAGCTCAGGGTCTCGTTCGTCGTGGCGGCCGCGCTGCTCGTGGGCGGCTGCGGCTACAACGCGATTCAGCAGCAGGACGAGGCGGTCAAGGCCGCGTGGTCCGAGGTGGTCAACCAGTACCAGCGGCGCGCCGACCTGGTGCCGAACCTGGTCAATACCGTCAAGGGCTATGCGGCGCAGGAGCAGAAGGTGTTCATCGGCGTGGCCGATGCGCGCGCGCGTGTCGGCTCGATCCAGGCGACGCCCGAGCTGGTCAATGATCCGCAGGCGTTCCAGCGCTTCGAGGCCGCGCAGGGGCAGCTCACCCAGGCGCTCAAGAGCCTGATCGCCGTCTCGGAGAGCTACCCGCAGCTCAAGTCCGACCAGAACTTCCAGGATCTGCAGGCGCAGCTGGAGGGCACCGAGAATCGCATCACCGTGGCGCGGCATCGCTACATCGAGGCGGTGCAGTCGTACAACGTGCTGATCCGCTCCTTCCCGGTCAATCTCACCGCGATGATGTTCAAGTACCCGCTCAAGCAGAACTTCGCGGTGCAGGACGAGGCGCAGATCGCGCGGCCGCCGACGGTCGACTTCGATACCACCGCGCCGCCCGCGGCCGCCGGCGGCGCACCCGCCGGCACTGCACACTAGCGCATCGCGGCCGCGATGCGCCCCAGAGCTCCCAGGCCGGGCCCGCACGCGCTGGCGGCGTGCATGGTGCTCGCCCTGGGCGCGGGCGCGCTCGCCCGCGGGCAGTCGCTGCAGCCGATCCCGCCGCTCAACGCCCGCGTCACCGACCTCACCGGCACCCTGACGGCCGCGCAGCAGGCCGAGCTGGAGCAGCGCCTGGCCGATTTCGAGAGTCGCAAGGGCTCGCAGATCGCGGTGCTGCTGGTGCCCACCACGGCTCCCGAGGCGATCGAGCAGTACTCGATCCGCGTCGTGGAGGCGTGGAAGCTCGGGCGCAAGGGCGTGGACGACGGTGCGCTGCTGCTGATCGCCAAGAACGATCACGCCGTGCGCATCGAGAACGGCTACGGGCTCGAGGGGGTGCTCACCGACGTGGCCAGCAATCACATCATCCGCGACACGATGGTGCCGCTGCTGCGCCAGGGGCAGTATTTCCCGGCGATCAGCGCCGGAGTCGATCAGATGATGGGCCTGATCGACGGGGAGTCGCTGCCGCCGCCCGATCAGCACTGGCAGGGCGCGAGCCCGCAGCCCTGGAGCGCCGTGCTGCCGCTGTTCATCGCGGCGCTCATCGGCGCGAGCGTGCTGCGCATGCTGTTCGGGCGCACCGTCGGCTCGGTGATCACGGGCGCGGGCACGGGGCTGCTCGCCTTGCTGCTCACGCAGCTGCTTCCATTCGCGATCGGCGCCGGGGTGCTCGCCTTCCTGGGCTCGCTGTTGTTTGGGTTCGCCAGCGGCGGCTGGAGCAGCGGCGGCCGTGGCGGGCGCGGCGGACCTTTCGGCGGCCCCTTCGGCGGATTCGGCGGCCTTGGAGGCTTCGGCGGATTCGGGGGAGGCTGGGGAGGCGGGTTCGGGGGAGGCGGAGGTTTCGGTGGCGGCGGATTCAGCGGCGGGGGCGGAGGATTCGGTGGCGGCGGAGCCTCGGGCAGCTGGTAGGTCGCTGCGGCAGCGGCTGCGGCGCATGCTGCGGCACCTGTCCTGCACGCACGCGGGCACGCGCGCGCTGTTCACGCCCGCGGTGCTCGCGCAGATCGAGCGCGCCTGCGCCGAGAGCCAGGCGACGCACCTCGGAGAGATCCGTTTCGCGATCGAGACGGCGCTGCCGTTCGCCGCGCTGTGGCACGACGTGACACCGCGCGAGCGCGCCGTGCGCCTGTTCGGTCACCTGCATCTTTGGGACACGCACCACAGCAACGGCGTATTGATCTACGTGCTGCGCGCCGATCGCGCCGTGGAGATCGTGGCCGACCGGGGCGTCAGCGCGCACGTCGCCCCCGAGGAATGGCAGGCCGTGTGCCGCGAGATGCAGTCGCTCTATCGCGACGGACATTACGCCGAGGGCTCGGTGGCGGGCGTGACGGGCGTGGCCCGGCTGCTGGCGCGGCATTTCCCGAGCGCAGCGGCGGCCGCGGCCGCCGCTGCGGCCGTCGCGCCGTCGAGCCAACTGCCCATTCAGCCCGTACTCCTCTAGAATCGGCGCATGGCTCTGCATCGCAATGCGCTTCTGGCGGCACTGGCCGCAGGCCCACTGCTGCTCGGCGGGTGTGCGCTGATCGGCTCGCGCCCCGTGCCCGCGCCACCCGTGGCACGGGTGCCCGCTGCGCCTGCCGCGCCGCCCAAGCCGCAGCTGGCCGACCCGATCGACACGCACCGCTTCGTGCTGGCGCATCCCGACGACGACGTGGTCGGGACCGTGCAGATCACCATCGCGCGCCAGCAGGACACGCTGCTGGACATCGCGCGGCGCTTCAACGTCGGCTTCAACGAGATCGCCGACGCCAATCCCGGCGTCGACATCTGGATCCCCGGGGCCGGCACCCGAGTGGTCGTGCCCACGCAGTTCGTGCTGCCGGCCGCGCCGCGCACGGGCATCGTCATCGACGTGGCGGCGCTGCGTCTCTACTATTATCCGCGGCGCCGGCCCGGCGATCCGCTGACGGTCTATACCTATCCGATCGGCATCGGCAAGGCCGGCTGGACCACCCCCGAGGGCGTCACGCGCGTCACGATGCGCGTGCGCAATCCGGTGTGGCGTCCGTCGCTCGCGTTGCGTCGCGACCATTACAAGGACACCGGCGTGGAGTATGCGGCGGTGGTGGCCGCCGGACCCGACAACCCGCTCGGGAAGTACGAATTCCGTCTCGGCTGGCCGACCTATCTGATCCACGGCACCAACCAGCCCTACGGCATCGGGCTGCGCTCGAGCCACGGCTGCGTGCGGCTGTATCCCGAGGACATCGAGAAGCTCTTCCGGATGGTGCCGGTGGGCACTCCGGTACGCGTGGTGAATCAGCCGTTCCTGTTCGGCTGGCGTGACCATCAGCTGTACCTGCAGGCCTATCCGGTGCTGAAGGATGACCGGCGCGACTGGCGGCGCGAGCAGCAGCGGCTGCTGACGAGGCTGCTGTCGCCGCGGCTGCGGCGCGATCTGCAGGTCGATGCCCGTCAGATCGACTGGCAGGCGGTCGCGGCGGTCGCCGCCGCCCCGCGCGGCATTCCCGTGCCCGTGACCGGCGCGCAGGCGCTCGCCGGCGTGGGCGCGGTGCTGGCCGCCGCGCCGAAGGTGCAGAACCGCATTCCGGTGGGTGCGGACTGGAACGGCGCCGACGATCCGAGCGCCGATAATTCCAGGACGCCCCAGCAGGTGCTCACGGATCTGGAGCCCGCCGGCAACCCACCGTCGGCTGCGCAGGACTCCTCGCAGGCACGCGCCGCGCGAGCCCGCGCCGCGCAGGCGACGCAGGCGCAGGCGGCACACGCCCCGGGCACCGCGGGCACCTGAGGCGCGTCGTGCGTCCGCTCAGCGAGTGGCTGGAGCTGATGCTCGCGGAGATCGCGCAGCGCGAGGAACAGGCGCATGCGGCCGCGCAGGAGGCGCGCGCCGAGCAGCCGCGGCCGCAGCCGGCGCAGCCGGTGCAGCAGACACACTCATCGCCGCAGGCGCCGGCACACGCATCGCCGGCCGCGCCTTCGGCGCCCGCCAGCGCGTCATCGCGACGGGGTGCAAGGAAAGCGCGCGGCGCCAGCGTTTTCTAGCGGCTTCCTGTGCTACAGTGCCGCCGCCCGGGCTTCGAGGGTAGGGCGTGGCCGAGCTGGCTGTTTCCAGCACAGATACCGTAAAGCTCATTCGACCGCAGGCGGTGATCGCACGCGCGAAGACCGCCGTCACCGCTTTCATCGGGCGCGCCCTGAAGGGACCGCTGAATCAGCCGGTCAGGTTGCAGGGTTTCGACGACTACCGCCGGGTCTTCGGCGGGCTGTGGCAACCGTCCACTCTCTCTTATGCGATCGAGCAGTTCTTCGAAAACGGCGGAGAGGAATGCCTGGTCGTGCGCGTCTGCAATGGCGGGCGTGCGCCGACGCTGCGGCTCGCGACCGAGCCGGGAGCGCAGACGGGTGCCGGTGTCGCGGGCGCCGCGGGCGCTGTGGGCGCCGCGGGCGGCGCGACCCATGCGCCCGCCGCTGCGCTCACGCTGATCGGCCTGGCGCCCGGCACGCGCGAGTTCCTGCGCGCCTCGGTCGATTATGACGGGATCGAGGCGAGCGATACCGACCGCTTCAATCTCGTGGTCCAGCGCGTGCGCACGCCGGGCTCCGAGCTGATCGAGGAGCAGGAGATCTTTCGCCGCATCTCGATCCGGCCAGGGGCCGAGCGCAGCGTCCTGGCCGCGCTGACCGCCTCGCGCCTGGTGCGCGTGCTCGGCGCGCTGCCGCCCTCGCGGCCGGCCCGCTCGGCCTCGGCGCCACCGGCGGTGGGCTACACCGGGTCGAGCGACGATGGAGACGACGGCGAGCCGCTGACCAGCTACGACATCATCGGCGAGGCCGATAAGGGCACCGGACTGTTCGCACTGCAGAACACCGAGCCGTTCAGTCTGCTGTGCATCCCGCCGCTCACGCGCGAGCGGGATGTGGCGCTGCCGGCGCTGCTGGTGGCGCTGCGGCTGTGCCGCGAGCGTCAGGCGATGCTGCTGCTGGATCCACCGCTCGACTGGACGGATGCCGCGACGGCGTGCAGGAATCTGCGCAGCTGGCCCTTCTTCAGCGAGGACGCGCTGATGTTCTATCCGCGCATCACCGCGTTCGACCGGTTGCGCGGGCGCGAGGAGATCTTCGCCTGCGCCCCGAGCGCGGCGGGGCTGCTGGCGCAGGCGAGCGCGCGCCGCCCGGTGTGGTCCGCCGCCGCGGACGACGAGCTGCTGCTGCGCGCCGGCATGCGCCCGAGCGTGCTGCTGAGCGATCTGGATCAGCTGCGCCTGACGCAGGCGGGGGTGAACGTGCTGCAGGCGCAGCGCGCCGCCCAGCGTTCGCGGCTCGGGCTGCGCACGCTGCGGCCCGAGGCCGCCGGCCGCAGCGACTGGCGCTTTGCCTCGGCACGGCGCCTGGCGCTGTTCATCATGACCAGCGTCGAGCAGGGCACGCGCTGGGCGCTGTTCGAGCCGGCCGGGCCAGCGCTGTGGGGGGAGCTGTGCACTCAGGTGACCGGCTTCTTCGCGGCTCTGCAGGACGAGGGTGCCTTCGTCGGCGCCCGCGCGGAGGACAGCTATTTCGTGATCTGCGATCAGCGGCTGAACGATCCCGCCCGCGCGAGCGGCGGCGGCGGCGGGGTGCAGCTGCTGATCGGCTTCGCGATCGTGCGGCCGGGTGAGTTTCACACGTGCCTGGTGGATCATCGCCACGCGGGTAGCAGCGTGCGCGCCGTCAGTGTCAATCGCTGGGCGCTGCCGCGCCCGGTGTGAGCGCGCGGCGGCGCGGGAGCGCAGCGCGGGAGTATGATCCGCGGCGATGAGTAGTGGCTGTCGGCAGCCGCCGGCCGATGCGGCCGGCGAGCGCCCGCGCGAGCACCACTGCGAGAGGAAGACTGCACGATGCCGAACCGCTATGTGGTGTTCTCCCACGGCAAGGACAGCAGTCCATGGGGCAAGAAGATCACGGCGCTGGCCGACGTGGCCCGAGGCGAGGGCTACGAGGTCGAGTCCGTGGACTATCGCGGCGTCGATACCCCGCGTGCGCGCGTCGACAAGCTGATCGAGGTGTGCAAGGCGCTGCCCGGGGACCTGGTGCTGGCCGGCTCGAGCCTCGGCGGGTATGTCACGGTGGCGGCCGCCTCGCTGCTGCACGCGCGCGGGGTGTTCCTCATGGCGCCGGCCCTGTACCTGGAGGGTCTGCCGCCGCTGCGCGAGCGGCTGCTGGATTGCCCGGCGAGCCTGGTGCACGGCTGGCGTGACGAGGTCGTGCCGGTCGAGCACAGCGTGCGTTTCGCGCGCGAATACACCGCGGCGCTGCACCTGCTCGACGGTGACCATCAGTTGCACGGGCAGCTGCGCCTGATCAAGTATCTGTTCGAGTACTTTCTCATCAGCCTGGATCTGCCGCCCGAGCGTGATTCGACCTGAGCCATGTTCGGGATGCTCGGCAGAGTGCTCGCGCTGTGGGTCCGTGCGATCCTGCGGCCGGAGGACGCGCCGGCCCGCCTGAACGGGCGTACGGTGCCGACCTGCTACGTGCTCGAGCGGCGCAGCCGCAGCGACCTGGCGGTGCTGCAGCAGGTGTGCGTGCGCGAGCGGCTGCCGCGGCCCGGGCGCCGTCTGCTGGCTCGGCAGCTGCGCGGCGCGCGCTCGAGCGTCGCGCTCGCGCGCAGCATCGGCTTCTGGCGCACCCGCCTGGATCGCCGGCCTCCCGAGCTGCTGCGCGAGCTGATCGAGGCGCTGCGCGCCGACCCGGCGCTGGACGTGAGTCTCGTGCCGGCGGCGGTCTACTGGGGCCGCGCTCCCTCCAAGGAGCGCTCACTCATCCGTCTGCTGCTCTCGGAAGACTGGGTGATCGCAAGCCGCGTGCGGCGCTTCTTCACGGTGCTGTTCAACGCCCGCAACACCACGGTGCAGCTCGGTGAGCCGCTGTCGCTGCGGCAGTTCGTGGACGGGGAGGCCGACACCGCATTGACCGGCCGGCGTGTGGCACGCGCGCTGCGCGGTCAGTTCGCGCGCCTGCGCACCGCGCGGCTCGGACCCGACCTCTCGCACCGCCGCACCATCGTCGCCGAGATCCTGCGCACGCGTGCGGTGCGCGCCGCGGTGGCGCAGGCGGTGCGCGAGCAGGGCAAGCTCACGCGACGCGCAGCGCTCACACAGGCGCGCCGCTACGCCGAGGAGATCGCCGCCAACTACTCGCCGATCTTCGTGTCGCTGATGGCGCACGTGCTCACGCGCGTGTGGAACCGCCTGTACGACGGCATCGTGTTCCAGCACGTGGAGACGCTGCAGCAGGTGGTCGAGGGCAACGAGGTCATCTACGTGCCCTGCCACCGCAGCCACATGGACTACCTGCTGCTCTCGTATGCGATCTATCAGCGCGGCTACCCGATTCCGCACATCGCCGCCGGGCTCAATCTGAACCTGCCGATCGTCGGCCGACTGCTGCGCAAGGGCGGTGCGTTCTTCATACGCCGCAGCTTCCGCGGCAATGCGCTCTACACGGTGGTGTTCATGAAGTATCTGGCGGCGATGATGGCGCGCGGCCATCCGATCGAATACTTCATCGAGGGCGGGCGCAGCCGCACCGGCCGGCTGCTGACGCCGATGACCGGGATGCTGTCCATGACGGTGCGCAGCTACCTGCGCGAGCCGCGCCGGCCGCTGGTGTTCGTACCGGTGTATTTCGGCTACGAGCGCGTGCTCGAGGGGCGCACCTACATCGGAGAGCTGTCCGGCAAGCCGAAGGAAAAGGAATCGGTGCGCGGCCTGCTGCGCAGCATCGCGCGCATGCTGCGCCAGCGGCTCGGGCACGTGTACGTGAGCCTCGGAGAGCCGATCTATCTGGATCGGCTGCTCGAGCGGCATGCGCCCGGCTGGCGCGCGCAGAGCTTCGATGACCAGGACCGCCCGCCCTGGGTCGGCGCCGTGGTCGACGAGCTCGCACCGGGCATCATGCGCCACATCAACGCGGCCGCGACGGTCACGCCGATCAATCTGCTGGCGCTCATCCTGCTCGCCACCCCCCGCCAGGCGATGCTGGAGGATGACCTGCTGCGCCAGATCGATACGCTGGTGGCGGTGCTGCGCGTCATTCCCTACGACGAGCGCGTCAGCATCGTGCACGAGACGGCCGCGAAGACCGTGGAGTACGGGCTGGCGCTGGGGGTCATCACCCGCGAGCCGCACGGCGCCGGCGGCGTGGTGCGCATGTCGGCCGAGCACGCGGTGCTCGCAACCTACTACCGCAACAACGTGCTGCACCTGGTGGCCCTGCCGTCGCTGATCGCCTGCTGCTTTCTCGGTAACGCGGCGATGGGCAGCGAGGACGTGCAGCGGCTCGCCGCGCGCATCTATCCGTACGTGGCGGCGGAGCTGTTCCTGCACTACCGCGAGGAGCTGCTGCCGGGCGTGGTGGAGCATGCGCTCGCCGCGCTGGCGTCACTGCGGCTGCTGGAGGCCGACGGCGCGGCGCGGCGCTGGCGACGTCCGGGCTCGACCAGTCCGGAGGCGATGCAGCTGTCGCTGCTGGCGCAGACCACGATTCAGACCATCGAGCGCTACTATCTCGCCATTGCGCTGCTGATCCGCGCCGGCAGCGGCGCCATCACGCAGAAGGTGCTCGAGGAGCGCTGCCAGCTCATGGCGCAGCGCATGACCATGCTCTACGGCTTCAACTCGCCCGAGTTCTTCGATCGCACGCTGTTCGAGAATTTCATCGACCTGCTGCGCGCGCGCGGCGTCATCGGCGTGGATGAGGCGGGTCTGCTGCAGTTCGACGACATATTGATCCGCGTCGCCGCCGATGCGCAGCTGGTGCTGTCCGAGCAGCTGCGTCACAGCATCCTGCAGGTCACCCACAGCGCGGCGCCCGAGGTGGCGTGAATGGGTACGGGTACGGGTACGGCCCGGTGCCGCCTGCACGAGCACTGCGGCAGCGCTGCCCGAGAATAGCTGCGCCGCGGGAGACTCTGGAGAAGCCGTGCGCATCGTCATCGTGCGCCTTGACAATCTCGGAGATCAGGTGCTCGGTGCCGGAGTGCTGCCGGCACTGCGCGCGCTGCATCCGCACGCCAGGCTGATCCTCGTCGTGCCGGAGGCGCTCGCGGACCTTTACGCACGGTGCCCGCTGATCGATGGCCTGCTTGCGCTCCCGCATCACAACACGTATCTGCGCGATTCCGCCCGACTGCGTGCCATTCTGGACTCGCTGCGCAGCCACGCGCAGTCTGATCTGGTTCTGAACCCGCGCTTTGGTGAGGACTATTATCTGGCTGGCCCGATCTGTCGCTCACTGGCCGCAGACGGTGCACGCGTCGTCGGCTACCGGCAGATGGCCTCGCCCTATCCGGGGTACGACGCGAACGCGTTCTATGGCGAACTGGTGGACGCACCGAACGGCCTGCACGCATCGCGCTATGCCGGGATAATTGCGGCGCACGTCGGTGCGTCGGCATCGGCCGAGCCGGTGGTGTGGTTCTCGCCCGACGACATCGCGGCAGTGCGGGGTCGCTACCGTCTGGATCATCGCTCGTTCGTGACGATCGGCTGTGGGGCGTCATTCATGTTCAAATGTCCGGCGCCCGAGACGTACCGCTACATCGTGAACCAGATCGGCGCGACCTATCGCCGCCGGATAGTTCTGATCGGCCTGGCAGCCGACCGCGCTGTGGCCGAGGCGATCATCGCCGGTGCGTCGCCGGGTGTGCTCATCGACTCGACGCTCGGCGAACTGAGCCTGGCCGAACTGGCGGCGCTGATGAGCCTCACGGAGCTTTACGTGGGACCTGACGCGGGTCCGATGCATATGGCGGCCGCCGCGGGCACGGCGGTGATAGAGCTCGGTTGGGTTCCGGCGAACTATCCGACTACCAGCCGCGGCGACGGCACCGCAGGCCGATGCTGGGCGCCATGGACGGCGCGCGCGATGACGGTGCGGCCGGCGGCGACGCAATTCGCGCAGCGCACGCGTATCCCGGGCTTCCGTCAGCGCCCGATCGGCGGCTTTTCCACCGCGGATATCGACACGGCACTCGCCGCCATGCTCGCCGGGCGATAGGTGCGGAGCCACGCGTGCAGCCGCTCCTGACGATCATCACGCCGACGACCGGTCGCCGGAGTCTGTTGCGACTCATTGAATCCGTGCGCAGCCAGGACGCCGGCGTCGCGGTGGTGCATCTGCTACTGTGGGATGACAAGCGCGAACCGGGTGGCCCGACGCCGGCGCAGCTGGAAGCACCGGATCGCATGAACATCGTGCTGCCGAAGGGTTTCGGCCGCTTCGGCCATGCGCCGGGCTCGGCTCTACGTTCGATAGGGCTCATCTGGGCGACAACAGACTGGGTGACGTTCGCAGACGACGACGTCTGGTGGGATCGCAGCCACGTGCGTGTCATGCTCGAAGCCGCGGCGGGCCATAATTGGGCCAGTACACTCAGGCGTGTCTGGTCGCCTGCCGGCGCGGTGCTCGGTGTGGATCGCTTCGAGTCCGTCGGCGACGACCCGCAGCGGCGCGTGTCTTACGAGATGTGCGACAACAACTGCATGATGGTCCAGCGCTCCTTTGGCGTTGCGGCGGCGCCGCTATACCGCGAAACCCGACATTACAATGACGATCGGCTGATGTACGCGTTCCTGAAGCGCGATGCCGGGCCGCGCGGGCGCACCGGTACGCCGACGATCAACCAGGTGTGCCCCGAACGATTAATCGAGTTTTTCAGGCTGAACTGCAGCCCCTCATGAACCCGGCTCCGGTCGGCCCAGCCGGAACAGCGCTCGAGGCAATTTTGCTGCAGGCGCGACAGGCGACGTCAGCGCAGCGCGCCAGGCGGCGAGCTTGTCCGCCGGCGGGCAGCCGGCGTTGGCCGGGCTGGTGGAGGGCAGGCGGCGCACCTCGACCCCCAGGGCCCGAAGTTCCGGACCGAAGTAGCGCAGCAGGGCCGCGTGCGCGGTCGCGCCATTGCAGCAGATGCGCACGATGCCGGGGTGGCGGCGCAGCAGTCCCGGGATGTCGTTGGGCCGGGCGGAGCGCCGCTCGATCGACGAGTCGAGGCTACCGACGCGCACGCACGAGTGCAGCACGTCCCACAGCGCGAAACCGTGGCTCTTCAGGCAGTGCAGGCGCCGGGGATACGGCAGCTCGCCACCCGCCCCGCAGATCTCCCCGAGGATGCTCCAGAAGCGATTGTAGGGATGCGCGTAGTACTGCCGCGCGGCGAGCGAGGCCGCGCCCGGCATGCTGCCGAGAATCAGCAGGCGCGCGCCGCCCCCGACCACCGCCGCGAAGCTGCGCGCCCGGCTCATGCGGGCGGGCGGCTCATGCGGGGGCGCCGGCCTCGCCCGCGCGGGGGCGGATGCGCGCCAGCACCGGTGAGCCCGCGGCGGCAAAGCCGATGCCCGCCGCCTGCAGCTCCGGGAGCAGCCGCATCATGAACCGCTCGCGCAGCTGGATGATCGGTGTCTTGCCCGGATCGGTAGCGAAGAAGCTCACCTCGAACTCGAAGCCGCCGGCCCCCAGGCCGCGCAGCGCGCAGTGATCGAAGCGGGCGGCCGGCAGGGCGCGCACGACGCGCTCGATCAGGGCGGACAGGCCGCCCAGCGTGTCCGGCGGCGTGTCGAAGGCCAGCGTGAGCGTGAGGGTGGTGCGCAGCTCGCGCGCGCGGCCGAAGTTGTGGATCTGCAGCGTCAGCAGCTGCGAGTTACCGATGATGATCTGCTCGCCGTCGACGCTGCGCAGGCGCGTGCTCTTGATGCCGATGTGCTCGACCACGCCGTCGACGTCGCCGAAGCGCAGCTCATCGCCGAGCATGAACGGCTTGTCCCAGGCGATCGCCAGCGAGGCCAGGATGTCCCCCAGGACGTTCTGGATCGCGAGCGCGAAGGCCACGCCGCCGATCCCGAGGCTGGTGACGAGCGCCGTGATGTTCACGCCGAGGTTCGCCAGCAGCATCAGCAGCGCCAGCGACCACACCAGCAGCACGGTCACGAAGCGCAGGATCGCGGTGGTCGGCAGGTGCTCGGCGCCGGCGCGCGTGCCCATGCGCCGGTCGATGAGGAAGCGCCCGGCCTGCATGCCCCACAGCGCCGCCTGGATCCAGAAGGCGATCGTGATCAGCAGGTCGATGACGTGATCGGAGCGCGCCGGCAGCTCGAGCGTCTTGAGCGGGATGTAGGCCGACACCGCGACGATGAACAGCCGCGTGGTGTGATCCAGCAGCCCGATCATCAGCTCCAGCGCGGTCGGGGACTGGTGCGCCTTGAGCCGATGCAGGCGGGTGCTGAGCGCCAGCCGCACGAACGGCAGCACCGTCAGCAGCACCAGGAAGATCAGCACCGCCTCGGCGTAGCGCCCGAGGCTGTTGCCGAGGTAGACGTGAGCGGCGAGCTTGCCCAGCTCCTGCATGAGGGCAATGTAGCCGCGTCGCGCGGACGCGTACAGGGCAGCGGGCGGGGCGCTGGGCAGGGGGGCGCTACGGCGAGCCGGCCGCTACGGCGGGTGGGCCGCTCAGTCCTCGCCGCCGCCGCGCAGGCGCTTGACGCGCTGCCGCCGCCGCTTGCTTTCCAGGCGCCGGCGCTGCGAGGCCGCGGTCGGCCGCGTGGCCACGCGCGCCTTGGGCTCGACGGCGGCGCGCGCGATGAGCTCGTAGAGGCGCGCGAGGGCCTCGCGGCGATTGCCGGCCTGGGTGCGCTGGCGGCGCGCGTGGATCAGCAGTGCGCCGTCGGCGGTCAGGCGCGCGCCGGCGAGCACCCGCAGGCGCGCCTTGACCGGCTCGGGCAGCGCGCTCGTGGCGCGCAGGTCGAAGCGCAGCTGCACCGCGGTGGCGACTTTGTTCACGTTCTGACCGCCCGGGCCGCCGGCGCGGATGAACTGGAACTGCAGATGCTGCGGGTCGATCGCGGGGTGCTTCATCCCTCAGGCGTTCAGGTCGGGGATCAGCTCGCTCTCGAGCTTGAGGATCTGGTCCTTCAGTGCCAGCTTGCGCTTCTTCAGACGCTTGAGCTGCAGCTCGTCGATGTGCAGGTCCAGGGACAGGCGTGAGATGACCTCGTCCAGGTCGCGATGCTCGATGCGCAGCTCGCGCAGCCGCTCGACATTGCGGAACAGGTTGCGGTCGACGTTGTCTTCCCGGTCGCTCATCGCTCTGTCCAGTGCCCTTGCACCCGCGTGACGGCGCACACCGCACCGAAGCCGGCCAGACTCTAGAGGCCCAGGCGTGCCGTAATCGGCCTGATCGCGGCGGGTAGCTTAGCGAAGCGCCCCAGCGGACGCCACGGCAGGCCGGGCTCGTGAAAGTCCGATCCGACCGAGCCGGCGAGCTCGAAGCGCTGTGCCAGCGTCTCGACACGCAGGGTGTCGGATCGGCCCATGCCGGCGAGGCTGACCTCGAGCCCTTCGCCTCCCAGCGCCTTGAATCGACCGAGCAGCTCGCGCAGCTGCGCAGCGGAGAGGCTGTAGCGGTGCGGATGGGCCAGGACCGCAAGACCCCCGGCGCGGCGGATGCAGCTCATCACCTGTTCGAGGCCCGGCCATGCCGCCGCCACGAATCCCGGCCGACCGGGCGCAAGGTAGCGCTCGAAGGCCTCCTGCGTACTGCGTGCGAAGCCGCCCGCCGCCAGTGCCCGGGCCAGATGCGTGCGGGTCGGGACCGGAGCCTGCAGCGCCGCCGCCACGAGCGTATCCGCCGGCATGCCCAGGCTCGCGAGCCGCTCGCCCATGCGCTGCAGACGCGCGCAGCGCAGCCGCCCGAGCGCCTCGCAGTGCAGGAGCAGTCCCGCATCCCGCGGCTCGATGCGCAGGCCGACGACATGGAGCTCCCGCCCCTGCCAGTCACAGGACAGCTCCACGCCCGGCACGAAACGTATGCCCCGAAGGCTGCAGGCCTGCTGCGCGAGCTCCAGTCCCGCGACGCTGTCGTGATCGGTCAGCGCGAGCAGCCGCACCGCGCGCGTCGCCGCGAGCTCCACCAGCGCCGCGGGGGCGAGCAGCCCGTCCGAGCAGCTGCTGTGCGTGTGCAGATCGATGAGCTCGTGGGCGCCCGTGGCGCCGGTGCCCTGAGTGTACGGGCTCAAGGGGTCGTCCGGGTCCCGGGGGGCATCCCCGTCCCGGGGGGCGTCCCCGTCTCGGGGGGCGTCCCGGTGTCCGGCTCGTTCGCCGTCGCCAGCAGCGCGAGCCAGTCACGCGAGGCGTCGCCGAAGGCGATGAAGGAGGGGTTGATCAGGGTGTCGCGAACGTTGTAGCGCAGCGGCCGGCCCGCGAAGTCGAGCACGGTGCCGCCCGCCTCGCGCACCACGGCGTGGCCGGCGGCCGTGTCCCATTCGCTGGTGCGGCCGCGGCGCACGTACAGATCCGCCTGCCCCTCGGCGAGCAGCCCGAATTTCAGCGCGCTGCCGATACTGATGCGCTGCATGGGCCCGAGCCGCGCGAGCAGCCGGTCGAGCGCGGCATCCCCGTGCGAACGAGAGGCCAGCACGCGCAGCGTCGCCGGTGCGTGGCCGCACACGTGCAGCGGCCGCCGCGAGCCGTCCGGCGCGCGCCGGAACGCCCCGCCGCCGCGCGCGGCGGCATAGGCCACGCCGGTCACCGGCGCGTAAACCACCCCCAGCACGGCCTCGCCGCCATCGATGAGCGCGATGTTGACGCTGAATTCGCCGTTGCGCTTGACGAACTCGCGAGTGCCATCGAGCGGATCGACCAGCCACAGCGTCGCCCAGCCGCGCCGCTGCTCGAACGCGGCCGGCGCGGACTCCTCGCCGAGCATGTGGATCGCGGGGGTCAGGGCCGCCAGGCCCGCGCCGATGGTGCGCTGTGCCGCCAGGTCGGCCTCGGTCAGCGGGGAGCGGTCCTGCTTGAGCGTGACGTCGAATCCTGCCTCCGCCTCGTAGACCCGCAGGATGTCGCGGCCGGCCGCGACCGCGATGTCGATGACGGCCGGCAGCCAGCTCGACAGCTGTGCGACTTCGATGCTCATGCGCCCCTCTGCACAACCACTATGATACCCGCCGCGATGAGTACGCAGTCCGACGCCACGACCGCAGCGCAGCGCAGCCCCGCGCCGCGCCCCGAGCCGGGCCCCGCGCCCCGCCCGGTGCCATGGACTCGGGTCGACACCGTACTGCTGGATCTCGACGGCACGCTGCTGGACCTCGCCTTCGACAGCCGCTTCTGGCGCGAGAGCGTGCCGGCGGCCTGGGGGCGCGCTCGCTCGATCGAGCCCGAGCAGGCCCGGGAGCTGCTCGCGCCGCGCTTTCGTGCCCGGGAGGGCACGCTCGAGTGGTACTGCATCGACTACTGGAGCCGCGAGCTGCAGCTGGACATCGCCGCGCTCAAGCGTGCCGAGGCGCATCGCATCCGCTGGCTGCCCGGAGCGCGCGAGTTCCTCGGCCGGGTGCGCGCGCTCGGCAAGCGCCTGGTACTGCTGACCAACGCTCACCCGACCACGCTCGCGATCAAGGACGCGCGTACCCAGGTGATCAGCTATTTCGATGCGGCCTTCAGCTCCCACCGCTTCGGCGCGCCCAAGGAGCAGGCGCGCTTCTGGGAGCGGCTCGCGCGTGCCGAGGCTTTCAACGTGCAGCGCAGCCTGTTCGTCGATGACAGCCTGCCGGTGTTGCGGGCTGCGTCTGCCGCGGGCATCAGCACGGTGTACGCCGTGCACCGCCCCGACAGCTCCGTGCAGCCGCGAGTGCAGCAGGAGTTCGCCGCGGTGGATGCGGTCGGTGAGCTGCTGCAGCCCGGGTGGGGCTAGTGCTCGGCTAGTGCCGGGCTCAGTGCCGGTGGCCGCCGTGCGCACCGTGGCCGTGACGGGACCGTCCGCCACGGCCCGCGCCGGCCCCGCCGCCACCGCGGCCAGCACTGCCGCCGCGGCCGCCACGACCACCGCCGCCGCCACCGCCACCGCGGCCGCCGCGTCGTGGGCCCCCGCGCCGTGCGGCTGCGCCGGAGGCCGCGGCGAACGCCTCGGGCGGCGGGCGCTGCACGGTGGCCAGCAGCTCCGGGGTCACGGCGGCGACCGGGATCTTGTGGCCGATATACGCCTCGATGTCGGGCAGCGAGATCGCATATTCCTCGCAGCCGAAGCTGATGGCATCGCCGTCGGCGCCGGCGCGTGCAGTGCGCCCGATGCGGTGCACGTAATCGGGAGCGTCCTGCGGCAGATCGAAGTTGAACACGTGACTGACATCGGGAATGTGCAGCCCGCGCGAGGCGACGTCGGTGGCGATCAGCACGGCGAGCTTGCCCTCGTGGAACTGCCGCAGAAACTGCAGGCGCTTCTTCTGCGGCACATCGCCCGAGAGCGCCTGGGCGTGAAAGCCGTTGGCGTGCAGCACGGTCTCGAGCCGGTCGGCCATGCGGCGCGTGTTGACGAACACCAGCGTGCGATGCGCCTCGGTGTCGCGCAGCAGCCCGATCAGCAGCGGGATCTTCTCCTCCATCGCCGGAAAGTAGATGACCTGGCGGACGCGATCGATGGTCACCTTGTCAGGCTCGATGCGCACCAGCTCCGGATTGTTCATGTGCTCATAGGCGAGCTCGAGCACGCGGTGCGATAGCGTTGCGGAGAACAGCATCGACTGGCGCTGCTCGGGGCGCGGCAGCCGGCGCAGGATGAAGCGGATATCGGCGATGAATCCCAGATCGAACATGCGGTCGGCCTCATCGAGCACCAGCACCTGCACGTGCCGCAGGTCGAACACGTGCTGCTTGAAGTAGTCGATGATGCGCCCGGGCGTGCCGACCAGCAGATCCACCCCGTCCTGCAGCGTGCGGCGCTGCTTCTCGTAGTCGGTGCCGCCGAACACCACGGCGAGCTTCAGGCCGGTATGTTTGCCGAGCACGGTGGCATCCTGGTGGATCTGCACCGCGAGCTCGCGCGTCGGCGCGACGATCAGCGCGCGGATCGCGGTTGGCGCGCGCGTGGGGGGCGCGGGGCGCTCGAGCAGCGCCTGAAACAGCGCCACCAGGAAGGCGGCGGTCTTGCCGGTGCCGGTCTGCGCCTGTCCGGCGACGTCGCGGCCCTGCAGCGCCAGCGGCAGCGTCTGCGCCTGAATCGGTGTGCAGTAGATGAAGCCGGCGTCCTCGATGCCCTGGCGCACCGGGGCGGCGAGCGGCAGGGAGGCGAAGGCCATGGAACTGAGATGTTGGTCACTCATTAAAATTCGTTCTCGGTCAGGAATGGGGCGTTACCCTTGCAAAGCCGCTCGAAAAGGGCTACAAATAGCGCAACCAGCGGTCGTTCTGTCCGCATCTGCCCAGCTACCTCGACGCAGGCAATCCAAGGCTAAACCAGCACTAGTGTACCCGTTGGGTGGCCCCTTGAGGGCACGGCAACAGCTCCGGCAGCAGCCCCGCCGCGCAATCCCCGATTCCGCCGTTTCCCGAATCTGAAACCCCAATCTGGCAAATTCGCGATCCGTCCCCATATCGATTCCGTTCCCCCCGACCTACCGCCTGCTCCCCCGATGGAGGCCCCACTGCGTGAGTAACGAGCACATTGTGCATACCTCGGATGCCAGCTTCGCCAACGATGTTCTGAAGGCGGACAAGCCCGTGCTGCTGGATTTCTGGGCCGAATGGTGTACGCCGTGCAAGATGATCGCGCCGATCCTGGAGGAGATCGCCTCCGAGTACCGCGACCGGCTGCGCATCGCCAAGCTCAACATCGATGAGAATCCGCAGACGCCGCCGAAGTTCGGCATTCGCGGCATCCCGACGCTGATCCTGTTCAAGAACGGCAGCGTCGAGGCGCAGAAGGTGGGGGCGCTGTCCAAGTCGCAGCTCGCGACCTTCCTGGATCAGCACCTGGATCCACCTGCCGCGCAGCACGAGAGCGCGGCGCGAGGCGCTTCGCGATGAGAGGCTATCTGGGCAATCAGGGCCGTAACCGGCCCAACAAGGGCCAGCAGCGCCACGGCCCGCGCGACGGCAACCGCGGCAACGGCCGTCCCGAAGAGCACATGATGCAGGATTTCGAGCCGCTCGCCGACGACGACGCCGAAATCATCAGTCCCGCGGAGCTGGCCGCCTCGCGCAGCTCCATGAACCTCACGGAGCTGAAGTCCAAGCCCATTCACGAGCTGGTGAAGATGGCCGAGTCCATGGGCCTGGAGAACCTCGCCCGCTCGCGCAAGCAGGACATCATCTTCTCGATCCTCAAGGCGCACGCCAGAAACGGCGAGGACATCTACGGCGACGGGGTGCTGGAGATCCTGCAGGACGGCTTCGGCTTCCTGCGCTCGGCCGATGGCTCGTACCTCGCCGGTCCCGACGATATCTACGTGAGCCCGAGCCAGATCCGGCGCTTCAACCTGCGCACCGGCGATACCGTGTCGGGGCTGATCCGTCCGCCCAAGGACGGGGAGCGGTACTTTGCGCTGCTGAAGGTCGGGGAGATCAACTTCGACTCCCCGGACAGCTCGCGCAACAAGGTGCTGTTCGAGAACCTCACGCCCTTTCATCCGACCAAGCGCCTGAAACTCGAACGCGGCAACGGCAGCACCGAGGATCTGACCGCGCGCACCATCGATCTGGTGGCGCCGATCGGCAAGGGCCAGCGCGGCCTGATCGTCTCCCCGCCCAAGGCCGGCAAGACGATGCTGCTGCAGAACATCGCCACCTCGATCACCGCCAACCATCCGGAGGTGTACCTCATCGTGCTGCTGATCGACGAGCGGCCCGAGGAGGTCACCGAGATGCAGCGCACCGTCAAGGGCGAGGTGGTCTCCAGCACCTTCGATGAGCCGGCCGCGCGCCACGTGCAGGTCGCCGAGATGGTGATCGAGAAGGCCAAGCGCCTGGTGGAGCACAAGAAGGACGTGGTGATCCTGCTCGACTCGATCACGCGCCTGGCGCGCGCCTACAACACCGTGGTGCCCTCCTCGGGCAAGGTGCTCACCGGCGGCGTGGATGCCAATGCGCTGCAGCGTCCCAAGCGCTTCTTCGGCGCGGCGCGCAACATCGAGGAAGGCGGCAGCCTGACGATCCTCGCCACCGCGCTGATCGACACCGGCTCGAAGATGGACGATGTCATCTACGAGGAGTTCAAGGGCACCGGTAACTCCGAGATCCACCTGGACCGCCGCATCTCCGAGAAGCGCGTGTTCCCGGCCGTGAACATCAACCGCTCCGGCACGCGCAAGGAAGAGCTGATCACCGATCCGGGCGAGCTCGCCAAGATGTGGATCCTGCGCAAGCTCCTGCACCCGATGGACGAGCTCGCCGCGATCGAGTTCCTGCTCGACAAGATGAAGGACACCAAGGCGAACACCGAGTTCTTCGAGTCGATGAAGCGCTGAAGCGGCGTTGCGTCACGCATCCTGCCGCTCTCCGCCGGCAGGGGCTCGCCGGGTGGATCAATTCGCGCTCAGCACCAGCGTCGCGTAGTTGTAGCCGGTGGTGAGTTCAGCGGCCGTCACCGTGATGAACTGCGCGGTCCCGGAGGAATTCAGATTCGAGTTCGGGGGCGCGAGCGCGCCGATGCCGTTGTAGGTGAGACCGTTCAGCTCGTTATAGGGCTTGAGCGAGCAATTCGAATAGGTGTACTCGACCGTGTACATGTCGTAGCCGGCGGCGATGGGGGCGACGATGCCGCTGACGACGCAGCCGGAGTACGCCGTGTCCTGCCCATAGAGCTCGCCGCTGCTGGTGATGGAAAACGCGACCGAATACTGCGTCGTGCCATCCTGTTCAGTGGCCGTCTCGGTGTAATCGCCCGCGACATCGCTGTAGGAGGAGCCCTGGGCATACCAGCTGGCGTAGGCGAGCGTGCCCAGAGAGGGGGTCTGCAGCTGCGTGCCCGCCGAGGTCGTGAAGGTGCTGGTCAGGGTCAGAGCGTTGCGGGGATCGACGCTGCCGCTCAGGGTGCCGGTGCCGAAGAGCGACATCATCGGATCGTCGTAGCTCCCCTCCAGGGCCTCCCCGGAATCGGTGCCGGAGACGGCTGCGCCGCCGGTGCTGCCGCTGACACTGAGGCTGCCGCCGTAGGCGTAGAGATTGCCGTTCGCGTTGTCCGTGTCCAGCAGCCAGAATTCCCCCTGCTCGTCGGCCATCAGAACATAGGTATCGTTGCCGTCCTGGCTCTGCCCGGTCCAGACCCCGCCGGGCGAGGCGTTGCAGGTGACGTCCGCCGTGACGTCCGCATCGGCCACGCCAGGGCCGTTGTTGACCGTGCAGTACTGGGTGGCCGGCTGCGTGCTCACCGTGACGACGTAGGTGCTGCCGGCGGGCAGCAGGCTGCTGAAGGAGCTGGTGCCGTCGGCGTTGAAGGTCAGAGTGCCCGAGCCCATGGCGACCACCAGGGTGCCGGACAGGCCCGAGACGGCCACCGAAACCCTGTAGCTCTGTCCTGAACCGCTGCTGCCCCCGCCCCCGCCGCAGCCAGCCATCGCCAGCGATGCAATCGCCGCGACAGCCGCGCTCCGGACCGTCAGGTCCAAACGCATGCATCCCCCCCGTCGAAGTCTCGTCTAATAGTAGTCTTACGTTTGCACTATAGCGCGGAAACGCCGCCACCCGCAGCCGGTTGACAATAAGATGAGTCGGCTCGGCTGCTCGGGCCCGTGAGGGGTGAGCGCCGGATGGGCTCTTGATCGGCGGACCCGGCAGCTCAGCGCCGAAGACTCGGGCTCGCCGGGGCGCTGACCGGCGCTCTTCGGGCGCACACGCGCGGTGCGCCGGGCGCCCTACCGGCGCCCCCGGGGATGCGGCCGGGTGGCACCACCGCCACGTGTTCCGGCACGCATCCCCCAGGTACTCGTCAGCCATGTGCTGAGGCTAGATCCCGTACAACGACGGGCGGGAATAGCGTAGGGCGCGTGGATTGCAGCTCGATGATCGCGGTGTGACGACTCGGCGACGCGCTGCGGGTCGGGCGCCGTCAGAGCGCTGCGGCCGAGCGCGGCACGAGCGGTCGGCCGCGCCGTACGAGCAGTCCCAGCAGGCCGAGGCCACCCAGCAGCATCGGCAGCGCCGGCGGCAGCGGCACGGGGGCGGCCGTGGGCGCAAAGGCCACGCCCTTGAAGTCCGCGTCGGCCGGGGCGAGGGCGAGCGTCGAGAAGACCTCACCGGTGACCTGAGATGCCGAGGTATCGCTCAGATCGTCGGTGATCCCGTACAGATAGGTCTGGTCCGTATCTCCAAGCACGTAGCTGGTCGCGAACAGCTCGACGTCACTGCCCTCGACCTCGCCGGTCAGCCCGTACAACCCGCTCACGCCGTCCTTGGACTCGGCCTGATCATTGTCGTTCAAGACCAGATTGAGGCCCGTCGACAGCGTGTAATCCAACTGCCAGCTGCCGTCGACCAGACTCCACTTCTGCAGACCCCCATCGCCCGGGTTCTGCTCACCCGCCGTGCCGCTGCTGCTGCCGTTCTTCGGCTCACCGGAGTCGGCCACGTAGAGCGTGGTGGCGTTGGCGTAGAAAAAGTTCTCCGGGCTCAGGTACACGCTGCCGGTGCTGTTGTTTATCGAATTGCCATTGCTGCCGTTCAGCGTGATCGCCCCATCGATGCCCGGCAGCGCCGTGGGCTGCTGATTCAGCGTCGTGGTGGGCGGGGTGCCGGAGGTGCCCAGCGTGCCGATGCGATCGATGTTGTAGCCCTTGCTGGCGGATCCCTCGGTCGAGTCGACACTGACTGTCAGCGTGCCGTTGACGATCTGCACGTCGCGGGTGTCCTGATTGTAGTTGCCGTTGCTCTTGCTGTAGGTATCCACTCCGGTGATGGGAACCGCGGAGGAGGTTGGCCCGAGGCCTGGGACGTAGAAGACGCCACCGGTGTCGTCCTTGTTGCCCTGCCCCGAAATATAGAACGAAGTGCCGTTTTCGGTGTAGACACTGCGCGGGTTGTTCTCGTTGAACACGCCCGTGATGGCGGTGGAGGTGTCGACCGAGCCATCCGCCCCGATCAGCGCGATGACCCGCGGGACATTGTCGCCCCCGACCGCGGTATTGGGTGACTGCGCCAGGGCGGTACCGCCGCCGTCGACATCGAAGGCGCTGTTGTAGGCGTCGGCGTTGATGCCGTAGCCCATGAGGGTCAGGTACTGCCCGTTGCCGGACAACTGCAAGGTGCCCTCGGACGATGAGCCGTATTCGCCGGAAATCGCGTAATTGTCTCCACTCATGGTCTGTGGCAGCTCCAGGGAGCTCACCTCGCTGGCCGAGGTGCTGCCACCGAGCGAGAACTCGTACAGCGTGAGCGGTGACGCCTGACCGTCGGCGTAGCTGCCGGTATCGCTGCCATCGCCTTCGACGCTCACGACCAGGTCACCCGGAGTGAAACCGAAGTCGGTCTGGGCACGCGCGGAGTGCGGGTTTCCGAGGGTCAGCGCCGCGGCGGCGGCGATCGTCACCGCACCCTGAGCGAGGGCGGATCTGCGGCTCGTCAACATCGGTGTGAGACCTTCTGCGTCCTGAAAAACAGCAGCCGATTACACCGCCGGCGTGTAACACCGAGTTTTCGCTTTGCTTACCGTTTGACAACAAATCCCCGTTACGCTGGCGCGGTACGCCGTGCGTGGCCGCGCCCGCCGATTGGCGTGTCGTCGTTCCTTCATCCGGAGGTCACCCGCGTGATATCGATCTCGAACATACTGGCTGGGTCGTGTGCCTAACAGGGAGTGCGGCTGTGCAAACGAGAACGCGCATATTTCGCGCGCTGCTGTGTGGCGTGGCATTGACCGGAGCGGCGACGGCGGCCACCGCCTCCAGCCTGCCCGACGTACGCATCACCGAGTACATGTACAAGAACGAGAACAGCCCCGGCGAGTTCGTGCAGTTCACTAATCTCGGGTCCACTCCCGTTGACATGTCCGGCTGGAGCGAGGACGACAGCACCGACGACCCTGGCGTGCATTCGCTGTCCGGGCTCGGGACCCTGCAGCCGGGCGAGTCGGGGATTCTCGCCGAGGCGACGCAGTCCTCCTTCGACTCGGCGTGGGATCTCTCCTCCAGCGTTCCATATGTCGAGGAAGACGGCACGGATAATCTCGGCAAGTCCGACGCCATCTACCTGTTCGATCCGGATGGCGATGTCGTCGATGAGCTGCAGTACGGCGGCTACGGCGTCAGCAGCGGCACCAGCGGGCCGAAGACCGACGGTGTGGCCGCGGTTCCCGACAGCCTGTCGGCGATCGGCGCCGACGATTGGGCAGATTGGGAGCTGCTCACGGCTGGGGAGGATGGCGCGATCCAAGCGTACGGCGAGAGCGATGGCGATGTGGCCAGCCCGGGTTACAGTTCATTCGCCGTCAGCCCCGTACCGCTGCCGCCGGCCGGCTGGATGCTGGCGGCCGGGCTGGCGCTGCTGGCAGCCACGCTCGCGATGGGCGCGGGCGCGCCGTGCGCGGCGCAGCCGGTGGAGGCCTGAGGCGCGCACCTCGTCACACCCGCTCAGCGGCGTTGGCCGGGCCCGCGCGCGGGTCTCGGGGCGCACCGCACGGTCGAGCCCGGCCGGATGATGTAGCAGAGAAGGCCGCCATGCCCAGATACGCGCTGTCCAGCTACGACGACAACCTGTGTTTGAAGCCGCCGCTGCTGCTGTGGGTGGTGGCCCTGTACCTGTCCAGGGCGATCACGCTACCGCTGGCCAAGGGGATCGGCTCCGTCGCCGGCATGAATGCGGCCGCCGCCAACGTGCTGCAGGGTCTGTGGAGCGTAGAGACGCTGTTTCCGTCCCTGATCGCCGCCGCCGTGCTGTATGCCATGTGCCGCCGCCTGCCGAATGCCTCCAAGCCGGTGCGGTGGGTCTGGGCTCACGGCCGCGTGCTGCTCGCGCTGTCGGCGCTCATCGACTGTACACTGCTGGTGATTCCGGCGGTGCGCGCCGGCGAGATGAATGACCAGACCCTGCCGTCACTGTGCGCCGCGGGGCTCGATCTATACTTTCTGACGTATGTCCTGGTGGACAAGCGCGTGCGGGATGCGTTCGCGGATTTTCCCTTGTTGCTCACTTCGCGCTGAGCGCTGCCCCGGCTGCGCCCAAGGCGCCGGCTCTCGGGGCTGCGGGATCACTGGCCAGGGCGCCGGCACCGCAATGGGCCCATCGCGAGTTCGACGTCGGTGAATGCATCCCCGCCATTGCGCTTCGGCCTGATATTCATCCTGCTCTTTGCCATTCTGGCGGGCGCCTTCGAAGCCTCGCGTGGGACGGCGCTCGAGCGCGTCATGGTCGTGGACCTGGTCATCGTGCCGACCGCTCAGGTGCTCAACGCCATCACGCCGGACGAGCCAGTCGAGCTGCACGGGCGCGCGCTCGTGTCGGGCGCGGCGCGCCTCAACGTGACGCGCGGCTGCGAGGGGGTCGAGCTGCTGTTGCTGCTCGCCGCGGCCATCGGCGCGTTTCCCGCGAGCCTGTGGCACAGACTGCGGGGTCTGCTGCTGGGGGGACTGCTGGCATACGCTCTGAGCATCGGGCGACTCGTGGCGCTTGACCTGGTGCTGCGCTACGCCCCGGGGGGCTGGCAGGCCATGCACGGGCTGATCATGCCGCTCGCTCCGGTGATCATCCTGTCCTGCTACTTCCTGCACTGGTCCGGCGTGGCGGTCGCCGGGGCAGGCGCCGCGGCGCAGGCGCATCAGTCGCATGCGACGTGAGTGGCGCTGGCTGATGCTGGTGGCCGCGGCGCTCGCCGTCGGCGCCTGCGGCGCGCGAGCCTATGCCCGGCTCGCCGCCCCCTACTACGCGCTCGCGGCACGCGCGATTGCCCTCGCGCACCCCTGGCAGATCGAGCGCGTGCGGATCACCAGCCAATCCGCGCCGGGTGCGGTGCTGCAGCTGGAGGGCGCCGTGCGCCGGCGTGCCGATGATGCGCAGCCCGCGGCGCGACTCGTCTCCCAGCTGCAGCTCGCCGCGCTGGTGCAGTCGCCGGTGATCTTCTGGAGCGTGCTGCTCGCGTGGAGCGCGCCGACCCGGCGTCGGCGAGTGACGCTGCTGCTCACCGGCCTGCCGGTGTTCCTCGGTCTGGAGGCAGCGACGACGGTCTGTCAGCTGCTGACCCCGTTTGCCTACGCGTCTGCCGTGCTCGCGGGCGAATCACCGACGACGCTGTGGTTGCGCTGGTCGAATTTCCTGGAAGAGGGCGGCCGGGTGGGTCTCGCGCTGGCCGCGGCGTTGTGTGCGGTGGCGCTGGCCGCCGCCATTGGGAGCCGCGCGGCGCATCGCGCGCATCGCGCGCAGCGCCAGCCGGCGCCCACGTCGGGCTGGCCCTCCACGCTTGCACCCCGGTCCGCCGGGCGCGAGCGCTGGCACCCGCACTAGCGTTCGAGCCGTGCACCCCGTGAGCGCTGCCTCGACATGGCGATGAGCAGCAGCAGCGCGCCGAGCGAGACGCCCGCCCAGGGCGGCATTGGAGCGTCCGCCGCCGATCCGTTGCCCGGGACTGAAAGGTCGATGGTGAGCAGATCGTTATTCGGATCGAGGTCGACGGCGCTCGAGGACACCGCGAAGGACACGCCGACCACGGGTGCCGTACCGGGTGCGAGCACGATGCTCACGGGAACGGTCGATCCCGCGGCGAGGCCACCGAGGCTGCAGCTGAGCGTCACGCCCGACTGTGTGCAGCCGCTGCTGCTGGCTCCGGCATCGAGGCCGACGCCCGACGGCAGGGTGGCGCGGACGAGCACCCCGCCGGCGTTCTGCGGTCCGCTGTTGCCGACGCTCAGCGCGTAGGAGAGCTCGCCGCTGCCCGTCACGCCGGCGCTGCCCATGAGCGACAGGTCCGAGGAGTCCCAATAGTTCGCGAGGTTGCCGGCGTTGACCGAGCCTAGTCCGGTGGCGAAGTTCCAGCCGCCGGCGGCCGCGTAGGCGATCGTCTGCGTGTCGTCGTCGGTGGTGAGTACCCCGACGCTGCCCGAAGGCAGGTAGCAGTCATTGGAGCCGTTACAGTCCACATCCATGTCGCCGAGCGTGACGTTGTAGAACACGCAGCCGCTCGCAACCGCATTGCCAGCGCTCGAATTGCAGTCGAGTCCGCTCGCATACTGGCTGGCCGCAAGCGTGTAGTAGACCGGATCGGGGTTGCCCTGGCGCGCGCCGGTGCGCTGGTTCACGAGCGCCTGAATGCCCGCCAGGATCGGTGCACCGAAGGAGGTGCCTCCGGCGCCGGACCAGCCGCTCGGTGCGCCGCTGCAGGCCGCGCCGCCCGCCGCGGTGTCCGACCAGCACACCACGTAGTAGTGGCCCCACAGGCCGTTGCCCGCGAACAGCGAGACATCCGGCAGATCGCGCACGCCGTCGTCGGCAATCCCCGGTACCCCGTCCTGCCAGCCGGGCTTGGGACTGCCGCTGCAGGAGCCGCCGACCACACCGGGTGTGGCCGGCATACCGCTGGCGCAGCTGCTCGGGCCGCCGCTGCCTGCGGTAGTGGTCAGGAAATGCGCGCTGCCGACCGGGCTGTTGCAGAAGCCGCTGCTGCCGTAGCTGCTCGAGTAGCCCTCGTATTGGGACAGCAGCGCTCCGGCACAGGAGTCATTCCAGGGAACCTCCGGGATATAGGAGAGGGCCGAGCCGTAATAGGGGCCGTTGCTCGCGCTCCAGTAGCTCGCGGTGGTGTGAGTGTAGGTGTCGGCGAAGTCCGTGCCGCCCACGGCCACGTCATAGGGCGTGGAAGCGAGGCCGCTCACTCCCGTGCCGTGTGTCGCGTAGCTTGCCCGGTCATCGCAGCCGGCCGCCCCAGCATCGCCCGCCGCGACGAACACCGAGACCCCTTCGGCGTCCGCCTGCTGATAGGCGCTGCTGAAGGCGGCGTTGGCGGTTGCGCCATTGACGGCCTCGCACTCACCGTAGCTCAGGCTGACGATGGCCGGGGGAGAGCTCTGCTCGAGCAGATTTTGCAGAGCGATCAGGCCACCAAAGGTGGTGCTCGTGTCCGCGCAGGAGGCGAGCTCGATGCTCGCGCCCGGGGCGGCTGCGCTGGCCCACTCCGCATCGAGGATGGCCTCTTCGTCCACGCCGCCCGAGCCGACGCCCGGATCGCTGCAATTGTTGCGACCGCTGAGCCGTGCCGGATGCTGCTGGGAGAGGGAGCCGGTGCCATAGGCATCCAGCCCGAAGGTGCTGCGAAACGTGCTCCAGTCGCTGCTGCTGTAAACGTCGGTGTCCTCGAGCACGACGACGGTCTGGCCCTGGCCGGCATCGCCCGCGCTGAACAGGGGTTGCAGGTCGTAGAGGGTTGCCAGGTCCGCCGGTGACAGCAGGGTCTGGCCGGAAGACAGGGTGTACTGCGCGCGCGGCCGGTGCAGCGGATAGGGACGAAAATCATTCAGCGAGACGATGCCGACCACGAGCGGCGCGAGCGCGGCGGGGATCTGTGGGTCGCTCATGTTGGCGATGTGGCGCCGGCCGTTGACCGCCAGAGAGTGGATCTCGGTGCGAAAGGCGCTGCGCACCTGGCCGGCGGTTCCCGAGAAGTCGATGATCAGGCTGCTCTGCGAGGCACTGTTGACGGTAAAGCCCTGCTGCTGCAGCCACCCCGAGATGGCCCGCAGGTCATGCATCGAGGGACCGTAGCTCTGGGCCAGCTGCGCCGGGTTCAGCCAGCGGTGAAAACTCGGCGAGGTGCGATCCTGCAGGTCATGCAGGTACTGCTGCAGGGCCAGCTCACGCGCGACCGGTCGTCTGAGCAGCAGCTGCATGTGCCGCAAAGACAGCGCGTCGGGCACCCGCCCACGGTCATTGTGCGCGTTGGCCTCCGGACGTACGTTTCCGCTCAGGCGCACGCGTCGTGTCTCGTCGATGGGCGCGGTGATCAACCAGGGGGCAGGATTGGCGACCGGCGCGCCGCCCTGGGCATGAACGGGCATCGATCGCCCGCCAATGAGCGCCACCAGCCCCGCCAGAGCCACAGCGAGCGCGCGGGACGGTGGCGGGTGGCGATCGCTGGGCATGCCGCCGTCCCCGTCGCCTCGACTCCGGTCCGCGCCAACAGCAGCGGCTACCGCGGCAGGGTCTGTTGCAGCTTGGCCAGCTCGATCTGATTGACGGCGACGGCCAGCTTGGTCCGGTAATTCAACAGATACGCCTGCTGCAGCTGGGCCGCCCGCCGGCGGCGCAGCGCGCTCACCAGCTGATCGTGCACCTGCGCGAGCGTGGGGACGGTGCCGGGCCGTTTCTCCAGCAGTTTCAGAAATCGCAGACCCTGTGCCGTCTTGACCGGACCGACAACCTGACCGGGACTCAGGCGGCGCACCGCCGCCAGGATGTCCGGCATGATGCGGTTCTCGGGGAGGTAGCCCAGATCGCCACCCTGGGCGGCACTCTGCGGGTCCTCCGACTGCTGTTCCGCCAGCTGACTGAAATCACCGGCATTGATCCTGGCGGCAACGTCGGCGGCCTTGCGCAGGGCCGCTGCCAGTTTGGCGGGATCGCCGCCATCGGGTGCCGCGATGAAGATCTGCGCGACGCGGTACTCGGTCGGAGAAGCCAGGGCCTGCTGATTCGCCGCGTATGCCGCCTGCAGCTCCGACTCGCTCGGGTAGTCGGCGGGCACCACTGCCTTGCTGGCGATCCACAGATTGACCAGCGCCTCATCGCGCACCTGATTCAGCTGCGAGACGGTGCCGGGAAGCCGATCGAAGCCGCTGGCTTCGGCATCCTGCAGCACGGCGCGTCGCACCAGGTCGCCCTGCACGACCTGCTCCAGCGAGCTGAGGCTCGTGCGCACGGCGGTGCGTGTCTGAGCCGGCAGACTCGCTACCAGCGCGCGTACGTCCGAACCGTCCAGCCTGATGGAACCGGCCTGCGCGACCACGCTGCTGTCCGCAGGCGTGGACGCGCCGGCGGCGAAGGCGCCGGAAGTGGCTGCCATGAGGAGTGCTGCAGTGCTCAAAGGGCCGAGCAGCAGCCGGATCGAACGGCGCGACGAAGTGCTCATAGGGATCCCGCGAAGGTGTCTTATCTATGTGCAGCCTTGTGTCGCTGGCGCGACGCACCAGCTGCCTCGGCTGCTCGCATTGTTACCGCAGCGTATGACAGATCGGTGACGGCAATTAAGAGCGAACTGCGGCCAGCCGGTAACCGAATGCCCGCACGGTCTGCAGGTACTCCCCGCAGCCATGGCGCGCCAGCGCCTTGCGTGTGCGCTGGATGTTCACATCTACGGCGCGCGCATCAACCGTGCTGCTGCGTCCCCAGACACGTGCGAGCAGCTGTTCGCGCGTGAAGACCCGCTCCGGGTGATGCATCAAAAACGCCAGCAAGCCGAACTCCATCGGCCGCAGGGGCACGATGTGCTCCCCCACCATCAGGCGCAGGTCAGACAAATCCATCCGCAGCTTCTCGAACTCCACCCACTCGCCCCGGTTGGAGCGGATGCGCGTGGGCCGCAGAACCGCCCGCACGCGTGCCACCAGGACCGGCAGCGAATAGGGGCGCACGACGTAGTCATCCAGGCCCAGCTCGAACCCGGAGACGATGTGGTGCTCGCTCGAGAACAGCGACAGCGCCATCAGGCGCGCTCGCTCCGAGGGCAACTCGCCATTGAGGTGCCCGATCAGACGCGAGGCGACGATCCCCGGATACTCCCAGTCCAGCATGATCAGATGCGGGCGGTCGCGGTCGATGGCATCCAGCACGTCCTCACCGCTGAACAGGGTCGTGACCGAGAACCCGGCCCGCACCAGCGCCCCCTGCAGGGTTCGTTCGGAGTCCGGGTCGCGCTCCACGATCAGGATGCGGCGCGCGTCACCGCGGGGTCTCGACGCTTCCAGCTGCTGGGCGGCCTGCGACATCGTGCAATCCGTCGATGCGAACGCTGGATAGCGGCTCCCTGACGATCGCAGTCCGCGAGTCGACTCATCCCCGTGACGGCTCGGGGGTGGAATCCCCCGCGACGTGATCCCCGAGTCGTTCGAGCTCCTCGGAGACGACACTCTCGAACTTCTCGGGCGGTACGCTGCCGCTGATCGGCCGACCGTCGACGAAGAAGTACGGCGTTCCGCCGATCCCCAGATCCTGCGCGGCGTCCATGTCGGTTTGGATGCGCTGCCGGGTCGCGGGCTCGGACATGCACGCGGCAAGACGCTTCGGGTCGAGTCCCAGCTCCTTGGCGGTGTTCAGCAGGCCCTCGAGGCTCAGGGCGCTCTGGTTGGCGTACATCGCGTCATGCATGGGCCAGAATTTCCCCTGCTGATCGGCGCAGATGCCCGCCTCGGCGGCCACCATGGCGTCGGGATGCAGCTGCGTGAGCGGCAGCTCGCGAAACACCAGGCGCACTTCGCGCGGGTATTTGGCGAGCACCACCTTGAGGGTCGCTTCCGCCTCGCGGCAGTACGGGCACTGGAAGTCGCCGAATTCGATGATCGTCACGGGCGCATCAGCGCTGCCCCGCACCGGGCCGCTCGCCGCGACGGCCACCCGATAGGGCGGCAGCCGCGAGCGGATCGCGAACTTGGTGCGCAGGCGCCGATAAAAATCCCGGGTGGCCTGCGCATTGTTCTGCACCGCCAGGTACTCGCGAATGCGGGGTGCGAGCTGCTCGAAGCTGAGCGTGGTACGTGCCTTGTTCTCTTCATAGAAGGCGCGCACGTCCGCATCCGTGACCGCGGGCACCGTGACATCCTGCAGCACCGCTTCGGTCGAGATCCGCCGCTGCGTCGCCTCGAGCTCGAGGGCGCGCTGGTTCAACAGATCATCGAGCTTCTGCTGCAACAGGTCGTGCCGCGCCTGCGCGAAGTTCGCCTGCAGCTGCCGCATCTCGCGCTCGTATTGCTGCTGTTGCTTCGCGAACGCTGCGGGATCCTGCTTGATCACCTCGGCTTGGGTGATGGAGGAGCTGCCGATGGTGGCAAGCACCGTCTGATCGGAAGGTGCAGACGATGGGAGCTCGGCCCCCAGGCAGGCGGCGCCGGCCGCAACCCAGGCGATCGGGGCCATCACCGCAGCCAGCGCGGCGATCGGAGAACGACGGCGAGGCGATCCAGGAATGTGAGCCATGTGGGAACTTCGCAGGTTGGTTTGGGATAGATGCGCTGCAGGCGATGGGCAACGCGCGCGTCCCGCCCCGCCCCGCCCCGCTTCGCATCCGATTGGTCACTTATAGCCCGCTATTGCTACAGTAATGCTGCAACCGTCAGCCATGTCGAGAGCGGTTCGAGTGGGAGCCGCGACGTATGACATCTGTGGGTTATATTTGAACATTCTGTTCAAGGGCCTGCGTGGGAGGCGTCTCGACGAATGTCAGGCCATGAGGCGCAGAGCATCGCGCCACTCGCGAGCGGGCCGCTCGGGGCAGAAGCCGCGGTGCTATGCCAGGCCGAGGAGGCACTGCGCGCCGGGAACGCGTCGCAGGCCCTGCTGCTGCTGCGGGCGCTGACCGCGCGCGAGCCGACGAATGCACGGCTGTGGCACGAGGCCGCGCTGCTGACGCTGCGGTTTCATCAGCTCAGAGAAGCCGCGGCATTCGCAGCGGCTGCGACGCAGTTTGCGCCCGGCCGTGTGCACTACCGATTGGAGCTGGCGGAGGCGCTGCAGGGCGGCGGGGACGTCGCGCAGGCCCTGTCACACTTCGAGATGGCCGCCGAGCTGGCCGCCGATGATCCGCAAGTGCAGCTGGCGCGCGCGCGCGCGCTGCTCGCTGTCGGACTGTTCGAGGAGGCGGCGCGCATCTGTCGGGGAGTGCTCGCGGTCCGCCCCCTCGACGCGGACGCCCGGGCGACGCTGCAGGCCGCACTGGAGCGCCGCTGCCCACAGCCGGCCGTAAACGCGCACGCACTCGCCCGGCAGCTTTTCCAGGAGGCGGAGCGGCTGCAGTCTGCGGGCCAGTTGCCAGTGGCACTGGAGCGATTCATCGCTGTGCTGCGCCTGACGCCGGCGGCAGCGCAGGTGCACCATCGACTCGGCAACCTGCTGCAGGACCTGGGGCGGACCGAAGAGGCGCTCGCGCACCAATCGCTCGCCGCACGCCTCGAGCCCGACGGGTTCGCCGCCGCCCACAACGCCGGCAAGCTCGCCGCCAGCCTCGGCCTGGTCGAGCGCGCGCGCGAACACCTGGGGCAGGCGCATCGCCTGCGGCCTCAGGACGGCATCGGCATGCGCCTGCAGCTGCTCACGGAGGCCATCCACGACTCCACGACGGCGATCGTGGCGGCGCGCGCGCGCTTCGAGGCGGGGTTGGACCGGCTGCTGGCGGAGCCTCCACATATCGAAGATCCGCTGAACAAGGCGGATCTGCCGACGTTCTATCTCGCCTATCACGGGCAGTGCAATCGGGCTCTGAACGGCAAGCTCGCGCGCGCCTTTGCGCTTGCGGCGCCACACCTGGAGTGGCAGGCCGCGCATTGTCGCGCCAATCGACGTCGCGCCGGCCGCATCCGCGTCGGATTCATCTCACGCTTCCTGCGCAGCCACAGCATCGGCAGGGTAGCCCGCGGGCTGATCGCAGAGCTCAACCGCGAGTGCTTCGAGGTGTACGTTCTGAACCTGCCGCCGGTGACACGGGACGACACGGCCCGCTGGATCCAGGCGCACTGCGACCACTGGATCGGCCTGCCCGATACGCTGCTCGCGGCGCGCGAGCACATCGCGGCACTCGAGCTCGACGTACTGTTCTACCAGGACATCGGCATGGAGCCGTTTTCGTACCTGCTGGCCTTCGCGCGTCTCGCGAAAGTGCAGTGTGTGTCGTACGGACATCCCGACACCACCGGCATTCCGAGCATGGACTATTACGTCTCCAATGATCTGTATGAACCAGCCGGCGCGCACGCGCACTACAGCGAGCGGCTGGTCGAGTTGCATGATCTAGCCACCCTGGCGTACTACTTCCGTCCACCACTGCCGCAGCAGTGGCCGACGCGCGCGGAGCTGGGGCTGCCGGGGAACGCGCATCTCTATGTCTGCCCACAGACGCTCTTCAAGCTGCACCCGGACTTCGACGGACTGATCAGGCGCATCCTCGAGCGCGACGGCGCGGGCCGCGTCGTGCTGTTCTCGGGCCACTGCGCCCAGTGGAGCGTGCTGCTGGAGCGGCGCTTTCGTCGCAGCATGGGCGAGCTCGCCGAGCGGATCGTGTTTCTGCCGCGGCAGCCCTACACACGCTACCTGCAGCTGCTGAGGGTCGCCGACGTGGTGCTCGATACGCTGCATTTCAACGGCATGAACACCTCGATCGACGCCCTGGCCGTCGGTACTCCGGTCGTGACCCTGCCCACGGGTCTGCAGCGCGGCCGTTTCACGCAGGCCATGTATCGCAGGATGGGAATGGACGAAGGGGTGATCGCGCGCGACGCGGAGGATTATGCGGCCCGGGCCGTGCAGTTGGCGGCACAGCCGGATCTGCGTCAGGCGCTGCAGGCGCGTATCGCGGAGCGAAGCCAGGTACTGTTCGAGGACCGGCGTGCGGTGCAGGAGTTCGAGAGTTTCTTTCTGAAGGCGCACCTCGCAGCGGTGGGTCAGCAGAGCTGATCCGGGCCGGCTCCCCGCCGGCAGCTCGTCGATCGCCGCAAAAAAGTTTCCCAGCATACCCAGCGCGTCTTACAGCACGGTGACGCCCGAGAGCCGCGGCCTCCTCAGCGCTTCGCGCGCAAAGAAGGGCTTGCCGCATCGGTGAAGGGTTAGACTTTGTCTACGGAACCGCAGGCAACAGCAGGACGTTTGCGGCGCGATCGCCTACTGCCTCGAGCATCCATATGAGCAAAGTCGCAATGCCCGGCGCCACAGGGGTGCACGCGGCCGGGCCGGGCTCGCCGCGGCAACGGCTGCAGTGGGCCGTGCAACTGCACCAGCGGGGCGATCGGGCCGGCGCCGAGAGTCTCTACCGGCAGATTCTGCGCGAGCTGCCCGGCAACGTGGACGCTCTGCACCTGCTGGGCGTCATCGAAGCCCAGAAGGGCAATTTCGAATCCGCGCACGCGCTGATCAACCGGGCGCTGCGGCTCGATGCCCGCCAACCGCTCGCGCGGGTGAACCTTGCGAGGATCTGTCTGCAGCTGCGGCAACCCGAGCGGGCGCTGGCGCAGCTCGAGCATGCGCTGCAGCTGGACCCGAGCCTGTCGGAGGCCCATGACCAACGCGCAATGGCGCTGCGCGCGCTGGGCCGACTCGAGGAGGCGCTGTCGAGTAACGCGCGCGCCATCGAGCTGCGCGCCTCGGATCCGGAGGCGTGGATCCGCCGCGGTCAGCTGCTGCTGGAGCTCAGGCGCGCCGCGGCGGCGCTGCTCAGTTTCGGGGAGGCGTTGCGTCGGGATGCGCGCTGCGCCGATGGCCATCGCGGCCGGGCTACCGCCCTGCTCGAGCTGAACCGGGCCGGGGAAGCCGTGCTGAGCTGCGAGCAGGCGCTGCGACTGGCGCCCGAGGACGCGCACGCCCACTACATCCTGGGCATGGCATTGCTGGCGCTCGGACAGGCGGGCAGGGCCGCAGCGACCTTCGAGCGCGCGCTCGCGCTGGCGGGCGACCACGCCGGAGTGCACGCCAATCATGCGGCGGCTCTGTGCTATCTGGGTCGACCGCGGCAAGCCATCGAAAGCCTGCAGAAGACGCTGGCGTTGGCACCCGAACATCCCTACGCGGCGGGCAAGCTTGCCTATACCCGCCTGCTCTGCTGCGACTGGAGCGACTTCGGGCAGGCTGCATCCGTGATCGACGCGGGCATCGCGGCGGGCAGGCGCATCTGCCTGCCCCTCGAGCTGCTGGCCCTCTCCGATGACCCGCGGACTCACCAGCGGTGCGCGCGCATCTATCTGGCCGACCGTCATCCGGCGATCGCTGCACCGCTGCCGGCCGCGCCGCGGCCGGCGCGGCCGGCAGGAGCGAAGATCTCGCTGGCGTATCTATCGGCCGATTTTCGTGATCATGCCACCGCGCATCTGATTGCGGGGCTGCTCGAAAGGCACGATCGCAATGGCTTCGAGCTCACGGCGTTGTCGGGAAGCGGCGATGATGGCAGTGAGGTGCGCCGGCGCATCGAGCGAGCATTCGATCATTTTCTCCCGATCGATCAGCTGGATGATGCTGCGGTCGCGGATCTGGTCCGCCGCCGCGGCGTCGACATTCTCATCGATCTGAGCGGCTACGTGACCGGCGCACGTCCCGGCCTGCTGGCGCAGCGCGCTGCGCCCGTGCAGGTCAATTTTCTCGGCTATCCGGGCACCCTGGGTGGCGCGCACGTGGACTACATCATCGCCGACAGCCACGTGCTGCCGCCCGAGGACCGCCGTCACTACAGCGAGCGCGTCGTGTACCTGCCGGACAGCTATCAGCCGACCGATGATCGCCGGCCCATCGCCAGCCGCGTGCCCACGCGTGCCGAGGTGGGGCTGCCGCCGGGCGCCTTCGTGTTCTGCAGCTTCAATGCCAGCTTCAAGATCACCCCGCTGGTCTTCGATGTGTGGATGCGGCTGCTGGGGCGCCTGGAAGGCAGTGTCCTTTGGCTCTACCGAAGCAACGACGCCGCGGCCGATAACCTGCGTGCCGAGGCGCTGCGTCGCGGAGTCGCCCCCGAGCGACTGGTATTCGCGCCGCGCGTAGCGCATGCCGAGCACCTCGCCCGGCACGCGCTTGCGGACCTGTTCCTGGACACACTGCCCTACAACGCTCACACCACGGCCAGCGACGCGCTGTGGGCCGGCTTGCCGGTGCTGACCTGCACGGGGCGCGCGTTTCCCGGCCGAGTCGCCGGCAGCCTGCTGAAGGCCGTGGGTCTGCCGGAGTTGATCACGAGCGACCTGCAGTCCTACGAGGCGCGTGCCTTCGAGCTCGCCTCGGCGCCGGGGACGCTCGGGGAGCTTCGCCGCAGGCTGCTCGAGCAGCGGCAGGCTCAGGCGCTGTTCGACACCGACCGCTATCGCCGACACCTGGAGGCGGCCTACCGGATCATGTGGGCGCGCAGCCAGCGCGGCGAGGAGCCGTCTGATCTGAGCATCCCAGCCATCGACACGCTCGCGCAGGCCACAGACTGCGCGACGGGCGGATCAAGCTGATGCGGCGGCTGCATGTCATGATCCCATCGCGCAGCCAGCCCGAGCAGGCGAGCTTCCTGAAGCGCGCGATTCAGTCCGTTTGCGTGCAGACGGCCCGTGAAAGCGTGAGCATCGAGGTGCTGATCGGGCTGGATCCGGGTGCGCGGCTGCCGGACATCGGGGTGTTCGACGTGCCGGTACGGGCGGCGAATGCCGCACACGGGTCGCAGGCCGCGGCGCTCAACGCCACCGCGGCGCTGCTGGACGCGGATTACGTGGCGATCCTGGAGGACGACGACCGCTGGCAGCCGACGCATCTGGCCACCTCGCTGCGCTGCCTGGAGCACGCGGGGTTCGTGTCCGGCACACAGCTCGAGATCGACGTCGCCGGGCGCATCGTGCGCATCAACGACTTCCCGACGCCGTCGGGCTGGGTCATGAGCCGCGATACCTGGGCTCGCGTCGGCGAGTTCAATCCGGAGTATCGCTGCCATCTGGACAACGAGTGGTTGGGCCGACTCGGCTCGAGCCCGATCGACCGAGTGCATCTCGCCGAGGCGACCTCGCCGGCCGATGTGGCGATGGCGGCGCGCATTCGGCCCTGGCTCGCCAACGTGGTGGTCTACGGCGGCGGGCGCGTACGTCTGCTGCGACACGTGTCACCGGTGCCGCTCATCGTGCGTCTGGTACACACCGGATCGGGAATGCACCAGATCGAGACCGAGCCGGCTCGCAGGCAGGCTTCGCAGACCGAGATCCGCCAGCTCACGGCCCGCTTCGGGCGTGTCCCGTGGTAGCCGCCGCCCACGAAGGCCGCGCGAGCCTGCAGCAGGCGCAGGCGCTTTACGCGGCGGGTGCGCTGATGCAGGCCGAGCAGCTGTGCCGGCAGCTCCTGGGCATGGACGCGCAGGATATCCAGGCGCTGAGTCTGCTTGGGGTCATCGCGACTCGAGGCGCACGTCATGCGGAGGCCGTCGAGCTGTTCGCCCGCGCGGCACGCCTGCGGCCCGACAGCCCGAACGTGCTGGTGAACTACGGCAATGGACTGCGAGTGTGCGGGCGGCTCGATGAGGCTCTGGCCGCCTACGAGCGCGCCTTGAGCATCGGGGCGCAGCACGCCGAAGCGCACAACGGACGTGCTGCGGTGCTGCACATGCTGCGGCGATTCGAGGCGGCGCTCGCCGGCTACGAGCAGGCGCTGCGCATCAATCCCCGGCTTGCCACCGCCCATTACAATCGTGGCCTGACGCTGCGGGAGCTGGGCCGCCAGGATGAGGCATTGGCCAGCTTCGAGCAGGCGCTGCGCCTGCGGGAGAGCTATCCGGAAGCCAGCAATGATCGAGGTAATGCGCTGCGCGACCTCGGCCGCCTCGAGGAAGCGCTCGTCAGCTACGACCGCGCGCTGCAGCTCAAGGCCGACTTCGCCGCGGCCTACAGCAATCGGGGCAACCTGCTGCGGGATCTGCGTCGCTACGAGGAAGCCCTGCAGAGCTATGAGCGGGCGCTGGCGCTCGATCCCGGACTTCCGGGGCTGCAGGGCGTGTGGCTCTACACGCGACTGCAGCTGTGCGAGTGGCGCGACCTGCCCACCCACCTGGCGTCGCTCATGGCGGCGATCAGGCGCTCCCCGAGAGCCACACTGCCCTTCCCGCTGCTGGCGATCGCGGACTGCGCGGCCCTGCAGCGCCAGGTCGCTCAGGCCTGGAGCGCCGAGGTGCAACCCGTGGCCCCGGCGCCGCCGGGCGCGGCGCCGCCGGGCGCGGCGCCGCGTGCCCCGCAGCGGCCCAGCGGCGCGCCGGAACACGGCGGAAGACTGCGTATCGGGTACCTTTCGGGCGACCTGCGCGAGCATGCGCTGTCGTATCTGATGGTGGGTGTGTTCGAGCAGCACGATCGCGAGCGCTTCGAGGTGCTGGGGATCTCCTATGCGCCCCCGTCCGATGGTCCGTTCGGCAGGCGGGTGCACGCGGCCTTCGACCGCTTCATCGACGTCTCGCGCCTCGCGGATCGGGAGGCGGTGGCACTGCTGCGTGAGCTGCGGGTGGACATCGCCATCGACCTGATGGGGCTGACGGTCGGTCAACGGCTGCGAATCCTGGCGAGCAGGATCGCACCGGTGCAGGCGAGCTATCTTGGATATCCAGGCACGCTCGCAGCCCCTTACGTCGACTATCTGCTGGCCGATCGCTATGTGGTCACGCCGGCTTTTCGCGCGAGCTGCACCGAAGCCATTGCGTATCTGCCCGATTGCTTTCAAGCCAACGATGATCGCCGCCCGATCGATGCGCAGCCCCTGAGCCGCGCGGCGCTCGGACTTGCGGAGGAGGCCTTCGTCTACTGCTGCTTCAACAATACCTTCAAGCTCAATCCGCAGATGTTCGCACTCTGGTGCCGGCTGCTGCAGGCACAGCCGCGAGCGCTGCTGTGGCTGCTGGCCGAGTCCGAGCCGGCACGCGCCAACCTGCGGCGTGAGCTGCAGGGGCGGGGAATCGAGCCGACACGCCTGGTATTTGCCGGGCGACTGCCCTACGAGCAGCACCTGGCGCGGCTGCGGCTCGCGGACCTGTTTCTGGATACCCTGCCCTTCAATGCCGGCACGACGGCGAGCGATGCACTGTGGGCCGGCCTGCCCGTGCTGACCTGCAGCGGCGAGACCTTTGCGGGGCGCATGGCCGGCAGCCTCCTGCACGCGGCCGGCCTGCCTGAGCTGGTGACCCACAGTCTGGCGGAATACGAGCAACGCGCGCTGCAGCTGGCGGGGGCGCCCGGGGAGCTGGCGTGCCTGCGCGCGCGGCTACTGGAGCGCCGCGGCAGCTGTGCGCTGTTCGACACGCATGGCCGTTGTCGCGGCCTGGAGCGGGCGTACCTGGCCATGCATGCGCGCCACCTGCGCGGTGAGCGCGCCACCGACCTGATCGTCGGCGACTCGCCCGCTGGGCCGATCACGCCCGGGTCCGGGCCTCGGTGAGCTCCCGGGAGCCGACAAACACGTCCTCGCACGGCAGACCGCGCTGGTGCCGCTCGTGGACCTGCGCGTAGGCGTCCTCGAGCTGCTGCGTGAAGCGCCGGCTGTCGAACAGCGCGCCGCTCGCGCGGTTCAGCTGCAGGCGCTGCCGCAGCCGTGCCAATCGCTCGGGGTGGCGCGCCAGTTCGATCGCCGTCGTCTCATACTGCTCGGCAGTCGAGGTCACCAGCTCCGGCAGCCCGATCGCCGCGAGCAGGCTCGCCCCGACCCGTGCGGCAAAGGATTGCCCCAGGCGTGTCAGCAGCGGCAATCCGGCCCAGAGGGCATCGCTCGCGCTGGTGTGTGCGTTGCATGGAAATGTGTCGAGGAACAGGTCCGCGGCGCGCAGCCGGGCGAGGTGCTCGGGCATCGCAACGCGGCCGGCGAATACCAGCCGTTCAGGGTGCACGCTGCGGGCCTCGGCTTCCCGGCGCAGCAGCGCCGCCCCCGCGGGGTCATCGCTCAGCAGCCACAGGACGCTGCCCGGAGCCGCCTGCAGGATGCGCATCCAGCCGGCAAACGTCTCGGGAGTGATCTTGTAGGGAGCGTTGAAGCCGCAGAACACCACGGCCGTCTCGGGCAGCTGCAGCTGCGATCGGGAGGGGGTTCGCTCGGCGATCGGCCGCTGCCGGTCATTGGCCTGGTAGCTGTCCGGCAGGTAGATGATTTTCTCGGCGTAGTGAGCCCGGCTGTGCGCTGGAATGAGCGTCCGATCGGCGACGAGGTAATCCATGAACGGTGCGGCGGTCGTGCCCGGAAAGCCGAGGTAGCTCACCTGGATCGGCGCCGCGCGGTGCCAGAAGATGCCGAGGCGGTTGTGCTGCGTCAGGCCCTTCAG
>DATJSD010000006.1:0-40934 GCA_035504335.1 Steroidobacteraceae bacterium | reverse complement strand
AAGATACCGCGAGCTCGGGCACGCCGGCAGATACGTCAGCATCGTCATCGGTTATCCGCTTAAGTCAGTGCCATTAACCTTAAGGCGCGACCGGCTCGCCAGGCGGCGCCACCTGCCGTGCCGCTCGCTCGGGATGCTGCGAACCCGCGGCGGCGGCGCTCGCAAAGGACACCGTCACGCGCAACCCGCCGGCCGGCGCATCACCCAGGGTCACGCTCGCGCCGTGCCGATCGGCGACGGCCTTGACGATCGCCAGACCGAGGCCACAGCCACCCTCCGCGGTCGAGGCACGCCGATGGAAGCGGTCGAAGGCCCGCGCGCGCTCGGCTGGCGGGATGCCCGGACCGGTGTCGATCACCTCCAGCCACGGCCCTGCCGCGTGGCCGGCGCTGGCAGCGTGGCCGGCGCTGGCGGCGTGGCCGGCGCCGCTGCCGATCGACACCTGCACTCGGCCGCCCGCGGGTGTGTAGCGCACGGCATTGTCCACGAGGTTGCGCACCAGGGTGCGCAGCGCCTCGCGATCCGCGAGCACGGTGTCGCCAGCAGGATGCACTGCGCCGGCCGCTGGCGCGGCGGCGCTCGGTGTGGAGGCGCTCGGCGCGGAGGCGCTCGGCGCGGCCTCCAGGGACAGCTCGATGCGGCGCGCCACCGCCAGTGAGTGCATTTCCGCCAGCGCCTCGGCGGCCACCTCCCGCAGCGACACGGCAGCCCGTGCCTCGGAGGGCACGTCGCGCGGCTCGTTGCGCGCCAGCGCCAGCAGCTGGGCCACCAGGTGGATGGCGCGCTCGACGGCCGCGCCGAGCTCGGCGCGGGCCTGGGCGCGTGCGGCCGCGTCCGGGGCGCGATCCAGCAGCTGCAGCTGCAGCCGCACGGCCGTGAGCGGCGAGCGCAGCTCGTGCGCCGCATCCGCGATAAACGCGCGTTGCGTGGCCAAGGCGGCATCCACACGCCCGAGCAGCCGGTTCAGCTGATCGACCAGCGGTGCGATCTCCTCGGGCAGGTGCGCGGCGGCAACCGGCGCAAGGCTGTGCACGTCGCGGCGCTGCACCTCCGCCGCGACGCGACGCAGCGGCGCAAGACTCTCGCCCACCACCCACGCCATGGCGGCGGCCAGCAACGGCAGCAGCACCAGCAGCGGGATCACCACGCGCAGCGCCGCAGCGCGCGCCAGCGCCGCTCGCACGCGCAGCGGCTGCGCGACCTGGATCACGCCATCGAAGCTCTGCAGTCCGTAGACGCGCCAGCGCTGCCCCTGCAGCGTCACGTTCGCGTAGCCCACGTACGGCCGATCGATGGTCGGCAACCCCGGGCGCGACAGATATTCCACCCGACCGAACAGATCCCAGATCTCCACGACGAAGTCGGTGCCGGTCGGCGGCAGCTCCAGACGGGGCGCGAGAGGCACCTGATTCTCCAGCGACAGCGCCATCTGGCGCAGCTGGTAGTCGAACAGCGCGGAGGTCTCGGCGAGCACACGCCGGTAGGTCAGTACGCCGGCCAGCAGCGAGATCACGGCCACGAGGCCGAGCAACGCGAGCAGCAGGCGCGTGCGGATCGAGCTCATCGACTGAGAATCTGACTCCGGGGACTTAATCGAGCCTTAAGGATGCCTCATGGACCCCTCGAGGACGCCGCGAGCATGCGCTATGCCGGGATGAAGTAGCCCACGCCGCGCAGCGTGCGGATCGCATCGGCGCCGAGCTTGCGGCGCAGGCCGTGGACGTAGACCTCCACGGCGTTGCTCTCCACCTCCTCGCCCCAGCCGTAGAGCCGGTCCTCGAGCTGCGCGCGCGACAGCACCGCGCCGGGCCGCTGCAGGAGCGCTTCCAGCACGGCGAATTCGTGTGCCGAGAGCTGCACGGGCGCGCCGTCGCGCTCGACCGAGTGCGTGACCGGGTCCAGGCGGATGCCGCGATGCTGCATGCAGGGGTCGCCGCGGCCGGCCGCCCGGCGCAGCACCGAGCGCATGCGCGCACTGACCTCGTCCAGGTCGAAGGGCTTGACGATGTAGTCGTCGGCGCCGGCGTCGAGCCCGGCGACGCGATCGGGCAGCTCATCGCGCGCCGTCAGGATCAGCACCGGAGTGGCATCACCGCGCCGGCGCAGCTCGCGCAATACCTGCAGTCCGTCGCGACCGGGCAGCCCGAGGTCGAGCAGCACCAGGTCGAAGCGCTCGGTGCGCAGCGCCGCGGCGGCGCCATTGCCCTCGCGCATCCAGTCGACCGTGTAGCCGTCCTGGCGCAGCGCCGTCTGCAGGCCCTGCGCGATCATCCGATCGTCCTCGACCAGCAGCACTCGCATGGGGTGGTCGGCGCAATGGTGGTGTGGTGGTGATGCGGGTGAGGTGATGATGCCGGTGAGGTGGAGTGCGGGAGTGGGCGAAGTGGGCGAAGTGGGCGGCGTCCGCGCCGCTGCGCCCGGGCGAGCCGGCCTAGGCCAGCGCCGACTTTTCCGCCGGTCCCACGATATATCCGCCGGACTTCTCATCCGCCTGCAGTGTGACCAGGCCGCGCTTCTGCACCTCGGCCAGCAGCTCGTTGAACGAGCGGAAGCCGTAGGCGCGCTCGTTGAAGCCCGGATGACGCCGCTTGATCGCCTGCTTGATCATCGAGCCCCAGATCGACTCGCTCTCGCCGCGCTCCTCGAGCAGCGCATCGAGCGTCTCCACCACCAGCTCGAGCGCATCGGCGAGATCCGGCCCGCGATTATCCGCCATCGCCGGCGCGGCGGCGGCGGGGGTCCCGGCCCCCGCACCCGCAGCCGCACCCGCACCCGCAGCCGCACCCGCGGCCGGGACTGCCGCGGTGGCGGCGCCGGCGCCCGTCGGGCTGCTCGCGCTGCGCCGGCGCCCCTTGCGCTCCTTGCGCACCAGATCGTCGTAGTAGATGAACTCGTCGCAGTTGTTGATGAACAGGTCGGAGCTGGAGTTCTTCACCCCCACGCCGATCACCGTCTTGGCGTTTTCGCGCAGCTTGCTGACCAGCGGAGAGAAATCCGAATCTCCGCTGATGATGACGAACGAGTCCACGTGCCCCTTGGTGTAGCACAGGTCCAGCGCGTCCACGACCATGCGGATGTCGGCGGAATTCTTGCCCGACTGCCGTACGTGGGGAATCTCGATGAGCTCGAACGCCGCCTCGTGCAGGCCGCGCTTGAATTCCTTGTAGCGATCGAAGTCGCAATACGCCTTCTTGACCACGATGTGACCCTTGAGCAGCAGCCGCTCGAGCACCTTCTCGACGTCGAAGTGCGGGTAATTGGCGTCGCGCGCCCCGAGAGCGATGTTTTCCAGGTCGAGAAATACGGCCATGGTGGCCTCGGAAGCATTGGCGTTGGCACGGCTCGTCATGATGTGGCTCGGTTCCTCGTGGGCCGCAGCGCCGGCGGCCGGTCGAATGTCGAATCGGTGCGCAAGAATCGCCGCGCAAGGATACGCTTTCCGGCGGGGTGAAGCGCGCCGGCGACCGTCGTACAATGCGCGATCACCCGGGGCTCGCGCCGGGATCTGGCCGCGGCAGACCTGCGTCATGAGGTGCCGATGATGATGAGAACACGGCGGTTCGTGCTGAGCGGCTCGGTGGCCGGGATGGCCGCGGCGCTGGTCTCGGCGTCGTGGTGGGAGCTGGCGCATGCCGGGCAGCGCTATCCGGTCGTGCACTCGGACGCGCAGTGGCAGCGGCTGCTCGCGCCGGCGCGCTACGCGATCCTGCGACAGGGCGCGACCGAAAGACCCTTCTCCAGCCCGCTGCTGCACGAGCATCGCTCGGGCACCTTCGCCTGCGCGGGCTGTGGCCATGCGCTGTATTCGTCCGCCGCGAAGTTCGACAGCGGCACGGGCTGGCCGAGCTTCTGGGCAGCTCTGCCGCACGCGGTCATCACTCGCCGCGACGACTCGCTCGGCATGGTGCGCACCGAGGTGCGCTGCGCGGGCTGCGGCAGCCATCTCGGTCATGTGTTCGACGACGGGCCGCCGCCGACGGGCCTGCGCTACTGCATGAACGGGCTCGCCCTGGTGTTCCAGCCGGGACCCGCACCCGCGCTGAACCTCACGCCGTCGAGAGGCTGAGCCGATGAGCGGCGCTGACCTGCACGCCGGCGGCCGAGGGGGCATCGGCGGCTGGCGCAGCCCGGTGATCGCCGTGGCGTGTGCGGCACTGCTGTGGCTCGCGATCGTCGGACTGCGCGCGTCGCTGTCGGCCGCCGCCGAGGTGCAGCCGCTTCCGCCGCCGGCGCTCGATGAGCCCGCCGCTGCGGCGGGCACCGAGGTCGCGGTGCTCGCCGGAGGCTGCTTCTGGGGGGTACAGGGGGTCTACCAGCACGTGCAGGGCGTGCTCGACGCGGTGTCCGGCTACACCGGCGGGGCGGCCGCGACCGCGCACTACGACCAGGTGAGCACGGGCAGCACCGGACACGCGGAATCGGTGCAGATCACCTTCGATCCACGCCGCATCAGCTACGGGCGGCTGCTGCAGATCTTCTTCTCGGTGGTGCATGACCCGACCGAGCTGGACCGGCAGGGATCGGACGTTGGATCGCAGTACCGCTCGGCCATTTTCCCGAAGAGCGCGCAGCAGCAGCGCGTCGCGCGGGCGTACATTGCGCAGCTGACCCGGGCGCACGTATTCGCGGCCCCGATCGTCACCCGCATCGAGCCGGGCCGCACCTTCTACCCGGCGGAGGCCTATCACCAGAATTTTCTGGTACGCCATCCGGCCGACCCCTACATCGCGTTCAACGATCTGCCGAAGATCGCGCAGCTCCGGCGCCTGTTTCCGCGGCTCTACGATCCGCGCGCGGTGCTGGTCGCCGTCGCTCGGGACGGCTCCCCCGACTGAACGCCGGGCACGCCTGATGGGTGCGCGAGCGGGCTGACGCGCCTTCGCGGCGCACGCCGCCCTCAGCGTTTGCGGGGCAGGTACAGATCCGTGAGCGTACCCTCGCAGGCCTCGGCCGCAAACGCGACGGTCTCGGACAGCGTCGGATGCGCGTGCACGGTGAGGCCGATATCGGCTGCATCGGCCCCCATCTCCACGGCGAGCGTCACCTCCGCGATCAGCTCCCCCGCGTTGGTGCCGACGATGCCGCCCCCGAGCAGCCGGTGGCTGTCGGGATCGAACAGCAGCTTGGTGAAGCCCTCGTCGCGGCCGAGCGAGAGCGAGCGGCCGCTCGCCGCCCACGGAAACACGCTGCGCTCGAACGCCACGCCCTGCTCCTTCGCGGCGCCCTCCGTGAGACCCACCCAGGCGACCTCGGGATCGGTGTAGGCCACCGCGGGGATCGCGCGGGCATCGAAAGAGCTCTTGCGGCCGGCCGCCACCTCCGCGGCAACCTTGCCCTCGTGCGACGCCTTGTGCGCGAGCATCGGCGGCCCGGCGATGTCGCCGATCGCGAAGATGTGCGGCACGCTGGTGCGCAGCTGCCGGTCGGTGGCGATGAAACCACGCGCGTCCACCCGAATGCCGGCGCGATCCGCACCCAGGCGCGCGCCGTTGGGCGCACGCCCCACGGCCACCAGCACGTGATCGTAGGCGGCGCCGCTGGCGGCCCCGCCGGTGCTCTGGAAGCCCACCTGCAGCGCCTCGGGGGTCGCGCTCACCTGCGTCACGCGCGTGTCGAGCAGGATCCGCCCGTAGCGGGCACGGATGCGCTTCTCGAGCGGCCGCACCAGATCGGCGTCACAGCCGGGCATGAGCTGACCGGTCAGCTCCACCACATCCACCTGCGCTCCCAGCGCATCGTAGACGCAGGCCATCTCCAGACCGATGATGCCCCCGCCGATGACCAGCAGCCGCCCGGGATTCGGCGGCAGCTCCAGGGCGCCGGTGGAGTCGATGATGCGCCGGTCTTCGGGCAGAAACGGCAGGCGCAGCGCCTCCGAGCCGGCGGCGATGATGCACTGGTCGAAGTGAATGGACTCGCGTGCGTCCGCCCCTGCCACTTCGAGCACGTGCGGGCCGAGAAAGCGTCCTTCGCCGCGCACGACCTGCACCTTGCGCTGGCGGGCGAGAGTGGCGAGCCCGCCCGTGAGGCGCGCCACGATCCGGTCCTTCCAGGCGCGCAGCCGCTCGAGATCCACGTGCGGCTCGCCGAAGCTGATGCCGTGCGCGCTCATCGCGCGGGCGTCCTCGATGACCTTGGCCGCGTGCAGCAGCGCCTTGGAGGGGATGCAGCCGACGTTCAGGCACACCCCGCCGAGCCGCTCCCAGCGCTCCACCAGCGTGACCTCGAGCCCGAGGTCCGCGGCTCGAAAGGCTGCGGTATAGCCGCCCGGACCGGCGCCGAGCACCAGCAGCTGCGTGTGGCGCATAGGCGCGGACGGGCTCATCGGTGAGGTTCGCACCGATGCGGAGGGAGCGGGCACCGCGTCAGGCGCGGGCGCAGGTGCGGCAGGCGCCGGCGCGGGCGCGGCAGCGGCGGGTGCGGCCGCGGCGGGCGCAGGTGCGGCAGGCGCCGGCGCGCGCGGCTCAGTCGGCGTGGGCGCGGACGCCGCCGCCGCTGCGCCCGAAGTTTCCTGCCTCTGCAGGCGCGCGATCACGGTGCCCTTGGAGACCCGGCCGCCCCTGGCCACGAGCACCTCGGTGATGCGGCCGGCCGCGCTGGATGGCACGTCCATCGTGGCCTTGTCGGTCTCGAGCGTGATCAGCGGCGTGTCGACCTCGACGCGATCGCCGGGCTTGACCAGTACGTCGGTGATGACGACGTCCTTGAAGTCCCCGAGATCCGGGCACACCAGCTCCGTGGTGTCGCTCACGGAACGGCCTCGATCAGGCCGGCGGGTTCCGATAGCACATTGGCGAGATAGACCGTGAAGCGCGCGGCGGCGGCCCCGTCGATCACCCGATGATCGTACGACAGCGACAGCGGCAGCATCAGGCGCGGCACGAAGGCGCCGTCGCGGAACACCGGGCGCATGCTCGCCCGCGACACGCCGAGGATCGCGACCTCCGGTGCGTTGATGATCGGCGTGAAGGCCGTGCCGCCGATGCCGCCGAGGCTCGAGATGGTGAAGCTGCCGCCCTGCATCTGCGCGGCGGACAGCTTGCCGGCGCGCGCCAGCTCGGCCAGTTGCGCCACCTCGCGCGCCGTCTCATAGATATCCTTCCGGTTGGCATCGCGTATCACCGGCACCAGCAGGCCGTTGGGTGTGTCGGCGGCGAAGCCGATGTGCAGGTACTTCTTGAACACCAGGTTCTCGCCGCTCGCGTCCAGCGAGGCGTTGAACTGCGCGAAGCGCTGCAGCGCCCTCACACAGGCACGCACCACGAAGGCCAGCGTCGTGAGACGTATGCCGGCGGCCTCGGCGCGCCTCTTCAGGCTCTGGCGCGTCTGCTCGAGCTCGGTGATGTCGGCCTCGTCGAACTGCGTGACGTGCGGCAGGTTGACCCAGCTCGCCTGCAGCCGGTGGCCTGCGATGCGCTGCACGCGATTCAGCGGCCGTACTTCCACCGGACCGAACTGCGAGAAGTCCGGCACGGCCACCTGCGGCCAGCCGGCTACGCCCGCCGCACCAGCGACGCCGCCGCCCGCCGCGCCGATGCCGCCGCCGCCGGATATCACGGATTTCACGAATGCCTTGATGTCCTCGGCGGTGACGCGGCCCTTCTGTCCCGTACCGCGCACACTCGCGAGGTCGACGCCGAGCTCGCGGGCGAATTTACGCACCGAGGGACTGGCGTGCGCACGCGAGAAGCCCACTTCGTTGATCGGCGGCAGCCCGCTTAGGACCGCGGCCGGGGCCGCGGCCGTCGCGGCAGGCGCAGCCGTCGCGGCGGGCGCGGCGCGGCCGCCGTCGCCGTCCCCGGCGGCACCGTCGCCGGCCGGGCCATCGGGGCCATCGGCGGTTCGCAGCGTAGCAATCAGACTGCCGCTGGACACCCGCGATCCGGCTTTCACGTGCAGTTTCTCGATCACACCGGCTTCGGGCGAGGGCACGTCCATCGTCGCCTTCTCGCTCTCGATCGTCAGCAGCGGCGTGTCCACCGCGACCGTATCACCCGCTTTCACGAGCACGTCGATCACGGCCACGTCCGAGAAGCTGCCCAGGTCGGGCACGTGGATGTCTTTCGCAGCCAAGGAGTCCCCGCAGCGTCAGCTGCTGATTGGATCGGCCTTTTGCGGATCGATGCCCAGCGTGGCCATCGCGGCCGTGACGCGCCCGCGCGGCAGGCGCTCCTCATCGGCGAGCCCCTTGAGCGCCGCCAGCGCGATGAAGTTGCGGTCGACCTCGAAGTGCGCCCGCAACGGCGCACGCGCGTCGCTGCGTCCGAAACCGTCCGTGCCGAGCGTCAGGTAGCGCTGCGATACCCACGGCCGGACCTGATCGGGCACGTTACGCACGTAATCGGTCGCGGCCACGAGCGGCCCCGGGCACTCGCCGAGCAGCTGGCGCACGTACGGCACACGCGGCTCGCCCTCGGGATGCAGCAGGTTCCAGTGATCGCAGGCGAGCGCCTCGCGCCGCAGCTCGCTGAAGCTGGTGATCGAGTAGACCTGCGCCTCCACGCCGAACTCGGCCTCGAGCCGCTCGGCCGCCGCCAGGCATTCGCGCAGAATCGTGCCGCTGCCGAGCAGGGTGACGCGCGGGGCGCTCTGGCCCGCGCCCGCGGGCGCACCGCGGCCCGAAGCACCGCGGCCCGACGCACCGGCGACCGCCGCACCGGCGACCGACGCACCGGCGACCGCCGCCACGGCGCCCGCCGCCCGCACCCGGTAGCCGCCGCGCAGGATGGCCTCGTGCACGCCCTCGGGCATCGGCGGCTGTGCATAGTTCTCGTTCATCAGCGAGATGTAATAGAACACGTCCTCGTTGTCGGCGTACATGCGCCTGAGCCCGTCCTGGATGATCACGGCGAGCTCGTAGGCGTAGCTGGGATCGTAGGCGCGGCAGTTGGGAATGGTCGTCGCGACGAGCTGGCTGTGCCCGTCCTGATGCTGCAGCCCCTCCCCCGCGAGTGTCGTACGGCCGGCGGTGCCACCGAGCAGGAAGCCGCGCGCCTGCATGTCCCCGGCGGCCCAGAGAAAGTCGCCGACGCGCTGGAAGCCGAACATCGAGTAGTAAATGTAGAACGGCACCATGCCGATGCCGTGGTTCACGTACGAGGTCGCGGCGGCCATCCACGAGCACACCGAGCCCGCCTCGGTGATGCCCTCCTCGATCATCTGGCCCTTCCTGTCCTCGCGGTAGGACATGAGCGTCTCCGCATCCACCGGCGTGTACAGCTGCCCGACAGACGAGTAGATGCCGACCTGGCGGAACAGTCCTTCCATGCCGAAGGTGCGCGCCTCGTCCGGCACGATCGGCACGATGTGCCTGCCGATGTCCTTGTCCTTGAGCAGCGCGGTCAGGATGCGCACGAACGCCATCGTGGTGGAGATCTCGCGCTCCGCCGTGCCCTCCAGAATCGGGCGCAACGCCTCCAGCGGCGGTACCTTCAGCGGCGCGGCGGTCGGCTTGCGCGCCGGCAGATAACCGCCGAGCAACTGGCGGCGCGCATGCAGGTAGCGCATCTCCTCGCTGTCCTCGGGCGGCTTGCAGAACGGCAGCCTCTCCAGCTCCGCGTCGGCCACCGGGATGTTGAAGCGGTCGCGCAGCTCACGCAGTGCCTGGATATCGAGCTTCTTCTGCTGATGCGCGACCATCTGGCCCTCGGCGCTCTTGCCCAGTCCGAAGCCCTTGACCGTCTTGGCGAGGATCACGGTGGGCTGGCCGCGCGTGCGCATGGCGGCCTGGTAGGCGGCATGCACCTTGCGCGCATCGTGACCGCCGCGATTGAGGTGCCAGATGTCCTCGTCGGACATGTTGGCGACCATCTCCTTCAGCGCCGGATCCTTGCCGAAGAAGTGCTCGCGCGTGTAGGCGCCGCCCTTGGCCTTGAAGTTCTGGTACTCGCCGTCGACGCACTGCTCCATCACGCGTCGCAGTATGCCCTGCGTGTCACGCGCCAGCAGCGGATCCCAGCGCGAGCCCCATAGCACCTTGATGACGTTCCAGCCGGCGCCGAGAAATGCGGCCTCGAGCTCCTGGATGATCTTGCCGTTGCCGCGCACGGGCCCGTCGAGGCGCTGCAGATTGCAGTTGATCACGAAGATCAGGTTGTCGAGCGACTCGCGCACCGGCATCGTGAGCGCGCCCATCGACTCCGGCTCGTCCATCTCCCCATCGCCGCAGAAGCACCATACCTTGCGGTCCGAGGGCGCCACCAGGTCGCGGTGCTCCAGATAGCGGATGAAGCGCGCCTGGTAGATCGCCATCATCGGACCGAGCCCCATGGACACGGTCGGGAACTGCCAGAAGTCGGGCATCAGCCACGGATGCGGGTAGGAGCTCAGGCCATCACCCACGACCTCCTGGCGGAAGTGGCGCAGCTGCTCCTCGGACAGGCGGCCCTCGAGATAGGCACGCGCATAGATCCCCGGGGAGGAATGTCCCTGGATGTAGATCAGATCGCCGGGATGATCCTTGCTCGGGGCGCGCCAGAAGTGATTGAAGCCGACCTCGTAGAGGGTGGCCGAGGAAGCATAGGTGGAGATATGTCCGCCGTACTCGCTGGACTTGCGGTTCGCCAGCACCACCATGGCCATGGCGTTCCAGCGGATGTATGCCTCGATGCGCCGCTCGATCGCCCGATCACCCGGATACGGCGGCTCCTGGGCGGCCGCGATGGTGTTGACATAGGCCGTATTGGCGCGGAAGGGCAGATAGCCGCCGGCGCGGCGCGTGTGATCGATCAGCCGCTCGAGCAGGTAGTGCGCGCGCGCCGGTCCCTCGGCGCGCAGCACCGAATCGATCGACTCGAGCCACTCGTGCGTCTCGACCGGATCGAGATCACCACCGCTGGTCACATCGTTCATGAGTGCAATTCTAGTGCTTTCCGATCCCGGACGCGCCCGCCGCGCAGCCGCACGGGACTGCGACTTGGCGTTCGAGTTATGATTGAAACCAGGCATGCGCCGGCGGTGCGCGCCGGCCGGCGCGGGCAGTGTCATGCACGCATCGTTGGGTTGCGCAGGTGCGCACGCTCGCGCGATGCCGACAGCGCGCTGCCTTATTCGACAACAATTTTTATCATTGATAACAAAGGTATCTGTCCGTCAACGGAGGCTATTTCTAGATGAGTGCGCCCGTCTCTGACGCGGCGGCGCTGACCCTGCGCCGTCCGGATGACTGGCACCTGCATCTGCGCGACGGGGCGGCGCTGCGCGCGGTGTTGCCATTCACGGCCGCGTGCTTTGCGCGCGCCATCGTCATGCCCAACCTCGACCCGCCCATCACGACCACGGCGGCGGCGCTCGCTTATCGCGAACGCATCCGCGCGGCGCTGCCGCGCGCTGCGCGCTTCGAGCCGCTGATGACGCAGTATCTGACCGATGAGACCCCGGCGCAGGAAGTGCGCCGTGCGCGCGCGAGTGGCGCCGTGGCCGGCTGCAAGCTCTACCCGGCGGGAGCGACCACGCATTCGGCCGCCGGCGTGCGCGACGTGGGGCATCTGCACGCGGTGCTCGAGGCCATGATGGAAGTCGATCTGCCGCTGCTCGTGCACGGCGAGGTGGTGGATGCGCGCGTCGATATCTTCGATCGCGAGGCACGATTCATCGAGCAGGTGCTCGCCCCGCTGGTCGAGCGCTACACACGGCTGCGCGTGGTGCTCGAGCACGTCAGCACGCGCGCGGGCGTACAGTTCGTGCGCGGCGCACGCGCCGGTGTCGCCGCCACGGTCACTCCGCAGCACCTGCTGTTCAACCGCAACGCACTGTTCGCCGGCGGCCTGCGGCCGCACCTGTACTGCCTGCCGGTGCTCAAGGGAGAGTCCGACCGCCGCGGCATCCTCGAGGCGCTCGCCGCGGGCGATCCACGCTTCTTCCTCGGCACCGACAGCGCTCCGCACGCGCGCCACGCCAAGGAGAGCGCCTGCGGGTGCGCCGGCGTGTTCTCGGCGCACGCCGCTCTCGAGCTCTATGCCGAAGCATTCGAGCGCGCAGGCATCCTCGAGCGCCTGCCGGCGTTCGCGGGCGAGTTCGGGCCGGACTTCTACCGCCTGCCGCGCAACGAGGAACGCATCACGCTCGTGAAGCAGTCCTGGACGCCCCCGGCAACCTACCCGTTCGGCGACGCCGAGCTCGTGCCGCTCGGCGCCGGCGAGCCGCTCGGCTGGCGCCTGCAGGCCGGCGCGCGATGAGTGCCGCCGCGCCCTCACTGATGCTGCGCCGCTTTCGCGGCTTTCTGCCGGTGGTGATCGATGTGGAGACCGGCGGCTTCCGGCCCGCCACCGACGCGCTGCTGCAGATCGCCGCGGTGCTGATCGAGATCGATCCGGGCGGGCGACTGAGCCGCGGGGAGAGCCTGTCCTACCACGTGCGCCCGTTCGAAGGGGCGCGCCTGGATCCCGCCTCACTGCAGGTCAACCGCATCGATCCGTGGCACCCGCTGCGTCCGGCCATCGACGAGGCGGATGCCCTGCAGAGGATTTTTCGCGAGGTGCGCGCCGCGGTGCGCCGCCAGGCGTGCCGGCGTGCCGTGCTGGTCGGTCACAACGCGGCCTTCGACCTCGCCTTTCTCAACGCCACGGTCGAGCGGGCGCGCGTCAAGCGCAATCCGTTTCATCCGTTCTCCTGCTTCGACACCGCAACGCTCGGCGGCGCAGCCTTCGGCCAGACGGTGCTGGCCAAGGCCTCGGTGGTGGCCGGCCTCGAATGGGACAAGGGCCGCGCTCACTCGGCGACCTACGACGCCGAGCGCACGGCGGAGCTGTTCTGCGCCGTCTGCAACCAGCTGACGGACTGCTTCGCGCGCGCCGACGAGCGAGCCCGCGCGCTGGGCTGGCAGACGCTGCCCTGCGAGACGCCGGAGGAGGATGAGCAGCAGGAGGCCACGGAGGCGGACGTGGCGCCCGACAAGATCGATAAGAGCTAGGCCGGCCGGCCCGCGCTCATCCCGCGGCGACGGCGCTCATCCCGCGGCGGCGGCGCTCATCCCGCGGCGACGGCGCTCACGGCGCCGGCGGACTCCAGCAGACGCTTGAGCTCGCCGCTGCGATACATCTCCATGGCGATATCGCAGCCGCCAAGCAGCTCGCCGTTGACGTACAGCTGCGGATAGGTCGGCCAGTTCGAGAAGCGCTTGAGAGCCTCGCGCATCTGGTCGTCGTCGAAAATGTTGACGTAATGGAATCTGGCGCCCAGGTGGCGCAGCAGCGAGACGGTCTGCGCCGAGAAGCCACACTGCGGAAATTCGGGCGTGCCCTTCATGAACAGCACCACCGGCGCCGCGGAGAGCTCCTGGCGGATCCTGGCGTTGACGTCCGTTGCGTCGCTGACTTGCATCATGACCACCTGCAGCCTCGGCTGCTTCGAGTAAGCGTTGAATTATCGCTCCCGCTCGCCTATTCTTCAAATCGCCTGTGATCCGGCGAGCAGCCAAGAACAACAACTTACCGGTGGCGGCACGTGAAAGCTCTGAGCTCGATTGGCGGCGCGATTCTGATCGGCGTGATCCTGGCGGTGATCGCGTCCGTGGGCATCCGGCCGGGCTTCGCGGAGCTGGGCCTGGCGGTGTGGATCCACATCGTCGCCGGCGTGACCTGGATCGGCCTGCTGTACTCCTTCAACCTGGTGCAGACACCGGCACTGGATGCGGCGGCGGCCGACAGCGGCGGACCGGGCCCGGAGGGCATCTCCAGATACCTCTCCGGCCGCGCGCTCGGCTGGTTTCGCTGGTCCGCGCTACTCACGTGGTTCACGGGTGTGTGGTATCTGGGCCGCTCGGGTAATCTGGCCAGCGCCGTGACGCTCGGGCATCTGGGACGCGAATACTATGGGCTGGTCATCGGCGTGGGCAGCTGGCTCGGCACCCTCATGCTGTTCAACGTATGGGTGTTCATCTGGCCGAATCAGCAGAAGCTGCTCGGCCTGTCCGCGGCCAGCGATGTGCAGAAGCTGCGCGCGCGGCGCATCGCCGCGCTCGCCTCGCGCGTCAACATCGTGCTGTCGATCCCGCTGCTGCTGTGCATGGGCGGCGCCAATCATGCGCTGCCCTTCTGAGGGTCTGCCGGCCGATCTGTGCGCGCAGGTGTCGAGCGCGATCGCCGAGGACGTCGGCGCGGGCGATCTGTCCGCGCAGCTGATCCCGCAGCAAAGCCACGCACATGCGCGTGTCATCAGCCGCGAGAGTGCGATCCTGTGCGGGGCGCCCTGGTTCGACGAGGTGTTCCGCCAGCTCGATCCCACGGTGCAGGTCGGCTGGCGCCGGCCGGAGGGCGCAAGCGTGGCGGCCGGCGAGGTGCTCTGCGAGCTTGCCGGCCCGGCGCGCGCGCTGCTCACCGGGGAGCGCAGCGCCCTGAATTTTCTTCAGCTGCTGTCCGCGACCGCCACCGTCACGCATCGATACGTTGCGGCGATCGCGGGTACCGGCTGCCGGATCCTCGATACGCGCAAGACCATCCCCGGACTGCGCACGGCGCAGAAGTACGCGGTGCGCTGCGGTGGTGGCACGAACCACCGCATGGGGCTGTACGACAGGGTGCTGATCAAGGAGAACCACATCGCCGCCGCCGGCTCGATCGGCGCCGCCGTGGCCGCCGCGCGCCGCCTCGGCGCCGGCGGGCCCATCGAGGTGGAAGCCGAGACGCTCGCGCAGGTGAGCGCCGCGCTGCAGGTGCGCGCCGACATCGTGCTGCTCGACAATTTCGAGCCTGCGGCGCTGCGCGCCGCGGTGGCGCTGAACCGCGCACACCCGCAGCCCGCGCAGCTCGAGGCCTCCGGCGGCGTGACCCTGGCGGGGCTGCGCGCCATCGCCGAGACCGGCGTGGACTTCATCTCGATCGGCGCACTGACCAAGAACGTCGCCGCGATCGACCTGTCGATGCGCTTCGCGGACGGCAGCGACTGAGGGCCGGCAGCGGCCGGCGCCTCGGCGCCGATCCCCTACTCCGCCGCGGCCACGGCCCCGCCTCTGGCGACCGGCCGCGGCGCGAACCACAGCAGCACCAGCGGGATGAGCATGAGGATCCCCGAGATCCAGAAGAAGTCGAGCGTCGAGAGCAGATAGGCCTGGTCGCTCAGACCCTGATTCAGCAGCGCCGCGGCCGCGTGATCGTTCAGGCCGAGCGCCCCGAGGCCGTGCATGGCCTGCTGCAGGCTCGGGCTCAGCAGGCTCGAGCTCTCGGCGAGGCGCGTCTGGTGGAAGGCCTCGCGCCGCGTCCACAGGGTGGTGGTGATGGAGGTGGCGAAGCTGCCGGCGACGATGCGCGCGAAATTCGACACCCCCGAGGCCGAGGGGACGCGCTGCGGCGGCAGCCCATCCAGCAGGATGGCCAGCATCGCCACGAAGAACACCGACATGCCCACCCCCATGACGAGCTGCGGCATGACGAAGGCGGCAAAGCTCGCATCGGCGGTGAAGCCGGAGCGCATGAAATAGGAGATGCCGTAGCTGACGAAGCCGACGGTCGCCAGCCAGCGCGCATCCACCTTGCCGATCAGGCGCCCGAAGAACGGCGAGAGCAGCAGCGCCACGGCTCCCGAGGGCGCGGCGACCAGTCCCGCCCAGGTGGCGGTGTAGCCCAGCTGCGTCTGCAGCCACAGCGGCAGCAGCACCACGTTGCCAAAGAACACCGCGTAGCCCAGACAGAAGGCGAGCGTGCCGATGGTGAAGTGGCGGCGCGCGAACAGCGACAGCTCGACGATCGGATGCCGGTCGGTCAGCTCCCAGATGAGACAGGCCAGAAAACCGATCAGCGCCACCAGCCCGAGCATCACGATGGCCGGAGAGTTGAACCAGTCGAGATCATTGCCCCTGTCGAGCATGATCTGCAGCGCTCCGACCCACACGACCAGCAGCCCGAGGCCCATCCGGTCGATCGGCAGGCGGCGCGTCGGCGTGTCACGCCGCGCCATGAAGCGCCAGCAGAGCAACCCGGAGATCACCCCGACCGGCACGTTGATGTAGAAGATCCAGGGCCAGTTCCAGTTGTCCGAGATGTAGCCGCCGAGCACCGGGCCCGCGATGGGCGCAACCAGCGTCGTCATCGACCAGATGGCGAGCGCCGTGCCGCGCCGCCGCTCGGGAAACACCGCCAGCAGCAGCGCCTGCGAGCCGGGAATCATCGGACCGGACACCGCGCCCTGGATCACGCGGAACACCACCAGCGAGGAGAGGCTCCAGGCCATGCCGCAGGCGAACGAGGCGATCGTGAACAGCAGCACCGACAGCACGAAAGTGCGCACCACCCCGTAGCGCTGCATCAGCCAGCCGGTCAGGGGTACGGCGATGCCGTTGCTCACCGCGAACGAGGTGATCACCCAGGTGCCCTCGTCGGGGGAGACTCCGAGGTTGCCCGCGATGGTGGGAATCGCGACGTTGGCGATGCTGGTGTCCAGCACCTGCATGAACGTGCCGAGCGCGAGCGCGATCGCGACCAGCGACAGGGAGGCGCCGGTCAGCGGCGGCATCTCGGTCCGACCGCCGGCAGCCGCCCACTCCGGCGCCGCCGCGGCTGCGGGACTCGCGGAGGCCGGGCTCCCGGCTGTGGCGGCCATGCTCATCCCTCGGACGCGCGCTGCCCCTAGCGCGACAGCGTGATGTCGGTGCGCGCAAGGTGCAGCGTGCGCGCAGACGCGTGGCCGGCATTCTGCTCGACGATGGCGCGGATCTGCGTCTCGAGCTGTGGGTCGACGCCGTCGCTGGCGAGCGCCGGCAGCGGCGTGGTGCTGACCTGATCGGACACCAGCGCGCCGGAGGTGTCGTGCACGTCGACGCGCGCGCTCATCGACAGGCCGACGCGCAGCGGATGCGCCCGCAGGTCCCGCGGGTCGAGCGCGATGCGCACCGGCAGGCGCTGCACGATCTTGATCCAGTTGCCCGAGGCGTTCTGCGCCGGCAGCAGCGCGAAGGCACTGCCGCTGCCGGCCGCCAGGCCCGCGAGCCGTCCGTGAAAGCTCACCGCGTCACCGTACAGATCCGCGTGCAGCTCGACCGGCTGACCCACGCGCATGTCGCGCAGCTGCACCTCCTTGAAATTGGCGTCCACCCACACGTCACGCAGCGGCACCACCAGCATGAGCGGCGCGCCCGCCGCGATGCGCTGGCCGACCTGCACGCTGCGCTTGGCGATCACGCCGTCGCACGGGGCGCGCAGCTGCGTGCGCCGCAGGGCGAGCGCCGCGTCGCGCACCGCCGCCTCGGCCGCGAGCACCTGGGGGTGCGTCTCGATCGTGGTGCCCTGGATCTGCGCCTCGGTGGCGTTGAGCTGCTCGCGGGCGGCATCCAGCGCGGCCTGCGCGACGCTGACCGCATCGCGCGCGTGCGCCAGCTCCTCGCCGGAGACCGCCCCGTCCGCGAGCAGCCCCTGGCGGCGCCCCAGATCGCTCTGCGCGCGCTGCAGGTCGGTGGCGCGCTGCGCGATCTGCGCGCGCAGCGCGTCGCGCTGCGCGAACAGGCCGCGCACGTTGCGCACCGCGCGCGCCAGATCCGCCTCTGCGGAATTGAGCGCGATGCGCGCATCGGCCGGATCGAGGCTGGCCAGCAGCTCGCCACGCCTGACGCCCTGCGTGTCGTCGACGTACACGGCGGTCACGGTGCCGGGCACCTGACTGGTGACCTGCACGATGTCGGCGCTGACGTAGGCGTCATCGGTGGACTCGAAGTGCAGGTCGACGAGCAGCCAGCGCGTGCCCCAGGCGAGCGCGCCGAGGATCACGAGCACGCCGAGCGCCAGAAAGCCCCGGCGCCGGGCGCGGTTTCCCTGATTGGGCGATGCTGTGGGCTGGTCCATGAGGGTTTCCCGATGAGTTTTGCGGACGGGGTTGCGGGCGGTCTGCGGGCTCGTGGCTCGTCGATCCGGATCAGCGTGCAGCCGCGGCGGACAGCGTCGCGAGCCTCGCGCCGGTGCCGTTCGCGGCGCCGAGGTCGGCCGCCAGCGCCGGCGCCGCGCCGGGCGGCTGGAAGCTGCCGCCGAGGGCCACCAGCAGTGCAATGCGCGCGCTGGCGCGCGCGCTGCCCAGCTCGACGTTCTGACGGCGCGCGTTGAACACCTCGGTCTCGGCGTTCAGCACCGACAGGTAGCTCGCGAGCCCCGCCCGATAGCGCTCCTCATCGAGGCGGTAGGCCTCCTGGGAGTCGGTGAGCCACTGGGCCTGTTGCTGCAGCTGCGCGCCGAGCGCGTCGATCTGCGTGAGCTGGTCGGCCGCCTGATGCACGGCGGCGAGCACCGTCGCGTCGTAATCGGCCACGGCGCCATCCAGATGCGCCTCGGCGCCGCGGTACTGCGCGCGCAGCCGCCCGGCGTCGAACAGCGGCAGCGACAGCGCCGCACCCGCGCCGTAGCCCAGTGACTGCGCGCTGATGAGCTGCGAGAGGCTGACGGAAGCGAAGCCCGCCAGCGCCGACAGATTGATGCTCGGATAGAAGGCCGCGCGCGCGGCACGGCGCTGCGCGTCGGCCGCCTCGATGCGCTCGCGCGCGGCGATGACGTCCGGACGGCGGGCGAGCAGATTGATCGGCAGAGCCGGCGGCAGCGGCAGCACGACCGTCGGATTCAGGTGCGGGCGCCCGATGCCGGCATAGGCGTCCGCGCCGCGCCCGATGAGAGCGGCGAGCTCGTGGCGCGCCAGCGCCTGCGCGGCGACCGCCTGCAGCAGCGCCGTCTGCGCCTGTGGCAGCTCCCCCTGCGCCTCGCGCAGCTCCACGCGCGTGTCCAGCCCCGCCGCCAGGCGCCGCCGTGTGATCTCCAGGATGCGGGCGCGCTGTGCCCGGGTGTCCGCGGCGATGTCCTCGAGAGCGTAGGCGCGATCCAGATCCAGGTACGCCTCGGCCACCGCACCGGTCAGCAGCAGCCGCGCATCGGCGCGGTCCAGCTCGGCGGCGCGTGCCAGGCTGCGCGCGGCGGCCGCCTGATCGGCGTGCTCGCCCGCCAGGTCCGGATCCCACGAAAGCACGGCGCCGAGGTTGCCGAGCCAGATGTCGTGCCCACCCAGCAGGTAGGGTCCGAAGCCGTCCGGAACCTTCAGCGCGGTCTCTCCGCCCCGCAGGCGCGCGTCCGGCAGCTGCGCCGCGCGCGCCCCGGCGGCCTGCGCCAGCGCGCTCTGCCAGCGTGCGTTGGCCTCGGCCAGGGTGGGATTGCCGCTGAGCGCCTCGGCCATGAGCGCATCGAGCTGCTGATCGCCGAGCGCGCGCCACCAGGTATCCGGGGCGGGCCGAACCGCCGCCCCCGACAGTCCGAGCCGTCCCGCGGCGACGGGCGCGTACGCGGTGGGATGCGGCGGCAGCATGACGCAGCCGGCCAGGGGCAGCACGCCGCCCAGCAGCACCCCGCCGAGCCGCGCGCAGCCGCGCAGCACCCCCAGAATCCGCGCGCCGCGGCCCGCGGACGGGTTGACCGGCATCATGAGCGGCCTCCCGAGGCGCCGCGGCGCGCCTCCGTCACCCGCGCCTCGGGTGCGCGCGTCCCGGGCACGCCCGCCTCCCCGGCCTGCGCGCCGGTCTGCGTGCCGGCCTGCGCACCGGCTTGCAGCCCCGCGCCCTCGGCACGGTGCGCAGCGGCGGCCTCGACGATCACGATGAGCTTGGTCAGCAGGCGCAGCAGCTCGGTGAGCTCGCCGCGCGAGAAGCCCCCGAGCGCCGAGTTCAACTGACTCACGACCTGCGGGATCGTCCCCTCGACGGTGGCGCGGCCCGGATCCGTCAGCTGCAGCAGCACCGAACGCCGGTCGGTGCGGCTGCGCTCGCGCCGCACCAGCCCCTTGGCCTCGAGCTGATCGATGATGCGCGTCAGCGCCCCGCTGTCGTGCCGCATCTGCGCGCACAGCACACTCGCGCTGAGTGCCAGACCCTCGCGCAGATACATCATCACCACCCACTGCGTGAAGGTGAGGCCGCGCGCTTCGATCACCGGCTCGAGATGGTCGATGAGCGCCGAGTGAGCGCGCTTGAGCAGGTATCCGGGGCTGTTGCGTCCCAGGAAGGTCTCGGCTCGAAAATGCTGCGTCGGCATTTGCTGTCCCTGCAGTATCTGCTTGGGCAGAGATTCGAACACAAACTTCTGCTGAAGTCAAACATATCCCGGCCCAGGGATGCGGCGCGCCGCCGGCGCGCGCGACGCCGGCCTGCCGCTGCACGCCGCACGGACGAGCGCGTGCCGGGCCCGGGGGCAGCGGCTTGCGCCTCGCGCGGAAATCTGCCACAAAGCGCCCACGGGGGAGGACATCCAATATGAGAATGATCAAAACCACTCTGGTCGCCGGACTGGCGCTGGTGCTGTCGATCACCACCTTCAACAACATCATCATGCCGGGGGCGACCTACGGCGCGGTCGCCCTGTCGCTCGGGATGCAGACCACGTTCAAGAATCCCCAGGAGATGTGGCGCGCGATCACCAACCCCGCGGCCCTGTGGGTCATCTGCGCGCTCATCATCGCGGGCGAGGCCCTCGGCGCGCTGCTGTGCTGGATCGGCGCGGTACGGCTGTTCGCCAATCGGCACAGCGCGCCGCAATTCAACCAGTCGAAGAAGATGGCCCTGATCGGAGCGACCTATGTGGCGCTGTTCTATTTCCTCGGCTGGCTGGTCGTCGCGAACGAATGGTTCGGCATGTGGCAGAGCACGCGGATCAACACCATGCCGGATGCCTTCTGGCTGTTCGCGGAGGGCATGCTCATCGCCATGTGGGTGAACACCCCGGATGTATGAGCTGCGGCGCTGCGCCGCGCTGCGTGCCTACCCGTGGGATGCGTTGCTGGCGGCCATCGCGCTGCGCCACCTGGCGCTCATCGCGGCTGCACGGCGCGCCACACGTTGTTGCTGCGATCCCGGTCCGGCAGCACGTGATCCGGGTCGATGGTCACGGCGCTCACGGCTTGCGTCGTCGGCAGTTGCAGCTGCACGCTCGTCTGCTGGATCCAGGTCTCGGCCGGCAGGCGCAGCCGCTCGTGCGTGCCGTCGGCGAAATCGACCTGCACGATCGCCGGCAGCACCAGCGGGTCGAGGTTGGCGATGGTGATGAGGGCGCCGTGGCGCCAGTCCCCGTCCACGGGCTGCACGTCGCGCACCGCCAGATCCAGCGTCCAGTTGTGCATGTACCAGCCGCGCCAGAACCAGGACAGATCCTCTCCCCCGGCGCTATCCATGGCACGGAAGAAATCCGAGGGTGTGGGATGTCGGTACGACCAGTCGCGGATGTATTTGCGAAACGCCCAGTCGAATCGCTGCGGACCGAGGATTTGTTCGCGCAGCAGCACCAGCCCGAGCGCCGCCTTGAAGTAGTCGAGCGGATGGCCGTACTTGAACGGCACCTGATCGGCGCGCGTGAGCATGACGGGCGCGTGCGGATCCTCGAGCAGCGCCACGATCTGATCGGCCGGCGGCCCGTTGCCGGGCGCGAACTCCTGGTCGTGCTTGGGCGCGAATTCTCCGTGATTGAAGTCCTGTGATTCGTAGACGTCGATGAAGCTGTTGAAGCCCTCGTCCATCCACTCATCGCGCCGCTCATCGGAGCCCACCATCATCGGAAACCAGGTGTGCCCGATCTCGTGCGCCGTGAGCCAGAACAGCGTCACGCCGCTGTCCTTGTAGGAATCGAAGACGATGCCGGGGTACTCCATGCCGCCGACCGAGCCGGCCACGGCGACCGCGTTCGGATACGGGTACGGCGCCCAGCGTCGTGAGAAGTTCTGCACCGCGTCCTTCAGGTATTCGACCGTGCGGGCCCAGCCCTGGGGCACCGCGCTCTCGACCGGGTAGAAGGCCATCGCGAGCGCGCTGCGCCCCTGCGGCAGATCGATGCGGCCCGCATCCCAGATGAAGGCGCGCGAGGCGGCGAACGAGACATCACGCGTCTGGTTCATGTGGAAGTGCCAGGTCAGCGTGCCGTGCTGCACCGGGCGGCTGGCCGGATCGCCGATCTCGTCGGCGGCGCGGATCGTGACGGTGTGCTCGCTGGTGCGCGCCTGCTGCAGCCGCCGCAGCTCGAGCGCCGTCAGCACCGTCTGCGGGTTCTGCAGCTCGCCCGAGCCGGCGACCAGCATGTCCCAGGGCACCGTCACGAAGTAGTCGAAGTCGCCGTACTCGAGGTAGAACTCCGTGCCGAGGTACGGCAGCGTGTCCCAGCCGCGCAGGTCGTCGTACACGGCCATGCGCGGATACCACTGCGCCATGTCGTAGATCTCGCCGTTGCGGCTGGGCATGTGCCCGGTGCGCCCGCCCCAGGGACCGGGGATGGTGTAGTGATAGCGGATGCGGATCGCAAGCCTGCCGCCATGCGCGGCCAGCGGCTGCGCGAGACGGATCTGCATGCGCGTGTCGGAGACGAGCGTGTCGGCGGGCATCTCGGCGCTCGCGCCGCGGCCCTGCCGCTGGATCGTCACCGACTCGATCACGTCGCCCTCGCTCGTGGGCCCCTGCAACCGGCCGTGCGCGTAGCGCGCGCGCGCATCGGCGCGATAGGTGTTCTGCTCGAGCCGCACCCACAGGCAGTCGAGCGCCTGCGGGCTGTTGTTGGTGTAGGTGATGACCTCGCTGCCGGAGAGCAGCTGGTGATCCGGATCCAGGCTTGCGTGGATGACGTAGTCGGCCCGGTTCTGCCAATAGTCCGGACCGGGTGTGCCGTTGCCGGCGCGATAAGCGTTGACGGGATCGGGCAGCGTCAGCGGCGCGAAAGTGACCTGCGGATCGTAGCCGCCGGAGGGGGCCGCGGCGGCCGGCTCGCCCGCGGACGGCGCCGCGCTGTCGGCCGCTGCGCTCCCGGCCGCTGCGCTCTCGGCCGCTGCGGCGGGGCGTGCCGAGCCGTCGGTCAGCATCAGAGCCGTCGCGACCAGGATCCCGATCAAGGCGGATACCCGCTTGCTTGCCATACGTTGCCTCCCGCCGCCGGCACACAGTCCGCGGCCTGCGCATAAGGTACCGCAATGCGGCCGCTTCCGGTCCGCCGTCTCACAGATCGATCAGCTCGACCTCGCGCGGCTGGATCGGACGACCCAGAAAGCGCCCCCCCACCGCCGCGAATCGCGCGGCGCCGTCGGTCGCCAGCAGCTGCAGGGCCGCGGCGCGGCCCGAGCCGCCCGGCCGGGCGGGCCTGCCCGCGCGCGCCAGCAGCCCGCGCTCGCGCAGCAGCCGGTGCACGGCCGCGGCGGTGGTGGCTGCCGAATCCACGATCACGACCCCCGCGCCGGCGACCTCGCGGATCACCGCCCGCAGCATCGGAAAGTGCGTGCAGCCGAGCACCAGCGTGTCGGCCCGCGGCAGCACCCCCCGAGCCTGCAGCAGCGGGCGCAGATAGCGCTCGGCGGCGTGGCGCGCGATCGGCCCGTCGGTCCAGCCCTCCTCGGCCAGCGCCACGAACAGCTGACAGGCGGCGGCGCGGACGCGTGCGCCGGGACGGCGCGCCGTAATGGCGCGCTGATACGCACCGCCGCGAACGGTGGCCTCCGTGCCGATGACGGCGATGCAGCCGCTGCGCGTGGCCGCGAGCGCCGCGTCCGCCCCCGGCTCCACGACGCCGACGAGCGGCAGTCCGCCGTAGCGCTCGGTCATCGCCGGCAGTGCCACCGCCGAGGCGGTGTTGCAGGCGACGACCAGCGCCTTGACGCCGCGGCCGACGAGCGCATCGGCGGCCTGCAGTGCGTAGCGCACGACGGTGGCGGCGCTCTTGGTGCCGTAGGGCAGCCGCGCGGTGTCTCCGAGGTACACGAAGCGCTCGTGCGGCAGCCGCGCCTGCAGGGCGCGCAGCACCGTGAGGCCCCCGACCCCCGAATCGAATACGCCGATGGGCCGATCTGCCACACCTGTGCGGCGCGCACTCACCGTGCGCTCTAGGACTCCGGCCGCAGGTGCGGAAACAGCAGCACGTCGCGGATGGAGGGTGAATCGGTCAGGAACATCACCAGCCGATCCACGCCCAGACCCAGGCCCGCGGTCGGCGGCATGCCGTACTCGAGCGCGCGAACGTAATCGGCGTCATACAGCATGGCTTCCTCATCGCCCGCCTGCTTGCGCTCGGCCTGGGCGCGAAAGCGCGCCGCCTGGTCCTCCGGATCGTTCAGCTCGGAGAACCCGTTGGCGAGCTCGCGGCCGGCCACGAAGAACTCGAAGCGGTCGGTCAGGAAGGGATCCGCATCGTTGGCGCGCGACAGTGGGGAGACCTCCGCCGGATAGGCATGGATGAAAGTGGGCTCCAGCAACGTGTGCTCGACGGTCTTCTCGAAGATCTCGATCTGCAGCTTTCCCGCTCCGTCGCGCTCCTGGTAGGGGATGCCCAGCCGCTCGCAGGCGGCGCGCAGGTACGGCACATCGCGCAGGCGCCCGCGCTCGAGCGGCGGATTGGCCGCGAGGATCGACTCCTCGACGCTCACGCGGGCGAACGGCGCGCTGAGGTCGTACTCGCGATCCAGATAGGTGAGGCGCGGGCCGCCCAGCAGCGCCTCGCTGATGCCGCGCAGCAGCTCCTCGATCAGCTGCATGAGCCGCTGGTAATCCGTGTAGGCCCAGTACAGCTCGAGCATGGTGAACTCGGGGTTGTGGCGCGTGGACAGCCCCTCGTTGCGGAAGTTGCGATTGATCTCGTAGACGCGCTCGAAGCCGCCGACCACCAGGCGCTTGAGGTAGAGCTCCGGAGCGATGCGCAGGTACATCGTCTGGTCGAGGGCATTGTGGCGCGTCACGAACGGGCGCGCCGCCGCGCCGCCCGCGATCGGCTGCATCATCGGGGTCTCGACCTCCATGAAGTCGAGCGCGTCCAGGAAGTCGCGCAGGTAGCGCAGCGCGCGCGTGCGCAGCCGGAAGATCTCGCGGCTGCGCTCGTTCATGATCAGATCGAGGTAGCGGCGGCGGTAGCGCAGCTCCGTGTCCGCGAGTCCGTGCCACTTGTCCGGCAGCGGCCGCAGCGACTTGGCGAGCAGCGTCAGGTGCGCCACGCGCACCGACAGCTCTCCGGTGCGGGTGCGAAACAGCTCGCCCTCGGCGCCGAGGATGTCGCCGATGTCGTAGCTCTTGAAGTCTTCGTAGGCCTCGCCGAGCGTGCCCGACTGCAGGAACAGCTGGATCTGGCCGCTGCGGTCGGCGAGCTTGGCGAAGCTGACCTTGCCGTGCGGACGCCTGACCAGCATGCGGCCGGCGACCCGTACGCGCACCGGGTGCGCCTCCAGCCAGGCCGCGTCACGCGCGGCGTAGGCGTCCAGCAGCTGCTGCGCCAGTGCGTCGCGGCGAAAATCGTTGGGATAGGCGATGCCGCGGGCGCGCAGCGCCGCGAGCTTGGCGCGCCGCTCGGCGATCAGGCGGTTCTCGTCGCCGCTGCCGTCGTCCGTGCCGCCGGCGGGCCTCAAAGGCCCGCCTTCAGACTGGCTTCCATGAAGGGATCCAGATCCCCATCGAGCACGGCGCCGGTGTTGCCGACCTCCACGCCGGTGCGCAGGTCCTTGATGCGCGACTGGTCGAGCACGTAGGAGCGGATCTGGTTGCCCCAGCTCACGTCGGACTTGGAGTCCTCGAGCACGCGCGCCGCGGCGTTGCGCTTGTTCACCTCGAGCTCGTAGAGCTTCGCCTTGAGCATCTTCATCGCCGTGGAGCGATTCTTGTGCTGACTGCGCTCGTTCTGGCAGGCCACCACGATGCCGCTGGGCAGGTGAGTGATCCTCACGGCGGACTCGGTCTTGTTGACGTGCTGGCCGCCGGCGCCGCTGGAGCGATACACGTCCATCTTCAGATCCGCGGGGTTGATCTCGATCGCGATGTCCTCGTCGATCTCCGGGGAGACGAACACCGAGGCGAACGAGGTGTGCCGGCGGTTGCCCGAGTCGAACGGCGACTTGCGCACCAGGCGGTGCACGCCGGTCTCGGTGCGCAGCCAGCCGTAGGCGTAGTCGCCCTGCACGAGCAGCGTCGCGCTCTTGATGCCGGCGACCTCCCCGACGTTCTGGTCGATGACCTCGGCGTTGAAGCCGCGCGCGGCCGCCCAGCGCAGGTACATGCGCAGCAGCATCTGCGCCCAGTCCTGCGCCTCGGTCCCGCCCGCGCCGGCCTGGATGTCGAGGAACGCGTTGTGCGCATCCATCTCGCCGCGGAACATGCGCGCGAGCTCCAGCGAGCGCACCTCGCTCTCGAGCCGCCCGGCATCGCGCTCGATGGCCTGCGCGGCGGATGCGTCGCTCTCGAGCTCGGCGAGCTCCAGCAGCTGCGCGGCATCGCTCAGCCCGCGGCTGGTGCGATCGAGCTGCTCGAGCTGGGCGGACAGGCGTGCGCGCTCGCGCCCGAGCTCCTGGGCGCGCGCAGGCAGGCCCCAGATGGCCGGGTCCTCCAGCTCGCGGTTGACTTCCTCGAGCCGTTCCTTCTTGCGGTCGTACTCAAAGAAACCCCCTCAAGGAGACGGCGCGCTCCTCGAGATCTTTCAAGGTACGCTTGAGCTGGCTGACTTCCATCAGCTGCATTCTAGCCTCAGTCGGGCAGCAGATGCTCGACCACGAACTGCAGCCGCCGCTCGCCGAGGTACTCGCTGCTCTCCAGACGATACACGAGCCGCGCCGTGCCGCTCGGCAGCGCCGCGAGCGGTCGCTCGTCGTCGAGGTAATTGAAGCGGATCGCGTCGAACTCGCCGCGACCCTCGGGGGCGGCGAGACCGAGCTTCAGGTGTCGCTCGCCCACCAGGCGCGCCGAGCCGATGTGAAACACGCCGTCGAACAGCGGCTCGGGAAAACCCGGGCCCCAGGGCCCCCCGGCGCGCAGCGCCTCGGCGGTCGGCAGCACCAGCTCCTCGGGCGTCAGCGGCCCGTCGGTCTCGATGACGTCGGGTGAGCCGCGCGCGGCGAGCACGCGCGCGCACTGCGCGTCGAAGGCCTGCGCGAACGCGTCCAGGCGCGACAGCTCGAGGGTCAGTCCCGCGGCCATCGCGTGACCGCCGAACTTCTGGATGAGCTGCGGCGAGCGCGCGGCGAGCGCGTCGAATACATCGCGGATGTGCACACCCGGCACCGAGCGCGCCGAGCCGCGCAGCAGCCGCTCATCGACGCGTGCAAACGCAACCACCGGACGGCGCAGACGCTCCTTGACGCGGCCGGCCACCAGCCCGACGACCCCCTGGTGCCAGGCCGGATCGAACAGGCACACCCCCGAGCGCGACACGCCGCTGGACGGATCGCGCAGCACCCGCACCGCCGCGAGCGCCTCGCTCTGCATGCGCGCCTCGATCTGCCGGCGCTCGGCATTGAGCCGGTCCAGCTCGAGTGCGAGGGCATGCGCCTCGCTCGCATCGTCGGTCAGCAGACAGCGGATGCCTATGGACATATCGGTCAGGCGCCCGGCCGCATTCAGGCGCGGGGCCACCGCGAATCCCAGGTCCGAGGCCACCAGCTGCCCCTGCGTGCGGCGGGCCACCTCGATCAGCGCGCTGATGCCGGCGACGCAGCGGCCGGCCCGGATGCGCCGCATGCCCTGGGCCACGAGGATGCGGTTGTTCACGTCGAAGGGCACGACGTCGGCGACCGTGCCGAGCGCCACCAGGTCGAGCAGCTCGGCCGCGGGCATGGCGGCCAGCGGCAGCAGGCCCTGCTCCTCGAGCAGCCGGCGCAGCGCCGCGGCCACGTAGAAGGCCACGCCCACGCCCGCGAGCGCATGGCTCGCGAAGCCGCTGTCCGGCAGATTCGGATTGACGATGACCTGCGCCTCGGGCAGCGTCTCGGCCGGCAGATGATGGTCGGTGATGAGCACCTCGATGCCGGCGGCGCGCGCGGCGGCGACCCCGGCGTGGCTGCCGATTCCGGTATCCACCGTCACGATCAGCGTGGGCCGGCGCGCGGCCGCCACCGCCACGATCTCCGGCGTGAGGCCGTAGCCGTACTCGAAGCGGTTCGGCACCATGAAGTCCACGTCCGCGAAGCCCCAGGCGCGCAGCGCCCGCACCAGCAGCGCGGTGCTGGTGGCGCCATCGGTATCGAAATCGCCGATGATGATGACCCGCCCATCGGCGCGGTGCCGGCACAGCAGCTGCGCAGCCGCCCGCGCTCCCGCGAGCGTGCCGACCGGCAGCAGATCGCGCAGCGGCAGCAGCAGCTCCGCGGGATGACGTACGCCGCGGGCCGCGTAGACCCGCTGAAGCACCGGGTGCAGATCCAGGTCGAGAGCGGCCCGCTGCGCGGGCAACGCACGGCGCACGACTTCGAGCCTCACCCGAGCACCTCCCACCACGGCGCGCACGCGTGCCATATCCGCCACCGATCCAGGCGACGCAGATGATAGACGTGATCGCTGGCCACGAGCAGCAGCGCGTGCAGGCGCCCGGCCCGCAGGCCCGCCAGTGCCGGGCCGAGCCACTGTCTCTCCAGCAGCTCGAGCCGCCCGGCCGCGTGCGTTGCCTTTCCGTGCACCTCGTGCGCGAGGATGAGGTCGGAAGCGCCGCCGGCCACGGCGCTGATATCGACCGGTGCGTCTGTCTCGAGCGGCCGGCACTGCCCGCCCAGCCACTGCACCAGCGCCTCGGCGTAGGTATCGCGGCCGTAGAGATACGCAGTGACCCTCCGCCCGCTAGCCCCGCCCGCCCCGCTGGCGCCGCCGGCACCGCCGGTCCCGCCGGCCTGGCTGGCGCCGCCGGACCCGCCGGCTTCGCCGGTCCCGCCGCCTTCGCTGGTCTCGCCGCCCCACAGCCACAGCGTCGTGACCGGCAGCTGCCCGCGACGCGCGCGCGCGCGGTTGAGTGCATGCTCGTGCAGCCACAGCTCCAGCTCCGATCCGAGACGCCGCAGCGCGCGCGCATCCGCCCCGCGCGGCAGACCCGCCGACGGATCAGCACACAGAAAGCGCGCCGGGTCGGCACCGCTGGCCGACAGGGCCGGTCCGCCCAGCAGCAGCTCGCGCTGCCCGCGGGTGTACAGGCGCCACGGAGAGTCGCCAAACTGCGCAGCGAACTGCTCCACCAGCTCCTGCTGCTCGTCAGCGCCCAGATGCAGCAGCCCGGCCGGATGCATCATCACACGACTGATCCCCGCGACCAGGTGCACGGGTGTGGCCAGCCAGTAGCCGCACGCACTCGCGCCGGCCACTCGCGCGCCGTCGCCGCCGGGCTCGTCGCCGACCAGTCTCGCGCCGTCGCCGCCCTGCTCAGCGCCGCCGGCGGCCTGCACGCCCCAGGCGCGTGCCACCAGAGATGCCGGAGCGAGCGGCGGCCCGCCCAGACGGCGCGCGAGCCAGCCGCGCCAGTCGTCCGCGAGCGGCTCGCGGTGCGCACGGGCCAGCAGCACCTCCAGCGAGGGCAGCCGGGGCAGTGCCGCGGCACCGGTGGGGCGCGCGGCGCCGGGAGACGCGGTGACAGGAGACGCGCTGACAGGACGATCGTCGGCCGGCGGCAGAAAGAAATCCGTCAGGATGACGACCAGCTCGCTCACCGGGGCGTATCGTACCGGTCATGCGCCTGGCGCTCGACTCGGATACGCGGATCCATCTGGTGCGCAGCTACGGCGGCGGCGAGCTGGTGATCGGCGCGGAGCACATCCGCCGACCCTGCCTGGTCAGCCCCGATCGGCTGATGCTCGATTGGGCGGCGCGCTCGTTCGCCGAGCTGTCGGATGCGGGCGGCGCCGACCCGGCAGCGCTCGAGGCACTGCTGCAGTTCGGCGCGGGTATCGTGCTGCTCGGCTCGGGTGAATCCCAGCCGATGCCGAGCACGGCACTGCGCGCCGTCTTTCAGGCGCGTGGGATCGCGCTCGAATGCATGAACCTCGGAGCGGCCTGTCGCACGTACAACATTCTCGCAAGCGAGCAGCGCGCCGTGCTCGCCGGGTTGTTTCCGTAGGTGGGCGGCCGCCCGGTAGATATCGCCGAAACGCTCGAGAAGAAGACACAGGGAGAGAAGATCGATTTACCCCCAACTATTCGAAGCTGACAAATTCGAACAGCTGTTCCCGCTTCATTTTTGTTTTTGCAGCGTTTTTCTAATTATCGAAACTTGGTCTTCCCCTACACCCTGTGTCTTCTTCCCGAGCGCTCCGCGCGAGGATGAGCCTTGTCGGTCATTGCCGACGCTGCGCAGATACTAACCGTGCTGCCACACATTTGACAAGCAGCGTCATACCATTAATAGTATCAATTCGTTAGTTATATTTATTAATGTAATTCATAGGATACGGCGGACGCACCTTCGGGCCTATCCACTGACCAGCGGCACGAAGGCGACCGATCCGAGCACGCGCCGCTCGACGCCCTGCTCGCGCCGCGTGATGCGCACCAGCTGCTGCTGACCCTCGGGCCCGACCGGCACGACCATGCGACCGCCCACGGCGAGTTGCTCCACCCACGTCTCGGGGATCACGAGCGGTGCGGCCGCCACGAGAATGCCGTCGAACGGGGCCTGCGACTTCCAACCCTGCGTGCCGTCCCCATGGCGGAAGCGCACGTTACGGATCTGTAATTCGCGCAGCCGTGCCTTGGCGCGCTGCTGCAGCCCCTCGATGCGCTCGATGGTGAAGATGCGACCCACCAGCGGCGCGAGCACCGCCGTCTGATAGCCGCAGCCCGTGCCCACCTCGAGCACCTTGCCGAGTCGGCCGCCCTCGAGCAGCGCCTCGGTCATGCGCGCCACGATGTACGGCTGGGAGATCGTCTGGCCGAATCCGATCGGCAGCGCCGTGTCCTCATAGGCGCGGCTGGCGAGCGCCTCGTCCACGAAGATGTGCCGTGGCACGTTGCGGATGCGATCGAGCACCGCGAGGTTGCCGATGCCCTGCTCGAGCACGCGCTGCACCAGCCGCTCGCGCGTGCGCGCCGAGGTCATGCCGATGCCCGCATGACGCGGGTCGTTCATCACGTCGGCCTCTCGGCGCCCGCCCGCCTCGCCATGCCCGCCCGCCTCGCCATGCCCGCTCGCCTCACGGCCCCCGCCCGCTCACAACGCCTGCAGCCAACGCTCGAGCATCGGCAGCGCGGCGTGGCGCGTCAGATCGATCGACAGCGGCGTCACCGACACGAGGCTGTGCGCCACGGCGTGAAAATCCGTGCCGACGCCGATATCGGCACCCGCGCCGGCCGGGCCGATCCAGTAGACCGGATGACCGCGCGGATCGGCGGCGGAGATCACCGCATCGGAGCGATGACGAAATCCGAGACGAGTGCCGGCATAGCCCGCGAGGCCCCCGTAGGGCACGTCGGGCACGTTCACGTTGAGGATCAGTGCGGATTCGAGCGGTTGTGTCAGCAGGCCGGACACCAGCGTATGCGCCACGCGCGCGGCGGTGGCGAAATGCCGCCCGCTGCCCGGCGAGGTGCACAGAGAGATCGCGATGGTGGGCAGGCCCAGAAAGCGACCTTCGATCGCGGCCGCGACCGTGCCCGAATACAGCACGTCATCGCCGAGATTGGCACCGTCGTTGATGCCCGAGGCGACCATGTCGAATTCGAAGTCGAACACGCCCGAGATCGCCAGGTGCACGCAGTCGGTTGGCGTGCCGGCGACGTAGTAGATGCCCGGATCGGCCTCGTTCAGGCGCAGCGGCACATCGAGCGTCAGGGAATTGCCCGCGCCGCTGCGATTGCGCTCCGGGGCGACCACGGTGATCTGCCCGAGGGGGGCGAGCGCCGCGCACAGCTGCGTGATACCTTCGGCACGATAGCCGTCATCGTTGCTGACCAGTATTTTCACGCGGGCATTGCTTGCGGCTGGCGGCGGCCACGATCCTGTGGGACGGTGCGACGAGGGCGCGACACTATACTTCAACGACCCGCCGGGGAGCAGCGATGACGCGGCCGCAAGGCGATGACACCCAGGACGACGCCGGCGGCGAGCACGACACCGCGGGGGACGACGCCGCCGGGGATGACGCCGGCGAGGATGACGCCGGCGAGGACGACGCCACTCTATTCCGGCGCGCCATGCAGGGAGTGCGGCCGCTGAAGTCCAGCCAGCGCGCTCCCGCGAGCCGGCGCAAGAGCCGCGGACGTGCTGCGTTTGCACGAGCCGAGCGCGCGGCGGTGATGCGCGAGTGCGTCGAGAGCGTCGCGGGCCCGGCCGGCGCAGCCTCCGCGGGCACGGACCTGTACGAGCTGCAGCCTGGCGATGAGCTGCACTACCGCCGTCATGGGGTGCCCGAGACGGTGATGCGTCGCCTGCGCCGTGGGCTGTATCGCATCGACGCCGAGATCGATCTGCACGGCTGCACGCTCGCCGAGGCGCAGGAGCGCCTGGCCGGCTTCCTGCGCGAGGCGCGCACGCGGCGTCTGCATTGCGTGCGCGTGATCCATGGCAAGGGCCTGCGCTCGGGCAATCGCGGCCCGGTGCTGAAGAACGCCGTCAACGCAACCCTGCGACGGAGCAACAGGGTGCTCGCGTTCGTGTCGGCGCGTCCGCTCGCGGGGGGCACCGGGGCGACGCTGGTGCTGCTGAGCCGCTGATGCGCGGCGCGGCTGCGTGGCTGCGTGGCTGCACGGCTGCGCCGCTGAGCGGCTCGGCGATGCGCTCAGGCAGCGCCCGCGTCCGCGGCGCTCGCGGGGGGCGCATCGTCGATGAGCACGGTGGCCATGGCGGCCAGACCCTCTCCGCGCCCGAGGAAGCCGAGGTGCTCGGTGGTGGTCGCCTTGAGGTTGACCTGCGATTCGCGCAGACCGAGCTTGAGCGCGACGCTGGCGCGGATCTGCTCGCGCCAGGGCGCGATGCGCGGGGCCTGGGCGAGCAGTGTCAGATCGGCGTTCAGCACGCGCTGGCCGCGACGTGCGAGCATCTGCAGCGTGGCGGCGAGGAAGCGGCTGCTGTCGGCGCCGCGCCATTGCGGGTCGCTGTCCGGGAAGTGCTGGCCGATGTCGCCGAGGCCCGCGGCGCCCAGCAGCGCATCCACCAGCGCGTGCAACAGCACATCGCCGTCGGAGTGCGCGACGATGCCGCGCGCGTACGGGATGCGCACGCCCCCGAGCATCAGCGAATCGCCCGGACCGAAGCCGTGCACGTCGATGCCCGACCCTACGCGCACCGCCGGCTCCGTGAGGCGAGGATGGCCTCGGCGAGCGCCAGGTCCGCGGCGCTGGTGACCTTGGGATTGCCGTCGCACGCCTGCACCAGTCGCACCTCGAAACCCTCCCACTCCATCGCCTGGGCCTCGTCCGTGGGCGCGCGCTGCGCACCCAGCGCGTGCTCGAGCGCGCTCTGCAGCGGGCCGTAGCGAAACATCTGCGGCGTCTGCGCCAGCCACAGCGACTCGCGAGACACCGTGCCCGCGACCCGCGGACCGCGTGCACTCGCACCGCCGGCAGCGCCCGCGCCGGGGGCGCCGGCCGCGCCGGCCGCGCCGGCCGCGCCACCCGCACCACCCGCGCCACCCGCGCCGCCCTGCTCCGCGGTGCCGGCCGCGGCGCGCTTGACCGTGTCGGCTATGGGCACGGCCAGCAATGCTCCGGCCGTCTCCTCGGAGCCGCCCTCGAGCAGTCGCGACAGATCTGCGGCGCTCAGGCACGGCCGCGCCGCATCGTGCACCAGCACCCAGTCCTCGGGGCTCGCCCGCGCGGCGAGCGCCGCCAGGCCGCTGCGCACCGAATGCGCGCGCTCATCGCCTCCGGCCACCACCTCGAATCGTGGCGCGAGGCGCCGCGACAGCGCCTCGCGGTGCGCATCGTCCGGGGCGAGCACCAGGGCACCACCGGCGCAGCGCGCGTCATCGATAAACAGCTGCAGCGCGGTGTCGAGCACGGTGCTTGCGCCGAGGGGCGCGTACTGCTTGGCGCCGCCGAAGCGGCGGCCGGCGCCGGCGGCCGGCATCACGAGCCAGTAACGCATCGCGCCGCGCCGCCCTCAGCGCCCGTCCGTGGCCCTGATCGCACCGGCCGACGCGGTGGCCGCCGTGCTCGGGGGCACGACCTGATAGAAGGTCTCATTGCCGGCGATCATGCCGAGATCGGCGCGCGCGCGCTCCTCGAGGGCGGCATAGCCCTGTTTCAGATCGTGCACCTCGGCGGCCAGCTGTCGATTGCGCTCGGCGAGGCTGGCGTTCTGCAGCTGCTGCGCGGCGACCTCGGCCTGCAGGCGCATCATGTCGCGTACCCCATCGTTGGACAGCCACAGACGGTATTGCAGCAGCAGCAGCGCGACGAGCAGGGCGGCGGCGAGCCATTTCATGGCGCGCGTAGCCTACCACCGCCGCGAGGCTGCGCGGCAGGCGCGTGCCACCGGCGCTTCACGATCGCCGCGGCAGCAACGCCGCCTCCTCGAACGCGCGCGCCTTGCTGACCGCATCCAGCTGCACGAGCGTCTCGAGCAGCGGCCGCATGCGCGCGAGCGGCCAGGCGTTGGGTCCGTCGGAGAGCGCCTCTTCGGGCCGCGGATGCGTCTCCATGAACAGTCCGGCGATGCCCGCGGCCACCGCGGCGCGCGCCAGCACCGGAATGAACTCGCGCTGACCTCCGGAGGAGCTGCCCTGCCCGCCGGGCAGCTGCACCGAGTGCGTGGCATCGAACACCACCGGGCAGCCGGTGGCGCGCATCACCGCGAGCGAGCGCATGTCGGCGACCAGGTTGCCGTAGCCGAAGCTCGCCCCGCGCTCGCACACCAGGATCTGCGAGTTGCCGGTGGAGCGCGCCTTGTCCACCACGTTCTGCATCTCCCAGGGCGAGAGGAACTGTCCCTTCTTGATGTTCACCGGCCGGCCGGCGGCCGCGACGCGCAGGATGAAATTGGTCTGCCGGCACAGGAACGCGGGCGTCTGCAGCACATCGACCACGGCGGCCACCTCGTCGACCGGAGTGTCCTCGTGCACGTCCGTCAGCACCGGCAGCCGAAAATGTCGCTGCACCGACTGCAGCGCCTTCAGGCCCGCCGCAAGTCCCGGTCCGCGGAAGCTCGCGCCCGAGGAGCGGTTCGCCTTGTCGAAGGAGGCCTTGAAGACCAGCGGCACACCCAGGGCAGCGGTGATCTCGGCGAGCGTGCCCGCGACTTCCTGCAGCAGCGCCTCGGATTCGATCACGCAGGGGCCGGCGATCAGGAACAGCGGCCGGTCCAGGCCGACCTCGACCCCCGCCAGCCGCACGCGCGCGCCCTCGCCCGGCGCCGCAGCGCCCATCAGGCCTCCATCAGGCGCCCGCCGCCGCGGGCAGTTGCAGGGCGCGATAGCTGCGGGCGGCGCGCACGAAGCCCGTGAACAGCGGATGCCCGTCGCGCGGGGTGGAGGTGAACTCCGGATGGTACTGGGTGGCGACGAACCACGGATGCGCAGGAATCTCCATGATCTCGACCAGCCCGTCGGCGGACAGACCCGAGAACACCACGCCGGCGCCCTCGTAGGCGCACAGGTAATTGTTGTTGAATTCGTAGCGATGCCGGTGGCGCTCGACGATCTGCTCGCGCCCGTAGAGCTCGCGGGCGCGCGTGCCGGGGCGCAGCATCACGTCCTGCGCGCCGAGGCGCATGGTGCCGCCGATCTGCGAGCCCTCGTCGCGCGTCTGGGTGCCGAGCGCGCGATCCTGCCACTCGGTGATCAGCGCGATCACCGGGTGGGGCGTGCTGCGGTTGAACTCGGTGCTGTGGGCGCCGGCCAGGTGCAGCACATCGCGTCCGAATTCGATGATGGCGATCTGCATGCCGAGGCACAGGCCCAGATACGGCACGCCGTGCTCGCGTGCATAGCGCACCGCCTGGATCTTGCCCTCGATGCCGCGCTCCCCGAAGCCGCCCGGCACCAGGATGGCGTCCATGCCGGCCAGACACCCGCTACCCTCCTTCTCGATGTCGGTGGACTCGATGTAATGCAGCTTGATGCGCGTGCGCGTCTTCAGGCCGCCGTGCATCAGCGCCTCGTTGAGCGAGATGTACGAGTCGCGGATCTGCACGTACTTGCCGACCATGGCGATGTCGACCTGCCCGTCCGGGTTCATCTTGGCGTTGACCACCTGGCGCCAGGCGGACAGGTCGGCCGGCGGGGCCTCGATGCGCAGCTTGTCCACCACGATCTCGTCGAGCCGCTGCTCGTGCAGCAGCAGAGGGATCCTGTAGATATCGTCGGCGTCCACGGCCGAGATGACCGCGCGCTCCTCGACGTTGGTGAACAGCGCGATCTTGCGCCGCTGCTCGTCGGGCAACATCTCGCGGCAGCGGCACAGCAGCACATCCGGCTGGATGCCGATGCCGCGCAGCTCCTTGACCGAGTGCTGGGTGGGCTTGGTCTTGATCTCGCCCGAGCCGCCCACGATCGGCACGAGGGTCAGGTGCATGTACAGCGTGCGGCTGCGGCCGAGCTCGACGCCGAGCTGGCGGATCGCCTCCAGGAAGGGCAGCGATTCGATGTCGCCGACCGTGCCGCCGATCTCCACCATGCACACGTCGGCCTCGCCCGCGCCGAGCATGATGCTGCGCTTGATCTCATCGGTGATGTGCGGGATGACCTGCACGGTCGCGCCGAGGTAGTCGCCCATGCGCTCCTTCGCGATGACGCGCTCGTAGATGCGCCCGGTGGTGAAATTGCTGTTGCGCCCGGTGGTCGTGCGTACGAAGCGCTCGTAATGGCCGAGGTCGAGATCGGTCTCGGTGCCATCGTGGGTGACGAACACCTCGCCGTGCTGGAACGGGCTCATTGTTCCCGGATCGACGTTGATGTACGGGTCGAGCTTGACCATCGCGACCTTGAGGCCGCGGGCCTCGAGAATCGCCCCGAGGGAGGCGGCGGCGATTCCCTTGCCCAATGAGGACACGACGCCGCCGGTGACGAATACGAATCGCGTCATAGGGTGATCGGTGGATATCCCGTCGTGAAGAGCGCTCTAGGAGCCCTGCGTGCATGAACGACGGGAGGGCAGATTATCACAAAGAGGCCGAGGGTGGGCCGAACACTTCAGGGTGGACCGCCGGTCGGCTTGCGCCACAGGAGCCGTGCCCGATGCGGCGCGCCGGGCGCCGCCCGCACCGATTCATCGATCCACCGATCCGCCACCGCGATCAATCTGCCGCCGGCGAAAATCAACGGCATCCGCGCCCGCTCCGCCAGCGGCACGCGAGCTTCCTGCAGTAAGCTCTTGAGCGCCCGCCGCGGACCGCCGCTACGCACGCGCAACCGCTCGCCCCCGCGGCGCCAGCGCACCGCGAGCCGCTCCGGCAGGGCATCGAGGTCGATCGCTCCCTGGCTCCCGGCCACGAGCTCCAACGCGCCACCGCCCGCAAGCGCGCACCGGTTCGACAGCCGCCACCGCCAGTCGAGCTCCGCGGCGTGCAGCTGCGCGGCCGCCGCCGCGCCCGCCGTCGCTTCGCGATCCGTCAGCGACAACAGATCCGCGTGCCGTTGCAGCCGGACATCACCCCAGAGCACCTGCGGATGCGCATCGGGACGCGCCTCGATGAGAGGACCCGCGATTTCCTCGAGTCGCCTCGTGTCGGGCAGCACGCGGCCGCTGTCCGCGATCCACAGCCTGAGGAGATTTCGCCGCCGATCGGGACTGAGCCCGCGGAGCGCCTTCACCGCGAGCGATGCCCCATCGCTCGCGCGCTCGAGATCGGCGTGCGCCAGGGTCGCGAGCAGTCGCTGCGCCTCGGCGGCGTGCCGCGCCGAGCGCACGACCGCCGAGGCGACGCCGGGCCAGCGCGCGCGCACCAGCGGCAGCACGCGCCGTCGCAGGTAATTCCGATCAAACCGCTCATCGAGATTCGTGTCGTCCTCGACCCAGGCGAGCCCGCGCGCGCGCGTCCAGGCCTCGAGCTCCGCGCGCGAGCACCCGAGGAGCGGTCGCACGAGCACTCCGGCGCCGAAGGGGGCGAGCGGCGGCATGGCGGCCAGGCCGGCCAGCCCACAGCCGCGAAAGAGCTGCAACAGCACGGTCTCGAGCTGATCGTCGCGTGTGTGGGCGGTCAGCAGAGCCTCGCCGCGCTTCAGCTGCTCCGCGAGACGTTGGTATCGGGCTGCCCGCGCGGCCTCCTCCGGCGAGGCACCGCGCCCGCGATCAACCTCCACGGCGAGCACCCGCAGAGGTACCTCGAGCTGCCGCGCAAGCTGGCGACAGTGCGCACTCCAACGCGAAGCGTTCGGATGCAGGCCGTGATCGATGTGCACCGCGCGCAGGCGGAGCCGTGCGATGCGCGCGGCAGCGAGCGCCGCGAGCAGCGTCGTCGAGTCGAGACCGCCGCTCAGGGCGATGCAAACGGGGACGTCGGGAAATCCGGGCAGCAGGCGCGCGAGGCGCGCGATGAGCCAACCCGGGCCGAACGCGCTCTCCTTACTCGGAGCTCTCACTGAACACCCCGAAGGCGGCGATCCGGTGCGAGCGCGCGGTGCGCAACTCATCACGCGGAATCGATTCGAGCGCCTCGAGGTGCTTCAACAACACGGCCTTGAGGCTGGCCGACATCGCGGGGGGATCGCGATGCGCGCCGCCGAGCGGCTCCTCGATCACCTCGTCCACCAGCCCGAGTTTGGCGAGCCGATCGGCGGTCATGTTGAGCGCCTCGGCGGCGACCTCCTTCTTGTCCTGGCTCTTCCAGAGAATCGAGGCGCAGCCTTCGGGCGAGATCACGGAGTAGGTGCTGTACTGCAGCATGATGAGCCGATCGCACACACCGATGGCGAGCGCGCCTCCGGAGCCACCCTCACCCGTCACCACCGTCACTATCGGCACGCTGAGCACCGACATCTCGAACAGATTGCGGGCGATCGCCTCGCTCTGGCCGCGCTCCTCGGCGCCGACGCCGGGGTAGGCGCCCTGGGTGTCGATCAGGGTGATGAGCGGCAGCCCGAAGCGCTCGGCGAGCCGCATCAGCCGCAACGCCTTGCGATAGCCCTCGGGCTTCGGCATGCCGTAGTTGCGTCGCACCCGCTCCTTGGTGTCACGCCCCTTCTGATGACCGATGATCATCACCGGCCGGCCCTCGATGCGCCCCAACCCGCCGACGATCGCCTGGTCATCGGCGAACATCCGATCGCCGTGCAGCTCGCTGAACTCGGTGCAGACGGCGGCGATGTAGTCGAGCGTGTAGGGGCGGCGCGGATGGCGCGCGAGCTGCGTGATCTGCCAGGGCGTGAGGTTGGCGAAAATGCTGCTCGTGAGTTGTCGGCTCTTCGCCTGCAGCCGTGAGATCTCCTCCTGAATGTTGACTTCCGATTCGGAGGTGACGTGCCGCAGCTCCTCGATCTTGGCTTCGAGCTCGGCGATGGGCTGTTCGAAATCCAGGAAGGCAACCGCCATGCAGGCTTACCGTAACTGTCTCGGACTGCGCGCGAGCGTACGGGGCGACAGCCCCGGGCGCAAGCTCGGCGCCTCCCAGTGGCGCTCGCGCCGTCGATCAGCGGCCATCCGCCGTGAGCGGTGGACCGGGAGTGGCCGCGAGCGGCGCATATCTGACCTCGACAGCGTCGCGACCGAGCAGGCCTTCGAGACCCTCCCGCAGCTCACTGCTGGCGCGCACCGCCCACTCCGGCGCGAGCTTGAGGACGCCGCGCGCGGCCGAGGCGGAATATTCGATCGTGATCGCGCAGCTGCCGGGCCGGTGAGCGGCGAGCAGCTCGAGCAGACGCCCCTGCAGCGCCGCCGTATCGGGCCGGTCCGCGGGCCACGTGAGCACGATCTGTCGCGCCTGTTGCTCGCTGATTTTGCCGAGGTCGGCGATCCGTCGCGCCGCCAGCCGCCAGCCATCGCTGAACTCATCGAAGCGCAACACGCCTTCGACCAGCACCAATGCGTCCTTCGTGACTACATCCCGATATCGCTGGTAGACGTCCTCGAAGAGCGTCACCTCGAGTCGACCGGTGCTGTCATCGAGTGTGAGAATGACGCGCGGGCCGCGCTTCCTGACCTCATCGACCAGGCCGCCGACGGTCACCGGCCTGCCACCCCCGAAGCGCATCGGCTCGGCGCCGGCCACCGGTCGCTCGCTCACGAGATCGCCGATCCAGTGCGAGGCGGCACAGGCGAGCAGCGAGGCGAAGCGCCTGGCGGGGTGGCCGGTGAGGTAAAGCCCGAGCGTCTCCCGCTCGCCGGCGAGGCGCACCGCCTCGGTCCACTCCTCGAGCACCGGCGCCGGCGCGCGCGCCGACTCGGGCGGCGAGCGCAAGGATGCGCCGAGTCCGAACAGGTCGTTCTGCCCCGACTGATGCGCCCTGGAGTTCTGATCGCCGAGCTGCATTGCCGCCGGCAAGCGCTGCATCAGCGTCGCGCGGTTGGGTCCGAGCACATCGAGGCTGCCGCAGCGCAGCAGCGCCTCCAACACACGGCGGTTGATCTTCTGCAGATCGAGCCGACGGCAGAGCTCCTCCAGGCTCGTGAAGGGCCCGCGGGCCTCCCGCTCGGCAACGATCGCCTCGACGGCTCCCTGGCCGACGCCGCGCACCGCCCCCAACCCGTAGCGGATGGCGCTGTCGCCCTCGACGGTGAAGGCATAGAGTGAGGTGTTGACATCAGGCGGCCGCACCTCGAGCCTCATGGCATCGCACTCGTGGATCAGCGTCACGACTTTGTCGGTGTGATCCATGTCGGCCGAGAGCATGGCCGCCATGAACGCCGCCGGAAAATGCGCCTTGAGGTAGGCGGTCTGGTAGGAGATCAGGGCGTAGGCCGCGGCGTGGCTCTTGTTGAACCCGTAGCCGGCGAACTTCTCCATCTGGTCAAAGATCGCGTTGGCGATCCTCGCCTCGATGCCGCGCGCCGCGGCACCCGCGACGAAGACGCCGCGCTGCTTGGCCATCTCCTCGGGTTTCTTCTTGCCCATGGCGCGCCGCAACAGGTCGGCGCCGCCGAGGGTGTAGCCCGCCAGGCGCTGGGCGATCTGCATCACCTGCTCCTGATAGACGAACACGCCGTAGGTCACCGCCAGCACCTGCTCCATGTCCGGATGCAGATACTCCGGCTTCTTGCCGTGCTTGCAGGCGACGTATTCCGGTATCAGCTCCATCGGTCCCGGCCGATAGAGCGCGCCGAGCGCGATGATGTCCTCGAAGCGGTCGGGCTTCGCGTCCTTGAGCATGCGCTGCATGCCGCCGGACTCGAACTGGAAGACCGCCACCGTCTGCGCTCGCTTGAA
>DATJSD010000005.1:0-21543 GCA_035504335.1 Steroidobacteraceae bacterium | reverse complement strand
CCGCTCGAGCTGATCGCGACGCTGCAGCCCGATGTGCTCATCAAGGGCGCCGACTACACGCCGGACACCGTGGTCGGCGCGGACCTCGTGCGCGAGCGCGGCGGCCGCGTGGTGCTCGTGGACCTGGTGCCGGCGCACAGCACCACCGGCACCATCGAGCGCATCGCCGCGGTGCTGGAGCGTTGAGGTCGCACGCATCACCGAGCCCGCGTCGCGTCGTGCTGCTGGACCGCGACGGCACCCTCGTCGTGGACCGCGACTACCTGGCCGACCCCGCGGGGCTGGAGTTTCTGCCGGGGGCCGCCGCGGGGCTGCGGCGGCTGCACGACCGGGGTCATCGGCTCGTGGTCGTCAGCAACCAGTCCGGGGTGGGCCGCGGACTGTTCTCGCTCGCGCAGCTGCGGGCGGTCAACGAGCGCCTCGCCGCCATGGTGCGCGATATCGGCGCCGAGCTGGCCGGCATCTACTGCTGCCCGCACCGCCCGGACGAGGGCTGCGACTGCCGCAAGCCGGCGATCGGCCTCGCGCAGCAGGCCGCCGCGGAGCTGGGGTTCGACCCACGCGCCGCCATCGTGATCGGCGATAAGCCGAGCGACGTGGAGCTGGGGCGCCGACTCGGGGCCGTGACGATCCGGATCGTGGGGCCATCGGCAGCCCCCGCTGCCCGCCCAGCCGACGGGGTCGCGTACTACGAGGTCAGCGACCTGCAGCAGGCTGCGCAGATCATCGAGAGCCTGTAGGGTCGTAGCCACCCGACGAATTCGGCGCATCCTGCGCGTTGTGGCACTCTACGGCCATGTATCTGGTCACCGGCGGCGCGGGCTTCATCGGCTCCAACCTCGTGGCACACCTCGCCGAGCGCGGCGCCGAGGTGGTGGTGTGCGACTGGCTCGGCAGCGATGAGCGCTGGCGAAACCTCGCGCGCCATGAGATCGCCGACCTCATCGCCCCCGAGGCGCTGGCGCACTGGCTCGAGCGGACCGACGCCGCGCGCATCGAGGCGATCATCCACCTGGGCGCCATCAGCTCCACCACCGAAGGCGACGTCGATCGGCTCGTGCAGAACAACATCCGCCCGACGCTCGAGCTGCTCGCCTGGTGTACGGCGCACCAGCGGCGCTTTCTCTACGCCTCCTCGGCGGCCACCTACGGGGACGGCAGCGCCGGCTTCGACGATGACGGCAGCTGCGCGGGGCTCGCGCGGCTGCGGCCGCTGAACGCCTACGGCTGGAGCAAGCAGGTGGTGGACCGGCGCATCGCGCGCCTGGCCGAGCAGCGCCAGCCGTTGCCGCCGCAGTGGGTCGGGCTGAAGTTCTTCAATGTCTACGGCCCGAACGAGTACCACAAGGGGGCGATGCAGAGCGTCATCGCGCGCAACTTCGCGCGCGCCCGCGCGGGCGAGCCGCTGCGCCTGTTTCGCAGCTACCGGCGCGATTACCCCGATGGCGGGCAGCGGCGCGACTTCATCTACGTGCGCGACTGCGTGCAGGTGATCGCCTGGCTGCTCGATGAGCCGCGAATCTCGGGCCTCTTCAATGTCGGCAGCGGCACGGCGCGCAGCTGGCTGGATCTGGCGGATGCGCTGTTCACCGCCTGCGACCGGCACCGCAGCGTCGAGTTTATCGATATGCCCCCGGAGCTCATCGCCCGCTACCAGTACTTCACCGAGGCGCGCATGCAGCGGCTGCGGGCGGCCGGCTACCCTCACCCGTTCACCTCGCTGGAGGACGGCGTGGCCGACTACGTGCGGCGCTATCTGGCCAGCGACGACCCCTATCGATAGAGTCCCGGGAGGCCCGCGCGCGCGGTGCGCGCGCCGATCCAAAGCGGTATGAGCTATTTTCAAGAGATCTATTGCAAAGTGGCGATCACGGCGCTGCTGATCGCGGTGTTCGCGATCAACCATCCCCCCTACGCCGTGGGCAACGGCCTGAAGGTGCTCGCCGTGGCGGTCGTGGCGGGGCTGGCGCTGTACATCTCGGCCCTGTCACGCGGGCGCGCCGGCCAGCCGCACAAGCCGCTCGCCTACCTGCTGACCCTGGCGGCGCTGGTGGCCATCCTGGTGGGGGCGGTCGAGATCCGCTAGCGCGTCTGTACTGTCGGCACCCGCGGCGCTACAGTCGCCAGCCGTCACACGGACGCCGCGAGCCGGCACGACCCGGGAGACCGCCATGAACGCCCCGCAGACCCCTCCGCCCGAAACCGAGCTGAAGCTGACCGCGGCACTCAAGGAGCTGGTCAACGGCGCCCTGCAGCGCGGCCGCATGATCAGCGTGGCGTACGTCGACCTGGAGGGCCGGCCCGAGCTCTCCTTCCGCGGCAGCCTGCAGGCGCACAGCGACACCCAGCTCGCGATCTGGGTGCGCAACCCCGCCGGCGGCATCCTCAAGGCGGTCGCCGCCGGCCATGCGCACATCGCCGCGCTCTACGGCGAGGCCAGTGCGCAGAGCCGGGCGTTCGTCAGCTTCCGCGGCCGCGGCCGCATCGACAACTCCGAGGCGACGCGCCGCGCGGTCTATGACAATGCCCCGGCGGGCGAGCGCGCGCTGGACAAGGAGCAGAAGGGCGTGCCGCTGATCATCGACCTGGACCGCGTCGACGGCTTCTTTCAGGGCGAGATGCTCAGAATGCGCCGCTGAGACCCTCGGCATCCCGCGGCGATGGCGCATCGCGCCACGCTGATCCCGCCCCTTCCCCGCCCCTGCCCCGCCCTATCCCGCCACCGCCTCGGCTCGCGCGCCCAGCAGCGCGCGGATGCGCTCGGCCACCGCGGCCGCGCTCGCGTCGCTCGCCAGCAGCACCTCGCTGCGCGAGCGGCGCGGGCCGTACAGCAGGGGATTGGTGGTCTTGAAGAGCCCGAGCACCTGCGCGCCCGCGGCCTCGGCCAGATGCAGCACGCCGCCGTCGGCGAGCACCACCAGGGAGGTGGCGGCGAGGGTTGCGCCGAGCAGCCGCAGGTCCGGCGTATACACGCCCGGCACCTGTCCGGCGAGCCGCGGCCGGCCGTCGCTGGGAATGAACTCCACCAGCTGCAGCCCGGTGTCCTGCCGCTGAAAGCATTCCACCAGCTGCTGCCACCAGCCCACCGGAAAGCTCTTGTCGCCGGTGGCATGCGCGAACAGCCCGACGCGGGGTCGCGAGCGCCACTCGCGCGCGCCGGGCGTGCCGGGGGCGCCGAAGGCGCCGGAGGCGCTGGGCGCACCGGGCGCACCGGGCGCGCCGGGCGCGCCGGCAGCGCCGAGCACCGCGGCCAGGCGGCGCTCCCCATCGCGCCGCTCGGCCTCGGTCAGCCGCAGATCCAGCGGCAGCGGCGCGGCGGCGAGCTCCTCGGCGGCGGCCTCCTCGCGCAGGTAGCCCGCGCGCAGCAGGTACAGCGGCCACTGTGCGAAATGGGCGTTGGCGACCACGCGGGGATTGGCCGCGTGTGTGAGAACGCGATCGCGCCGTGGTACGAATGTGTGAAACCCGAGCCGATCGCGGGCCCGCACCACCTTCAGCAGGAAGCGCCCGGTGCGCGAGTGCGGGATCGCATCGATGGCCAGATCGAAGGACCGGCGCCGCAGCGCCAGCAGCGTGCGCAGCACCTGCGGCAGGTGACGGGTGAGAATGACCGGAAAGATGTACGTGACCGACACCTGCGGGAAGCGCTGGAACAGACTCGGCGCGTCCGGGCAGGCGGTCACCAGCTCGATGCGCGCGTCGGGGAAGCGGTTCTCCAGCTCCTGCAGCAGCGGCGTCAGCAGCAGCGTGTTGCCCAGACGGTGATTGGGGCGCAGCACCACGATGCTGCGCACGGGCGCGCCCGGGGCGGAGCGGCCGGCGAGTGCGTCGGGCGCGCGCATTGCGCTCAGGAGGCGGCCGCCTCTGCGCTCGCGGCCGGCGGCCCCTGCTGCATCCACAGGCACCGGCCTCCGCTCGCCTTCTGCAGCAGCGCCATGAGCTGCGCGTGCGCCGCGAGCTCCTCGGCGCTCGCCTGGATGACGGGCAGCGGCTCGGGCGGCCGCACCAGCGCGGCGGCGCCCGCGACTGCCGCGCCCATGACCGATCCGACGATGGCCTCGCGCGCCGCATCCTCGAAGGCCAGCAGGCTCTGGCCCCCCGTCATCGCCAGGTACACGTCCGCGAGCAGCTGCGCGTCGAGCAGCGCCCCGTGCAGCTCGCGGTGCGAGTTGTCGATGCCGTAGCGCTTGCAGAGCGCATCGAGATTGTTGCGCTGGCCCGGATGGCGCTGGCGGGCGAGCGCCAGGGTGTCGAGCACACTGCAGACGTTGCGCACGCTGGCAGGCCAGGTGGGCGGCGCCGCGGCTGGCCCGGCTGCCTCGACTGCCCCGGCCGCCAGCAGCGCCAGCTCCATGTCGAGGAACGCCACGTCGAACTCGGCGTTGTGGATGATCAGCTCGCCGCCGGCGATGAACTCGAGCAGCGCCGCCGCGATCTGCGCGAAGGGCGGTGCCGTGGCCAGCCGCTCGAGCGACAGGCCGTGCACGGCGCTCGCGGCCACGTCGATGTCGCGTCCCGGGTTGATGTAGTGATGGAAGTGACGCCCCGTGTGGCGCCGGTTGATGAGCTCGACGCAACCGATCTCGATGATGCGATGTCCCTGCACGGGAAGGAGCCCCGTGGTCTCGGTGTCGAGCACGATCTGCCGCATGAATGCCCTCGCCCCCGGCGCCTCAGCCGCGCGGCAGGCGCGAGTCTACCGCAAGCATCGCGTCGATCGCGGCATTGGCCAGCGCGTCGCAGCGCTCGTTGCCGGGCACGCCGCTGTGCCCACGCACCCAGTGCCACTCGATGCGGTGGCGTGCGGCCTCGGCATCGAGCAGCTCCCAGAGATCCTGGTTCTTGACGGGCTGCCTGCCGGCGGTCCTCCAGCCGCGCGACTTCCACTGCGGCAGCCACGAGAGGATGCCGTTGCGCACGTACTGCGAGTCGGTGTAAAGCCGCACGTCCACCGGACGTCGCAGCGCCTGCAGCGCCTCGATCACCGCCTGCAGTTCCATGCGGTTGTTGGTCGTGTGGCTCTGCGCGCCAGAAAGCTCCTTCTCGCGGCCGCGCACCGTCAGCAGCGCCGCCCACCCCCCGGGGCCGGGATTGCCACGGCAGGCGCCGTCGGTGTAGATCTCGACCACCTCGCGGGGGCTCCCGGGCTCGGCGCTCAAACGCGCGGCCCGACCAGCCCGCCGATGACCGTGCGCCACTCGCGCAGGCGCGGGCGGATCGGGGTCAGGGTGTAGACGCGCTTGCGCGCCTTGATCACGTAGGCGCCCGCGGGCCAGGGGTAGAACCAGCCGCGGCGCAGCATGCTCGGCAGCGCCGAGTCGAGGCTGCCGCGCGGGGCGCGCGGCAGGTGAAACAGATACGGGCGAACGCTCACGATCTCGTAGCTGAGCAACCGCAGCCAGTCGCGCACGCGCGCGGCCGACAGCGTGCGGCGCAGCCCCGGGGGAAATCCCGAGCGGGAAGCCGCCGCGGCGAGGCCCCAGAAGCTGCCCGGCCGGAACCCGAGCACGATCAGCTGGCCTTCGGCCGCCAGCACCCGGTCGGCCTCGCGCAGCACGGCGTAGGGGTCTGCGGCGAGCTCCAGGGTGTGCGGCAGCAGCGCCGCGTCCACCGAGCCGCTGACGATCGGCAGGTGCGCAAGACTCGCGACGATGTTCGCGGCCACCGGGGCCTCGGCATCGGCCACCACGCTCTGGCGCCAGATGCGGGCGTGCGCCAGCAGCTCCCGTCCCACCCCCCAGGTCCCCAGCTGCACCAGCTCCAGGCCGAAGACGTCGTCGAAGGTGTCGGCGAGCAGCCGGGCCTCGGCCTGGATCAGGGCCGTCCCGAGCCGTCCTGCCTGCCACTGGTACAAAGCGGACAAGAAGTCGCTCATGTTATGTCCCGAATGTGACCGGGTCGCTCCAAGACTCTGGCAATCCTGTGACCTCGCGGGTTAAATTCCGTCCTTTCCTGCCTATCCTTAGCGGCAGGGGCGGCGGCAGGGCCATCGCCAACCGTATCACGTCCAAGAACAGGCTGCGGGGTACAGAGTTTGAGTCGATCGAAGCCGAACCGCCTGCCGCCCCGAGCGCTGCTCCTCAGCCTGGTCCTGCTCCCGATCGCCCTGCTGACCGCCTGCGCCTCGCAGCCGCGCTCATCCGGCGCTGCCGGCACGGCCGGAGCGGTGACGTCCGTGACGCCGGTTACAGCTGCGCCCGGCGCGCCCGGCCCGCCCGGCGCGCCTGGCGCCTCGGGCACCTCGGGCACCTCGGCCGCCGCCCTGGCGGCCGACGCGGAGCGCCCGGGCGTCGTACCCAATCCGCTGGGCAGTGTCTCGGCGGCGCTGGACACCGAGGGCGGGCTTGCGAACCCCCCGCCCGGCAGCCTGCTGTCGGCGCGGCCGACGGATCTGTTCGCCCGCATCCGCGGCGGGTTCATGCTGCAGGACCCGGACGAGCCGGCCATCGACGCGCAGCTCGAGTGGTTCGCCAATCACCCGGATTTCCTCGAGCGCACCTGGTCGCGCGCCTCGCTGTGGCTGTACTACATCGTCGGGCAGCTCGAGGAGCGCAACATGCCCCGCGAGCTGGCGCTGCTGCCGGTCATCGAGAGCGCCTTCGAGCCCTACGCCTACTCGCGCGCGCGCGCCTCGGGACTCTGGCAGTTCGTCTCCGATACCGGCCGGCGCTTCGGACTCAAGCAGGACTGGTGGTACGACGGGCGGCGCGACCCGATCGCGGCGACCAACGCGGCCCTGGACTACCTGCAGGCGCTGCACAACGAGTTCAACGGCGACTGGCTGCTGGCGATTGCCGCCTACAACTGCGGGGAGCTGGTGGTGAGCCGCGCGGTCGAGCGCAACGAGCGCCGCGGCCTGCCCACGGACTTCTGGCACCTGCGCCTGCCGGCCGAGACGCGCAGCTACGTGCCCGAGCTGCTCGCGATGCGCCGTCTGGTGGCCAACCCCGAGCGCTATGGCCTGGAATTCAGCCCGATCCCTGACCGGCCCTACTTCGTCGAGGTGGCCACCGGCGGACCGGTGGCATTGAAGGTCGTGGCCGAGATCACCGGCGTGAGCGTCGATGATCTGTACGATCTGAATCCGGGCTTCCACCAGTGGGCCACCGATCCGAACGGCCCGTTTCGCATCCTGGTGCCCACCGACGTCGCCGAGGGGCTGCAGCAGACCCTCGCGCAGCTGACCCCCGATGAGCGCATGGACGTCGTTCACTACACCGTGCAGCGGCACGATACCCTGGCCGGCATCGCGCGCCGCTTCGGCACCACCCCGCAGGTCATCCGCGAGCTGAACGATCTGAGCGGTAACGCCCGGCCGTTCATCGACACGGACCTGCAGATTCCCTCGCGCGGTATCCAGCTGCCCGAGAAGGTCGAGCACGCTGCGCTGCTGGCCAGCATGCCCGCCCGCCGCTACCGGCGCGGCTACCGCTACAGCCGCCCGCGCATCCACATCGTGCGCCGCGGCGATACGCTCTATAGCCTCGCGCAGCGGCTCGGTACGGACGTCAACACCCTCGCCGCCCTCAACGGCATGAGCCCCGACGGGCAGCTGCGCGCGGGCCAGCGTCTGCGCGTGAGCGCGCGCTACACCAGCGCGCAGCTGCGGCCCGTGGGCGCCGAGACCCGCGGGCTGGCGGCGCGCGCCCCCGACGGCAGCCGCCGCATGAGCTACGTCGTGCGCCCCGGGGACACGCTCTTCGGCATCGCGCGGCTGCTGCAGGTGTCGGTGCGGGAGCTGCTCAGCTGGAATGCACTGCGCGGCCACGGCCGCTATCTGCGGCCCGGCGAGGTCCTGGTCGCCTTCGTCAAGCCGCGCAGCTAGCCGGCGGCCGCGGCGCCGCCCGTGCGGCAGCCCGGCCGCGGGGCTCTCGCAGCCGGCGCAGCCTTGGAGGTTCCTCGTGGGCATCATGGCCGGCAAGCGCGCGCTGATCGTCGGCGTCGCCACCGATCGCTCGATTGCCTGGGGCATCGCGCAGGCGATGCACGCGCAGGGCGCGCAGCTCGCCTTCTCCTACGCCAACGAGCGCTTCAAGGAGCGCGTCGCGCCGCTCGCCGCGCAGCTCGGCTCGCAGCTGGTGATGCCGCTGGACGTGCAGCTCGACGAGCAGATCGAGGCGGCGTTCGCGCTGCTCGGGCGCGAGTGGGGTCAGCTCGACGTGCTGGTGCACGCCGTCGCCTTCGCCCCGCGCGAGGCCCTCTCCGGCAGCTTCACGGCGCAGACCACGCGCGAGGCCTTCCAGGTGGCCCACGAGGTCTCCAGCTACAGCTTCACGGCGCTGGCGCGCGCGGCTCTGCCGCTGATGAGCGGACGGGCCGGGGCGCTGCTGACCCTCTCCTATCTGGGCGCGGTGCGCTCGATGCCCGGCTACAACGTCATGGGGCTGGCCAAGGCGAGCCTCGAGGCGAACGTACGCTTTCTCGCCGGGGATCTCGGCCCGCGGAACATACGCGTCAACGCCATCTCCGCCGGGCCGGTCAAGACGCTGGCCGCGGCCGGCGTGGGCGGCTTTCGCAGGATGCTCTCCACCGTCGCCCAGGTCGCGCCGCTGCGGCGCAATGTCACGCTCGAGGAAATCGGCAATGCCGCCGCCTTCCTGTGCTCGGACATGGCCTCGGGGATCACCGGCGAGGTGCTCTACGTCGACAACGGCTTCAACACCGTGGGGATGAGCTTCGCGGAGGACGGCGCATAGCCGGCCCGCCGGCCAGCCGGCCAACCGGCCCGCCACCGCCCGCCCTACTGGAAGACGCCGGGATTGCGCTTGATGCTCGCGTGCTGCTGCAGGTCGAGCAGGTAGGCACTGAACTCGGCGTCGCTGTCGCGCTTGAGATAATCGTCCACGAGCTGCTGATCGGTCGTTTGATTTGCGCCGGGCTCGCCGCGCTTGATGGCGCTCACCTCGATCAGGGCCGCATCCCCGTCATCCAGGCTCAGCGCCTCGTAGTCCGGCCTCGCCCCCGGGTGCGGCGCCGCGAAGGCCGCCGAGCGCACCTGCGCGGGCACCTGCTGATCCTCACGGGCGATGAAGGCCGGAGGGGCCGCGCTCACCCCCAGGTCCTTGGCGACCGCATCGAAGGGCGTGCCGCCCTGCAGCTGCCTGACCGCCGCGTTGGCCGCCGCGAGCGCCGCGGCGCTGCTGCGGCTGCGGGTGATCGCCGCGACGATCTGCTGGCGCACGCTGGCGATGGGCTCGGGCGCGGGCGGGTGATGCGCCAGCACCTGGAAGATCACCACCCGATCATTGTCCAGCGCGAGCGGTCCGATGATACGTCCGCCGGTGAGCGCATCGTCGCTGAACACCGCGCTGAGCAGCTCCGGCTTGTTGCCGAGCGGGGCGCCCCCCGTGGTCGAGGTGAAGTCCTTGATCTCGCCGCTGCTCATGTCGAACTGCTTGGCGAGCGCCGCGAGGTTCGAGGCGCCGTTGTCCAGCGCCTGCTGCAGCTGATCCTGCCGATCGCCGAACACGGAGCTCGCCTGCTCGCGTCGATACAGCGGCTCGATCTCGGAGCGCAGCTGCGCGAGCGGCGGCACCTGCGCGGGCCGGATCGCGTCGAGGCGGATGATGTGGTAGCCGAACTGCGTCTTCACCGGCTCGGGGTACAGCCCCGGCTGCTTCATGCCGAACAGCGCCGCCGCGAAGGCCGGCACGTACACGCTGCGCTCGGCCCAGCCCAGATCCCCGCCCTTGACCGCCGAGCCCGGATCGGCCGAGTACTTCTTCGCCAGCGCCCCGAAGTCCTGGCCGGCCTGCAGCTCGGAGAGGATCTGCTTCGCCTTGGCGAGCGCGGCCGCATCGGACTTGGGGTCCTTGGGGTCGGCCACGCTGATGAGGATGTGGTGCGCGTGGCGCATCTCGGGCTGGCTGTAGCGGCTCTTGTTCTTGTCGTAGTAGGCCTGCAGGTCCTGCGGCGTCACCGCAACCTGCGCGGCCACGGTGGCCAGCTGCAGCTGCGCGTACTGCAGGTCCACCGCGTCCTGGCTCATGTAGTCGGCGGCATGGCTGTGGTACCAGGCGGCGACGTCGGCGTCGCTGACCTGCACGCCGCTCGCGTAGCGGCTGGCCGGCAGCAGCGCGAAGCGCACCTGGCGCTGCTCGTTCGCGAGCGCGTAGATGCGCTGCAGCTCACTCTGCGTCAGAAAGTCCGAGCTCTCGATCCCCTGCGACAGCTGCGCGACCTGCAGCTCCTCGGTCTTCTCGGCCTCGTAGCCCTCGGGCGTCATGCCCGCCTGCGCCAGCATGGCGCGCGCGGCGCGCGGATCGAACTTGCCGCCGACCTGAAAGGCCGGCTCGTTCTCGTAGGCGGCCTCCAGGTCGGCGCTGCTGGCGCGGTAGCCCTCCTTCTGGCTGCGCTGCTCCAGCAGCGTCTGGCGCACGTATTCGTCGAGCAGCTGCTGCTGCAGGGCGGTCTTCTGCGCATCGCTCAGCGGCGCCCCGTGCAGCGCCTGCTCGTACTGCGACTGCTGCTGCTGCCAGGCGTTGTTGAGGGTGTCGGCGCTGATGGTCTGACCGTTGATCTTCAGCCCGTAATTGGACGGACCGAAGCTGATGTTGACCACGCCGTAGGCACCCCACACCACGAAGAACAGCGCGATCGCGCCCAGCAGCGTCCCCGACAGCCAGCGGTGCTTCTTCAGTTGATCGGCGATGGATTGCAGCATGTGAGTCGGCGGCGCAGCGCTCGGGACGCCACCCGCTATGGTACCAAGGGCGGCGCGCCGGGCGCCACCGGCGCGCCGCGGGTCGAGCCTTTCAGGATGGCCAGGTCGAGCCGCTGCCCCCCGCGCTGCGCGGCCCGGAAGCGGGTAGGAGCCGCGGCGACATGCCGACCGCCTCGATCTGCACCGGCTGGCGGCTGAAGCGACGGCGCAGGCGGTCCAGGTAGACGTAGATCACCGGCGTCGTGAACAGCGTGAGCGCCTGCGAGACGATCAGGCCGCCGACGATCGCGATGCCCAGGGGCTGGCGGAACTCGGAGCCGGCGCCCTGGCTGACGATCAGGGGTATGCCGCTGAAGAAGGCGCAGCAGGTGGTCATCAGAATCGGCCGCAGCCGCTGGTGCGACGCGCGCACCGCGGCCTGCTCGGCGGCGATCCCCTGCTCGCGCTCGAGCTGCAGTGCCACATCCACGATCATGATGCCGTTCTTCTTGACGATGCCGATCAGCAGGATCAGCGCGATGATGCCGATGACGTTGAGATTGTCGCCGGCGATGATCAGCGCCAGCAGCGCCCCCAGTCCGGCCGAAGGCAGCGTCGAGAGGATCGTCAGCGGGTGGATGTAGCTCTCGTAGAGCACGCCCAGGATGACATAAACGGACAACAGCGCCGCCAGGATGAGCACCGGCTCGTCGGCGAGCGATTGCTGGAACGCCTGCGCGGTGCCCGCGAAGGAGCCGACCAGGGTCCCCGGGGCGCCCAGGTCCTGGCGGACTTTCTCGATCTCGGCGGCGGCGCGGCCGAGCGCGAATCCGGGCTTGAGGTTGAACGACAGCGTCACCGCCGGCAGCTGCCCCTGGTGCGCCACCACCAGCGGTCCGCGGGCGCTGGAATCGACCTTGACGAACAGCGACAGCGGCACGAGCTTGTTGGTGAGCGGCGACTTGATGTAGATGTAGTTGAAGATGTCCGGACTGGTCTGCAGCGAGGGCGGGGCCTCGACGATCACGTGGTAGGCGTTGAGCTGCGTGAAGTATTGCGCCACCTCGTGCTGCCCGAGCTGGTCGTAGATCGCCGCATCGATGTCCGTCGGGCTGATGCCGAAGCGGCCGGCCGCGTCCCGGTCGATGTCCAGCCTGACCGCCGCGCCGTCGGACTCCTGATCGGTGCTCACATCCGCCAGGCCCGGCAGTGTGGTCATGGCCTGGTACATCCTCGGCGCCCACGCGTCGAGCTCCTCGAGATCCGGATCGGACAGCGTGTACTGGAACTCCGCCTTGGAATTGCGCGCGCCGATGTTGATGTCCTGCTTGGACTTGAGCACGGTGGTCGCGCCGACCACGCGCTGCAGGCGCGGGCGCAGCCGCGCGATGATCTGATCGGCCGTCACGCTGCGGCCTTCGCCGCGGATCTTCAGGCCCACATTGAAGTTGGCCTGGTTCGGCGAGCTGCTGCTGAGGTTGAAATGCACCTCGGTGACGTCCGGATCCGCGGCGATGATGCGGCCGACTTCGTGGATCTTCTCGACCGTCTTGTCGTAGGAGGCGTCGTCGGCGGTCTGCAGGGTCCCGTCGAGGAACGAGGTGTCCTGTTGCGGGAAGAAGCCCGTCGGGATCAGCCGGTAGACGGCGACGGTCGCGATCGCGGTGCAAATGAACACGGCCAGCGCGAGCCGCTTGCGCAGCATGACCCAGTCGAGCGCGCGCACGTAACCGCTCTCCAGGCGGTTGAAGCCGCGCTCCAGGCCGCGCATCAGCCAGCCCGTGGCCGGCTGCGGTGCGCGCAGAAACTGCCCGCACAGCATCGGCGTGAGCGTCAGCGACAGCAGCAGCGACATGACCACCGCGGCGCTGAGCGTGAGCGCGAATTCACGCATCAGCCGCCCGACCACCCCGCCCATGAACATCACCGGGGTGAACACCACGATCAGCGACACCGAGATCGACAGGATCGTGAAGCCGATGTCGCGTGCGCCGGCGAGCGCGGCCTGCAGCGGGCTCTGGCCGTGCTCGATGCGCCGCCAGATGACGTCGAGCATCACGATCGCATCGTCCACGACGAAGCCGGCTGCGATCGCCAGCGCCATCAGCGACAGGTTGTCGAGACTGAAGCCGAGCGGATACACCAGCGCCGCGGCCGCCAGCAGCGACAGCGGCAGCACCGTGCTCGGAATGAGGGTGGCGCGCCCATTGCGCAGGAACACGAAGATGACCGCGATCACCAGCAGCACGGTGATGCCCAGCGTCAGCTCCACGTCCGTGACCGAGGCGCGGATCGTCTGGGTGCGGTCCGCGACCACGCGCAGCGTGGCCGCCGGCGGCAGGTTGCGCTCGAGCTGCGGCAGCGCCGCCTTGACGAGCTCGACGGTCTTGATGACGTTGGCACCCGGCTGCTTGAAGACCCCCAGCTCTATGGTCGGGCTGGCCTTGTAGGTCTTGTCGGGGTAGGCGCGGCCGGGAAAGGTCCAGGCGCCGGATTGGTCGTCCTCGGCCCCCGCGATCGCCACGCCGATATCACGGATGCGCACCGGGGCGCCGTTGGCGTACCCGACGATCATCCGGTTCCAGGTGTCCGCATTGAACACCTGATCGTTGGCGTACACGGTGTAGTCGCGCAGCCTGCCGGTGATCACGCCCTTGGGCGCATTGACGGTATTGGCGGCGATCTGCGCGCGGATGTCGTCGAGCTGCAGCCCGAGCTGCGCGACCTTGCGCGGGTCGAGCTGGATGCGGATCGCGGGCTTGACCTCGCCGCCGATGTTCACCTGCCCCACCCCGTCGATGCGCGAGATCTGCTGCGCGAGGAAGCTGTCCGCATAATCGCTCAGCACGGTCAGCGGCAGGGTGGCGGAGGTCAGCGTGATGATGAGCACCGGGGCATCGGCCGGGTTGACCTTGCGGATGCTCGGCGGCGCCGGCAGATTGGTCGGCAGCTGGCCCCCGGCGGCGTTGATGGCGGCCTGCACGTCCTCGGCCGCTCCGTCGAGGCTGCGCGACAGCTCGAACTGCAGCAGGATCGTCGTGCTGCCGAGGGCGCTCGAGGAGGTCAGCTCGGTGATGCCGGGAATCAGCGAGAACTGCCGCTCGAGCGGCGTCGCCACGCTGGAGGCCATCGTCTCGGGGCTCGCGCCCGGCAGCGAGGCGCTGACCTGCAGCGTCGGGAAATCGGCGACCGGCACCGCCGAGACCGGCAGGTGCAGATAGGCCACGATCCCGATGACCAGCGTCGCGGCCGCGAGCAGCGAGGTCGCGACCGGACGGGTGATGAAGGGTGCGGAGAGGTTCACCGGAAGGGCTGCAGCGCGCTCGAGCGGCTCAGAACCGGGCCAGCGCCGAGCCCGCAGCGGCCGTTCCGTGGACCGTCACCAGGCTGCCGGGCTTGAGCTGCATCTGGCCGTCGGTCACGACCTCTTCGCCGGGCTGCAGACCCGTCGCGATGACCGCCGTGGCGTCCTGAATCAGCGCCACCTTGATCGGCCGCAGCGAGACGTGGGAATCCGCGCCGATCACATAGGCGTAGGTATCCTCCGGGCCGTGATTGACCGCCGCGTTGGGAATCGTCAGCGCGTCGTGCAGCACGTCGAGCGTCAGACGCACATTCACGAATTGTCCCGGCCACAGCCGGCCATCGACATTGGGGAAGCGTGCCTTGAGCTCCACGGTGCCGGTGGTCTGATCCACGTGGTTGTCCGCGATGCGCAGCTCCCCGCTGCCGAGCAACGCTCCGGTGTCCTGGCTGTAGGCCTGGGTCTGCAACGGCCGGTCGAACATCTGGGAGGCCTGCTGCAGGCGCTGGAAGTCACCCTCCGGCACCGAAAAGGTCACCGCGATCGGGGCGAGCTGGTTGATCGTGATGATCCCGGTCGTGTCGGTCGGAGACACCAGATTACCCGCATCCACCAGGCGAATCCCGACCCGGCCGCTCACCGGTGAGTCGATGGTGCAGTAGCCGAGGTTCACCTGGGCGGCGGCCACCGCCCCCTGGTCGGTGAGCACGGTGCCTTCCAGCTCCTTCACCGTCGCCTGCTGCGCGTCGACCTGCTGCGAGGCGATGGAATTCTGCGCGAGGAGCCAGCGATAGCGCTTGAGGTCGAGCTGCGCCAGCTGCAGCTGCGCCTGATCGCGCTCGAGCGTGCCCTGGGCCTGCATCAGCGCGGCGCGAAAGGGTGCCGGGTCGATCTGCGCCACCACGTCACCGGCCTTGACCTGGGCGCCTTCGCGAACCGCCACCTGCAACAGCCGGCCGCTGACCTGCGCACGGATGACGTCGGCCTGCCAGGCCTGCGCGGCCCCGATCGCCTCGATGGCCACCGGCACATCGGTGCGCCGCACGATCGCCGCCGAGACCGGCTCGCTCTGCACCGTCGGCGCGGCCTCGGCATGCCGATGGCCGAGCGCCAGCCACGCGCACAGGCCAGCCGCCGCGACGGCGACCATTATCAGCCCCCACGGACGCCCGCGTGTCTGCATTTACGCGCTTCCCGGCAGATGGAACTGGGATTGGCGGAGCGGACGGGACTCGAACCCGCGACCCCCGGCGTGACAGGCCGGTATTCTAACCAGCTGAACTACCGCTCCGTTACGCTCGCAGGGCCGGCGCAAGTCCGTCCCGGCGACGGGACTACGGACTCGAGTCGCATCGGTCGGTCAGCCCGAGCTCGGAGGATGAGTATATCGGCTCCATGGAAGGGCCGCCAGCAAGACGGCGGTCGCGAGCGAGCGGCGGTCGCCGGCGAGAGGCTGATCGCGCCTCACGGACCCAGCACATCGCGCGAGGCCACCGGCCCATGCGTCAGCCATCTTGCGACCGGCGGGGAGTCCAGCAGCGCATCGGCGCGCGACACACCCCGCGCGCGCGCGTAGTCATCCAGGGCCGCCAGCACCTTGGGCGAGACGGTGATCTTCAGCTCCTCCATGTGTCGGCCCTTGGGACGCTTCATCCATTCACCTCCGCTGCGCCCCGCCGACGCACACCCCGACGGGGCGTGAATCGAAAAGCCGCTGATCACCTGATGACCGTATGTGCGGGCAATAGGTTCCGGCATCAAGGGGCGCGGGAGCGGCGCGGGGGCGGCGCGGTGGGTGCTGCAGGGATCGAACCTGCGACCTACGCCGTGTAAAGGCGACGCTCTACCTGCTGAGCTAAGCACCCGGTCAGCCGCGCAAGCCTGGCGCGCAAGCCTACCCCGGCGGGCGGACCGCGACCACCGCGGCGCGCGAGCGGCGCACCGGCGCAGCCCGCGCAGCCTGCGCGTCAGTGCGCCTGGATCGTCTTGTTGTTGCGCCGGCCGCGGCGCACCGCGGGCTTGGCGGCGGGCGGCACCGGCACGACGCTCTCCTCGGTGACCGCCTCGGGCCGCGGCACCGGTTGACGCGTCAGCGCGATCTGCAGCACCTCGTCGATCCAGCGCACCGGGCGGATGTCGAGCTTGCCCTTGATGTTGTCGGGGATCTCCACCAGGTCCTTCTGGTTCTCCTCGGGAATCATCACCACCGCGATGCCGCCGCGCTGCGCCGCGAGCAGCTTCTCCTTCAGCCCGCCGATCGGCAGCACCTCGCCGCGCAGCGTGATCTCGCCGGTCATCGCCACGTCCGAACGTACCGCGATGCGCGTCAGCGCCGACACGAGCGCGGTGCACATGCCGATGCCGGCGCTCGGGCCGTCCTTGGGGGTCGCGCCCTCGGGCATGTGGATGTGCACGTCGTGCTTCTGGTAGAAGTCGGGCTCGAGGCCGAGCACGCCGGCGCGGCTGCGCACCACCGACATCGCCGCCTGGATCGACTCCTGCATGACCTCGCCGAGCTGGCCGGTGTGCAGCAGCTTGCCCTTGCCGGGCACCACCGCCGCCTCGATCGACAGCAGCTCGCCGCCGACCTCCGTCCAGGCGAGCCCGGTGACCTGGCCCACGCGGTTCATCTCCTCGGCCTTGCCGTAGCGGAAGCGGCGCACGCCGAGGTACTTGTCGAGGTTGCGCGGCGAGACCGCGACGCTGTGCGTCTCGCGCGCCTGCTTCACGGGACGCGCCTGGCCCTCGGCCACCTCGCGCTTGATGGTGGTGTGCCGCGGGCGCAGCTCCTTGCCGGCCTTGTCCAGCAGCAGCTGCTTGACGGCCTTGCGGCTGATCTTGGCGATCTCGCGCTCGAGGTTGCGCACGCCGGCCTCGCGCGTGTAGTAACGCACGATGTCGAGCAGCGCCGCATCCGAGATCTTCAGCTCGCTGCCCTTCAGCCCGTTCTGCTTGACCTGCTTGGGCACGAGGTAGCGGCGCCCGATGTTGAGCTTCTCATCCTCGGTATAGCCCGGCAGACGGATGACCTCCATGCGGTCCAGCAGCGGCGCCGGGATGTTCAACGAGTTGGCGGTACACACGAACATCACCTCGGACAGATCGAAGTCCACCTCGAGGTAATGATCGTTGAACGCGCTGTTCTGCTCCGGATCGAGCACCTCGAGCAGCGCCGAGGACGGATCGCCCCGGAAGTCCATCGCCATCTTGTCCACTTCGTCCAGCAGGAACAGCGGGTTGTGCACCCCCGCGCGCGCCATGTTCTGGATGATCTTGCCGGGCATCGAGCCGATGTAGGTACGCCGGTGGCCGCGGATCTCCGCCTCGTCACGCACGCCGCCGAGCGACATGCGGATGAATTTGCGGTTGGTGGCGTGCGCCATGCTCTGTCCGAGCGAGGTCTTGCCCACGCCCGGCGGCCCCACGAGGCACAGTATCGGGCCCTTGATCTTCTCGACCCGCTGCAGCACCGCCAGGTACTCGACGATGCGATCCTTGACCTTCTCGAGCCCGTAGTGGTCCTCGTCCAGCACCTTCTGCGCATTGGCGATGTTCTTGTGCAGCCGCGTGCGCTTCTTCCACGGCACCTTGATCAGCCAGTCCACGTAGTTGCGCACCACGGTGGCCTCGGCCGACATCGGCGACATCATCTTGAGCTTGTTGATCTCGGCGGTGGCCTTCTCGCGCGCCTCCTTCGGCATGCCGGCCTTGACGACCTTCTGCTCGAGCTCGGCGATCTCGCTGGTGCCGTCCTCCATCTCCCCGAGCTCTTTCTGGATCGCCTTCATCTGCTCGTTGAGGTAGTACTCGCGCTGGCTCTTCTCCATCTGCGCCTTGACGCGCCCGCGGATGCGCTTCTCGATCTGCAGCACGTCCATCTCGCCCTCGATGGCGACCAGGATGTGCTCGAGGCGCTTGCGCACGTCGAGGATCTCCAGCACTTTCTGCTTCTCGGCGAGCTTGAGCGACATGTGCGCGGCGACCGTGTCGGCCAGGCGCCCGGGCTGCTCGATGCCCGCGAGCGCCGTGAGCACTTCGGGGGGCACCTTCTTGTTCAGCTTGACGTACTGCTCGAACTGCGAGACCACCGAGCGCACCAGCACGTCGATCTCGCGCTCGTCGTACTGGTCGCTGTCGACCTCGACGCGCACCCCCGCGGCGTAGAAGTCACCGGCGTGCAGCTGCTCGATACGCGCCCGCTCCATGCCCTCCACCAGCACCTTGACGGTGCCGTCGGGGAGCTTGAGCATCTGCAGAATGGTGGCCACCGTACCAAAATGGTGCAGATCGTCGAGCTTGGGATCATCGACGTCGGCCTGCTTCTGTGCGACCAGCATGATGCGCTTGTCCACGCGCATGGCGGCGTCGAGGGCATGAATGGATTTTTCACGCCCCACGAACAGCGGGATCACCATGTGCGGATAGACGACGACGTCGCGCAGCGGCAGCACCGGTATCAACCCCGGGGCGGCCGGGCTCAGGGCGGGAACAGCGGTTTCTTCACTCACGGGTATCTCGGGTCTCTCTGCAGGCTGGGAGGGTAAGGTCCTCGTGGATCGAGTGTGGCTCCGATTGACAAAAAAGCAAATGGGACCTATCGCGTCCTGTGGGGGCGGAGCGGAAACTTTTCAACCGGCGGCTTCAACCGGCGGCGCACGGCGCGCCTGCACGGCGCAGCAGCCGCATCCGGGCCGGCCGCGCGCCAGGGGTGGGCCAGGGGCGCCTCAACCGTGCAGCGAGCCGCCCACGCGCCGCGGCTCTTCGATGGCCGCCACGCGGCCCTCGTCCGTGCGGTACACGATATAGGGCTTGGTGCTGCCCTCGATGACGCCGTCGTCCACGACGACCTTGGTCACGTTGCGCAGCGACGGCAGGTCGTACATGGTGTCGAGCAGGACGTTCTCGAGGATGGTGCGCAGGCCGCGCGCGCCGGTCTTGCGCTGCATCGCCTTGCGCGACACGGCCTTCAGCGCCTCATCGCGGAATTCCAGCTCCGCGCCCTCCATCTCGAAGAGCTTGCGGTACTGCTTGGTGAGCGCGTTCTTCGGCTCGGTGAGGATCGCCATGAGCGCGGCCTCATCCAGCTCATCGAGCGTCGCCACCACCGGCAGGCGTCCGACGAACTCGGGAATCAGACCGAACTTGATCAGATCCTCGGGCTCCACGTCGTGGAACACGTCCTGCCCGTGCGGCTTGGAGTCCGCGCCGCGCACCTCGGAGGTGAAGCCGATGCCGCTCTTCTGCGTGCGGTTGAGAATGATCTTCTCCAGCCCGGCGAAGGCGCCGCCGCAGATGAACAGGATGTTCGAGGTGTCCACCTGCAGGAACTCCTGCTGCGGATGCTTGCGCCCGCCCTGCGGCGGCACCGAGGCGATCGTGCCCTCGATGAGCTTGAGCAGCGCCTGCTGCACGCCCTCGCCGGACACATCGCGCGTGATCGAGGGGTTGTCGGACTTGCGCGAGATCTTGTCGATCTCGTCGATGTAGACGATGCCCGTCTGGGCCTTCTCCACGTCGTAGTCGCATTTCTGCAGCAGCTTCTGGATGATGTTCTCGACGTCCTCGCCGACGTAGCCCGCCTCGGTGAGCGTGGTCGCATCGGCGATCGTGAAGGGTACATTCAGCAGCCGGGCGAGCGTCTCGGCCAGCAGCGTCTTGCCGCAGCCGGTGGGCCCGATCAGCAGGATGTTGCTCTTGGCCAGCTCGACCTCGTCCTTCTGCCGCGCCCCGCCGCGGGTCTGCAGGCGCTTGTAGTGGTTGTAGACCGCCACCGACAGCACCTTCTTGGCGCGATCCTGACCGATGACATATTCGTCGAGTACTTTGCGGATCTCGTGCGGCTTGGGCAGCTTGTCGCGCGCCCGGTCGGCGCGGTCCTCGAGCTCCTCGCGGATGATGTCGTTGCACAGCTCGACGCACTCGTCGCAGACGAACACCGACGGGCCGGCAATCAGTTTGCGGACTTCGTGCTGGCTCTTGCCGCAAAAGGAGCAGTACAGCAGCTTGCCGTCGTCGGAACGCCCACGGGAATCATCGCTCATCGGCCGGGACCTCGACTGGTTGGACCAGTCATCAAGGGCGCGGTTCGCTCGCCCCGATACCTATATAGCATGGCGCGGACCCTACGCGCAAAGACCTGTGTTGGCTGCAACGTCTTGTTATTTCGCGGATTTGCGCTGAACTGGAGACGCAGTTCCGCACCCGGGCGCAGGCGCTGTGCCCCGCTGCACACTCGCACCCCGCTGGCCCGGCCCCGCGCTGGCACGCCGGCACGGTGGCACGGCCCCATGGCCCCGCCCGCAGGCGGGCTCAGCGGCTGTCTCAGCGGCCGCCTCAGCGGCTGGCTCAGCGCGGCAGCGGCACGAGCTCGCCGCGCTTCTCGAGCACCCGGTCGATCAGCCCGTAGGCAATGGCGTCGGCGCCATCCATGAAATTGTCGCGATCCGTATCGGTCTTGATCTTGTCCACGCTCTGGCCGGTGTGCTTGGCGAGAATACGGTTCAGGCGGTCGCGCGTGATGAGCATTTCCTTCGCGTGGATCTCCAGGTCGGCGGCCTGGCCCTGGAAGCCGCCGAGCGGCTGATGGATCATGATGCGCGCATGCGGCAGGGCGTAGCGCTTGCCCTTGCTGCCGCCGGCCAGCAGCACCGCGCCCATGCTGGCGGCCTGACCGATGCAGATGGTGCTCACGTCGGGCTTGATGAACTGCATCGTGTCGTAGATCGCCAGCCCCGAGCTGACCACGCCGCCCGGCGAATTGATGTACAGCGCGACGTCCTTGTCGGGGTTCTCGGACTCGAGAAACAGCAGCTGCGCCACCACGACGTTGGCCATGAAGTCATCGATCTGGCCGACGATGAACACCAGCCGCTCCTTGAGCAGGCGTGAATAAATATCGTACGAGCGCTCTCCGCGCGAGGTCTGCTCGACGACGATCGGAACCAGGTTCAAGCCGCGTTCGTTCATGGCCGTACTCACCCTGAGTGTTGTGTCAGCCGCCTTCACCGCCGGTGTGACCGGCGGGTTGACTGGCCATGTCACTGGCCGCCTGGCTGGCCGTTTGACCGAATCCGGTCACCTCGCCAAAGCTCGACGGGCGCTCCACGATTCTAACCTGCGAGAGCATCCAGTCGATCGCCTGGTCCTCCAGGGCCGTCGACTCGAGCTGCCGCATGGCCTCGCGGCTCGCCAGGAACTGCCGCCGCGCCTCCTCGGGGTGTCCGGTGGCGGCGGCGGCCGCCTCCAGCCGCTCCTCGACGCGCGCGCGATCCACCTTCAGGCCCTGGCTGCGCACCACTTCCCCGAGCAGCAGCCCCAGGGTTGCGCGGCGGCGTGCGGCCGGCTCGAAGAACTCGCGCCCGGGCAGCTGCCCGGGATCGCTGCTGCCCAGGCGGCGCAGCATCTGGGCCTGCAGCTCCTCGAGCTGCTCCTCGACCAGCGCGTGCGGCAGCTCCAGGGGATTATCACGATACACGGCCTCCAGCAGCTGCTCGCGCAGACTCGCGCGCTGCCTGTCGGCCAGCTCCCGCTCCATGTTTCCGCGCACCTCGTCCCGCAGCGCCGTGAGGCCCCCCTCGGCGATCCCGAAGGCGCGCGC
>DATJSD010000004.1:0-32437 GCA_035504335.1 Steroidobacteraceae bacterium | reverse complement strand
TCGGCGCGATCGGCGAGCGCGTGCTGATCATCGGGGTGGGCAACACCGCGATGGACTGCTGCCGCACCTCGCTGCGACTCGGGGCGAGAAGCGTCAAGGTCATGGCGCGCAAGCCGCGCGGCTTCTTCAAGGCCTCGGACTGGGAGCTGGAGGACGCGGAGGAGGAGCACGTCGAGATCATCGTGAACCACTCGCCCAAGGCGTTCCTGGTCGAAGGCGGGCGGCTGACGGGCATGCGCTTCGAGCAGATGGAGTACGTGCTCGAGCGCGGGCGCATACAGAGCGAGCGCGTCACCGGCGAGGTGGATATCCCCTGTGACGATGTGATCCTGGCGATCGGGCAGGAGAACGCCTTTCCGTGGATCGAGCGCGACATCGGCATCCGCTTCAACAAGTGGGATCAGCCGGAAGTGGACCCGACGACCTTCGAGTCCACCCGCTCGGGGGTGTTCTTCGGCGGGGACGCGGCGCAGGGCCCGAAGAACATCATCTGGGCCGTGGAGCAGGGGCATCAGGCCGCGATCTCGATCGACCTGCTGTGCAACGGCAGGCCGCTCGCCGAGCGCCCGCCGGCGGGCATGAACCTCGTGAGCCGCAAGATGGGCATGCACGAGTGGTCGTACAAGAACGACTACGCACCGCTGGAGCGGCGGCTGATGCCGCACGTGTCGCTCAAGGAGCGCTTCAAGAAGCTCAACATCGAGGTGGAGCTGGGCTTCAACATCGAGCAGGCCGCGCAGGAGGCGCAGCGCTGTCTGAACTGCGACGTGCAGACGGTGTTCGAGGCGAAGCTGTGCATCGAGTGCGACGCCTGCATCGACGTCTGTCCGGTCGACTGTCTGACGATCACCGCGGCGGGCGATGATCAGCAGCTGCGCGCGCGGCTGCGCGCCCCGGCGCTCGAGGCGACGCAGCCGCTGTACGTGTCGGCGCCGCTGCAGCAGACCGGGCGCCTGATGGTGAAGGACGAGAATCTGTGCGTGCACTGCGGGCTGTGCGCCGAGCGCTGTCCCACGGCGGCGTGGGACATGCAGAAATCGACGCTGCACTGGCCGCAGGTGGCTGACCGGCTGCACGGCGCGGGCGGCGCGCAGCGCGGCGCCGCGCCGCGTGCCGCCGAGGCGCAGTCCGAGGCGCAGCCCGCCGCCGGCGATTGAGGACCCGACATGTCGATGAGCAAGGCGCCGGACCGCGTAAACGACTTCGTCATCAAGATCGCCACCGTGAACGGCACGGGCTCGGCGAGCGCGAACGGCCTGCTGATGAAGGCCATCTTCAGGAGCGGGGTGCCGGTCGTGGGGAAGAACTACTTCCCCTCGAACATCCAGGGGCTGCCGACCTGGTACGAGATCCGCGTGACGCGCGACGGCCATCGCGCCCGCCACGGCGCGGTGGACATCATGGTGGCCCTCAACGCCGAGACCTACGCGCGCGACCTCACCGAGGTCGCCTCCGGCGGCTATCTGATCTACGACAGCACCTGGCCGCGCGCCGCGCTCAGCAGGCGCGACGACGTCAGCGTGATCGGCGTGCCGCTCGCGCAGCTGTGCAACGAGAATTTTCCGGGCGTGCGCACGCGCATCCTGATGAAGAACATCTGCTATGCGGGCGTGCTTGCGGCCCTGTGCAGCCTCGACCTGGACATCATCCGCACGCTGCTCGCCGAGACCTACGCGAAGAAGCCACAGCTGGTGGAGGCCAACATGCGCGCCATCCAGCTCGGCTACGACTACGCGCGCACGCACTGCAGCTGCCCGCTGCCGCTGCAGGTGCAGAAGATGGATGCGACGCGCGGGCAGATCGTCATCGACGGCAACACCGCGGCGGCGCTCGGCTGCGTGTATGCGGGCGCGACCGTGGGAGCGTGGTATCCGATCACGCCCTCGACCTCGCTGATGGATGCCTACAAGGGCTTCTGCGAGCGCCTGCGGGTCGATGCGGCGAGCGGCCGCAAGAACTACCTGATGATCCAGGCCGAGGACGAGCTCGCCTCGATCGGCATGGTGATCGGAGCTTCCTGGAACGGCGCGCGCGCCTTCACCGCGACCTCCGGGCCCGGCATCTCGCTGATGCAGGAATTCCTCGGGCTGGCCTATTACGCCGAGATCCCTGCGGTGGTGTTCGACATCCAGCGCGTCGGACCCTCCACCGGCATGCCGACGCGCACGCAGCAATGCGACATTCACGCGGCCGCCTACGCCTCGCACGGCGATACGCGCCAGGTGTGTCTGTATCCGGCCAATCCCGAGGAGTGCTTCGAGTTCGCGCCCCGGGCGTTCGATCTGGCCGAGCGGCTGCAGACGCCGGTGCTGGTGCTGTCCGACCTGGATATCGGCATGAACGACTGGATGTGTCCGGAGTTCAAGTGGGACGAGCAGTACCGCCCCGATCGCGGCAAGGTGCTCGACGCCGAGCAACTCGCCAAACTCGAGCGCTTCTGGCGCTACTACGATCACGACAACGACGGCATTCCGCAGCGCACGCTGCCGGGCACGCATCCCAAGGGCGCCTACTTCGCGCGCGGCTCGGGGCACAACCAGTACGGCGGCTATACGGAGGAGGCGCGCGACTATCAGATCGTGGTGGACCGGCTGCGCAAGAAGTGGCTGACCGCCGCGCACCTGGTGCCCGCCGCGCTCATCGAGCAGGAGCCACGCTGCGACGTCGGCATCGTGTCGCTCGGCAGCTGCGACGGCGCGGTGCGCGAGGCGCGCGCGCACCTGGCGGCGCAGGGCATCCACACCAACTACCTGCGCGTGCGCGGCTTTCCCTTCGGACCGGAGGTCGAGGCGTTCCTGCAGGCGCAGCGGCTGATATTCGTGGTGGAGCAGAACCGCGACGCGCAGCTGCGCGCGCTGCTGACCGTGGAGACCGGCGTGGACAAGAGCCGCCTGCGCTCGATCCTGCACTACAACGGCATGCCGATCCCGGCGAGCTACGTCGCCAACGGCGTGGCCGCGGTGCTCGCGCCGGCCACGCGCCCGGCCGCGCAGCTGGTGGTCTGAGGCACACGCCCATGTCCTTCATGCCCAAACCCAAGGTCATCCATCCGGAGATGCCGCGCAACGCGCTCGGGCTCACGCGGCGCGACTACGAGGGCGCGAACTCCACGCTGTGCGCCGGCTGCGGCCACGACTCCATCACCGCGGCGCTGGTCGAGGCCTGCTGGTCACTGGCGCTCGAGCCGCAGAACATCGTGAAGCTCTCGGGCATCGGCTGCTCGTCCAAGACCACGGCGTACTTCGTCAGCGGCGGGCACGGCTTCAACTCGGTGCACGGCCGCATGCCCTCGATCGCCACCGGCGCGAGCGCCGCGAACCGCCGGCTGCAGTACATCGGCGTCTCGGGCGACGGCGACACGCTGTCGATCGGCCTGGGGCAGTTCTGTCACGCCATCCGCCGCAACATCGACATGGTCTACGTGCTCGAGAACAACGGCGTGTACGGCCTCACCAAGGGGCAGTTCTCGGCCTCGGCGGACCTCGGCTCGCGCGCCAAGAAGGGCGAGGTGAATCAGTCTCCGCCGATCGATCCGGTGCAGCTGGCGATCACGCTCGGCGCCTCGTTCGTGGCGCGCAGCTTCTCGGGCGACAAGCCGCAGCTGGTGCCGCTGCTGCAGGCGGCGATGCGCCACCGCGGATTTGCGCTGCTGGACGTGATCTCCCCGTGCGTGACCTTCAATGACCACGAGGGCTCCACCCGCAGCTACGCCTACACGCGCGAGCACTACGAGGAGGCGGTGCACACCGACTTCGTGCCGCTGCAGCCGCAGATCGCGGTGGACTATGCGCCGGGCACGACCCAGGCGGTGACGCTGCACGACGGCAGCCGGCTGCTGCTGCGCAAGGCCGACGAGCAGTACGATCCCGGCGACCGCGCCGGCGTGCTCGCGGCCATACAGAGGCATCTGGCGCAGGGCGAATACCTCACCGGATTGCTGTACGTCGGGGCGGAGCAGCCGGAGTTCCACGAGCTCAACGCGACGCCCGAGGAGCCGCTGAACCGGCTGGCGTACGAGCGGCTCAATCCCGGAGCGCAGGCGCTGGCGAAGACCCTGGCGCGCTTTCGCTGACGCCGGCCCCTCCGGGCGGCAGCGCCTGTGCGGGTGGCAGTGCATCAGGAAGCACACCCGCGCAGATGTGCAATTCCCTCAGGCGAATACATCAGACCTATTCGCCTGAGGGAATTGCACATCTGCGTGGCATGGGCTACGCCATGCGCCGCCATCGGGACGGGCCGGCGTCAGCGCAAGCGGGCTGGCGTCGGCGGCCGCGAATCAATAGACTGCGCCGCGCGCCGGCCGGGCGCACACTGACCGAGGAGCACGACGGGTGGGCAAGGGTGACATGAAGACGCGCCGCGGCAAGATCTACCGCGGCAGTTTCGGTAAACGCCGTCCAAAGCACGTGGAGCGCAAATCGCCCGCGGCGAAGACCACATCCGGGCATGTGGCGAAGAAGTAGCCCTGACCCGGCAGTGCATCACAACCCGCGTAGATAGGGGAAGCCTTCAGGGGAATACATCAGACGTATTCCCCTGAAGGCTTCCCCTATCTACACAGGTTGATCCTGCACGCGGCCGGTCAGCCGCGCTTCGTCGGCGCCTACAGAATGTAGCGGCTGAGGTCCTCGTCCTTGGCGAGATCGCCGAGGTGCTCGTCCACGTAGCGGGCGTCGACGCGCAGCGTCGAATCGGCGCGCTCGGTGGCATCGAAGGACACCGACTCGAGCAGCCGCTCCATCACGGTGTGCAGGCGGCGCGCCCCGATGTTTTCGGTGCGCTCGTTCACCTGATGGGCGATCTCGGCGAGCCGGCGTACCCCATCGGGGGAGAACTCGAGAGCGAGCCGCTCGGTCGCGAGCAGCGCGCGGTACTGCGCGGTCAGCGAGGCGTCCGGCTCGGTGAGGATGCGCACGAAATCATCGACCTTGAGCGAGTCGAGCTCCACGCGGATCGGAAAGCGTCCCTGCAGCTCCGGAATCAGATCCGCCGGCCGCGACATGTGGAAGGCGCCGGAGGCGATGAACAGCACGTGATCGGTCTTCAGCGAGCCGTACTTGGTGTTGACGGTGCAGCCTTCCACCAGCGGCAGCAGGTCGCGCTGCACGCCCTCGCGCGATACATCCGCCCCGATGGTCTCCTGCCGGCGCGTGATCTTGTCGATCTCGTCGATGAACACGATGCCGTTCTGCTCGGCGCTGGCGAGCGCATGCGCCTTGAGCTCCTCCTCGTTGATGAGCTTGCCGGCTTCCTCCTCGACCATGAGCTTGAGCGCCTCGCGCACCTTCACGCGCCGCGTGCGCGTGCGGCTGCCGCCCAGATTGGCGAGCACCGCCTGCAGCTGCTGCTGCATCTCCTCCATGCCCGGCGGCGCCATGATGTCCACGCCGATCGGCAGCGAGCGTACCTCGATCTCCACCTCGCGCTCATCGATCTCGCCGCGCGTGAGCATGTCGCGCATCTTGTTGCGCGTCTCGGAGTCGCGCGCCGGCACGTGCTCGTCGGTGGAGAAGCCGAGCATGCGCGGCCGGGGCAGCAGCGCATCCAGCACACGCTCGAAGGCCGCGTCGCGCGCGCTGCCGCGCACGCGCTCCAACTCCTGCTCACGCGTCATCTTCACGGCGACGTCGGCCAGCTCCTTGATGATGGAGTCGACCTCGCGGCCGACGTAGCCGACCTCGGTGAACTTGGTGGCTTCGACCTTCACGAACGGCGCCTGCGCGAGGCGCGCGAGGCGCCGCGCGATCTCGGTCTTGCCCACCCCGGTCGGACCGATCATCAGGATGTTCTTCGGGGTGATCTCCTGGCGCAGCGGCTCACCGACCTGCATGCGCCGCCAGCGGTTGCGCAGCGCGATGGCCACGGCGCGCTTGGCCGCGGTCTGGCCGATGATGTGCTTGTCGAGCTCCTGAACGATCGCCTGCGGGGTCATGCGCCGAGCTCCTCGATCACGAGGTTGCGGTTGGTGTAGATGCAGATGTCGGCCGCGATGCCCAGCGCACGCTCGACGATGGCGCGCGCGTCGAGCTCGGTATTGTCGAGCAGCGCGCGCGCCGCCGCCTGTGCGTACGGCCCGCCCGAGCCGATGGCCACCGCCGCATACTCCGGCTCGATGACGTCGCCGTTGCCGGACACGACGAACAGATTCTGCGGATCACCCACCAGCAGCAGCGCCTCGAGCCGCCGCAGGTAGCGGTCCGCGCGCCAATCCTTCGCCAGCTCGATGGCGGCGCGCGTCAGGTTGCCGTACTTCTCCAGCTTGCCCTCGAAGCGCTCGAACAGCGTGAAGGCATCGGCGGTACCGCCGGCGAAGCCCGCGAGCACGCGGCCGCCCGACAGGCGCCGCACCTTGCGCGCGTTGGCCTTCATGACGGTGTTGCCGAGCGTCACCTGCCCGTCTCCGCCCAGTGCGATCGCGCCATTGCGGCGCACGGCGAGGATGGTGGTGGCGTGCGGATCGAAGCGACCGGCCGGGCCCCAGGGGCCGCGCGGGCCGGCGTGTGGATCGTAATCGTCGCTCATGGTATTGGCTTGCGGATCGTCAGTGGTGGCTCATGCCGGGCGCGCCCGCCCGCCCTGGGCAGGCCCGCGTGGCGGCGGCGTGGTTGACAGTGCAGCCGTGCGGCTTCAGCCGCGGCGCCTCGCGCGCGGATGCGCTGCATCATATGTGCGGGCGAGGTGCTGGAAATCAAGGTGCGTGTAGATCTGCGTGGTGCTGATGCTCGCGTGGCCGAGCAGCTCCTGCACCGCCCGCAAATCATGACTGGATTCAAGCAGATGGGTGGCGAAGGCGTGCCGGAACATGTGCGGATGCAGATGCATCGGTACCCCCATGGCGCGGGCGTGCTCGGCCACCCGCAGCTGCACGGCCCGCGCCCCGAGCGCCCGCCCGCCGCGGCCGATGAACACCGCCCGCACCTGCGGTCGCGCCAGCGCCGCGCGCTGTGCCAGCCAGGCGCTGAGCGCGGTCGCCGCCTTGCGACCGACCGGCACGATGCGCTCCTTGCGACCCTTGCCGAGCACGCGCACCTCCGCGGCCGATAGATCCAGGTCGGCGAGCTGCAGCGCCACGATCTCCGCCAGCCGCAGCCCGCTCGAATACAGCAGCTCCATGAGCGCCAGATCGCGCATCTGCAGCGCATCGCGCGGCTGCATCGACAGCAGCCGTGCCATCTGGTCCACGTCCGGGGTGAGCGGCAGGCGGCGCGCCGAGCTGGGGGCGCGTACCTCGAGGGCGGGATTGGTCAGCAGTGCCCCTTCGCGCACCAGATAGGCGAAGAAGCCGCGCAGCGCCGCGAGCCGGCGCTGCACGCTGCGCCCCGACAGACCCGCGGCATGGCTGCGCGCCGCGAAGCTGCGCACGTGCTGATGGTCGATCCGGCTCCAGTCCGCCAGCCGCGCGCCCTCGCACCACTGGCGCAGCGCCGCCAGATCGCGCGCGTAGGCCGCCACGGTGTGCGGCGAGAGTCGCCGCTCGCTTGCCAGGTGCCGGCCGAAGCGCTCGATCCAGTCCAGCGCCGCCGGCGTCATCGCCTGCAGAGCGCCTCGGTCACCACCTCGCCGATCCGCGCAAGAAACTCGGTGCTCATCCCGGGATGGAATCGATCGCGGTCGACGCTGCCGAGCGCCAGCAGTCCGAGCGCCGGCTGCCCGCCCAGAGGGATCAGCGCGACCGACCCGATGCTCGCCGCCTCGCCGCCGAACAGGAAGTCGCGCTGCGAATCGCGCACCTGTCCACAGCGCGGCTTGCCGGTCGCGAACAGCGTCTCGAAGCTGCGGTAGACGGCGTCCTGGGCGGGCACGCGTCGCACGAAGTGCCGGGCGACGGTGTCGTCACGGCCCGCCTGCGGCGGGGCGGGCTCGTCGGCCGTCGCACTCGCCGGCTCCGCCAGCAGCAGCACCGCCTGGAAGGTGTCGAAGTCCTCGCGCAGGCCCGTCTCGATCTCGGCCAGCGCCTGCGCCGGCGTCGCCGTGCGCAGCAGCCGGCAGGTGAAGCGATGGATCCTGTCGGCGAGCACGTTGTTGGCCCGGGCCACGCGTATGAACTCCGCCAGCTTCTGTTCCTGCGCCTGGTATTTCTCGCGCAGAATTCCCACCTGCCGCTCGATCAACGAGACGGTGGCGCCGTTGCGCGGATGATGCAGCCGCAGCCGCGCCAGCAGTTGCGCGTGCCGCTCGAAGAAGTCCACGTTCTGCTGCAGGTACTGGGCGACCGCTTCCTCGTCGATCTCCTCGGCGCTCAGGCCGCGCACCTGGTTGCTGCTCATCGTGGTCGGCTCCTCTACCCCAGCGTTGGCGTACTGCGCTCAGATCTCGACGTGGCCCTCGAAGGACTGCTGCGCCGGCCCCGTCAGCCACATCGGCTCGCCCTGGCCGTCCCAGTGTACGCTCAACCTGCCGCCGGGCACATGTACCTCGACGTCCGCAGCCAGCAGCGCAAGATCGCGGCCGACCGCCACGGCCGCGCATGCGCCCGTGCCGCAGGCGAGGGTCTCTCCCACGCCGCGCTCATACACGCGCAGGCGGATGTGCCCGTGGTCCACGACCTGCATGAAGCCCACGTTGACCTGGCGGGGAAAGCGCGCACAGCTCTGCAGCGCGCGGCCGATGCGCTCCACCGGCGCGGACTCGACGCTCGGTACGCGCAGCACCACGTGCGGATTGCCGATCGAGACGGCGCCCACCTCGAGCCTCTCGCCCGCGATCTGCAGGGTGTAGCTGGAGCTGCGCGCCGGAGCGGAAAAGGGCAGCGACGCCGGCTCGAAATCCGGCGCGCCCATGTCGACGGACACGCACCCATCGGGCAGCACGCGCGCGCGCAGCACCCCGCCGGGACTATCGAGCGTCAGCGGCGCATCCTCGGCGCGCCTGCGCCTGCGCAGCAGCGCGGCCACACAACGCGCGCCGTTGCCGCATTGCTCGACCTCGCCACCGTCGGCATTGAAGACGCGATAGTAGATGTCGGTCGCCGGCCGGCGCGGTGGCTGCAACACCAGCGCCTGATCGAATCCTATGCCGGTGTGCCGGTCGGACAGCGCGCGCCATTGCGCCGGGCTCGGCAGGACAGCGTCGGCCGGCAGCTCGAGCATCACGAAATCGTTGCCGAGCCCGTGCATCTTGACGAAGTCGAGGCGCATCCGCGCCCAGCATACCGCATCCGTGGGGGTCGGATAGGCCGGGAGCCGCCCGCCAACGAGGCCGGCGGGCAGCGGGTCCGCGCCCGCTCGCTACTGGGAATCCGCGTCCTGACAGGCGGCCTGCATCGCCATCCGGTACTGCAGGCGCTGCTGGTCGGCCTGCGCGTCGCTGAGGTATTGGCGATTGCCGTTCGCGTCGACGGTGTAGATGCGCCGCGCGGCGATCGCCTTCTGGTAGGCATCCTGCGCCTGCTTGCACTGCTGGGCGTGCGCGGCGGCGGTGTCCCTCTCCACGGCGCGCTCGGCCTCCTCGCGCGCCACCCGCTGGCTGGCCTCATCGCCGGCCTTCTCGACGGCGGCGGCGTTCTTGGCGGCCGCGCTGGCGTCCTCCGGATCGGCGTCGGCCGACAGATCGGCCGAGGAGATCAGCACCGCACCCGGCGAGGGCATGTCGCTGTACTGCACGTGTCCCTGCGCATCGACCGATCGGTACACGTCGGCCAGCGCCGCCGTGAGTGGCAACGCGATCAGCAGCACGGCGATAAGGGATCGGCGCATGGGCGAGTCTCCGCGGCGCGCAGTATCGGACGAATTTTTGTGCCGGTGTGGTGAACTGCGTCACATCCGTGGGAGCGGCGGTGCGTCACCGCGGATCTGTGCGTGGCCGCGCCGGCAGAGCGGCCGCGGCGCGCGGCGAGCGCGACGGGCGCAAAAATTACCCCGGCGGGCCGGGCAGCCACGCCGGGGTAGAGGGGGGGTCCGTGTCGGGCGAGTTATTGTCCAGTCGAGGCCGTCGGTCCGAGCCGCCCCATGCGGCCGGCGCTTCGCCCTCCTCCCTATTCGATGCGCTCACCGTGCTGCGAGATGTCCAGGCCCTCGCGCTCCTCGTCGGCCGCCACCCGCAACCCGATCGTCAGATCGATGGCCTTCAGGATGATCAGGCTCATGACGAAGCTCCATACCAGCGTGGCGATCACGCCGCGCAGCTGCAACAGCACGCTGCCGGTCGCCCCGCTGATCTCCTTGCTGACCAGCGCCCCGGTCAGCAGCGCCCCGACGATGCCGCCGATACAGTGCACACCGAAGGCGTCCAGCGCGTCGTCGTAGCCCGCCGCCCGCTTCAGCGAGGTCGCCGTAAAGAAGCACACCACGCCCGCCACCGCTCCGATCAGCACCGCCGAGTCGGGCGACACGAAGCCCGAGGCCGGCGTGATGGCCACCAGTCCGGCGACCGCGCCCGAGCAGATGCCCAGTACGCTGGGCTTACCCTTCACGGTCCACTCGGTGAACATCCAGGCGAGGGCCGCGGCCGCCGTGGCAATGTGCGTCACCGCGAAGGCCATGCCCGCGCGCCCGTCGGCCACCACCGCCGAGCCGGCATTGAATCCGAACCAGCCGACCCACAGCAGCGATGTGCCGATCACCGTGAGCGTGAGGTTGTGCGGCGCCATCACCTCGCGCCCCAGGCCCTGGCGCTTGCCGAGCATCAGCGCCGTAGCGAGTCCGGCGACTCCCGCGTTGATGTGCACCACGGTGCCGCCGGCGAAGTCGAGCTGCGTGGCGGCGAACCAGCCCGAGGGTTCCCACATCCAGTGCGCGACCGGGCAGTACACCACGATCAGCCAGATCCCCATGAACCACAGCATCGCGGAGAACTTCATGCGCTCGGCGAACGAGCCGCAGATCAGCGCCGGGGTGATGATCGCGAAGGTCGCCTGGAACATCGCGTAGACCGTCTCGGGGATGGTGGTCGCGTTCTGTGAGACGCTTTCCTGCATCGCATCGCGCATGTAGACGACGTGATCGAGGAACGCCCAGTGCAGGCTGCCGATGTATCGGGTGCTGCCCGGGGTGAAGGCCAGCGAGTAGCCACACACCCACCACAGGATCGTGACCAGGCAGGTGATCGCGAAGCTCTGCATCAGCGTCGCGAGCACGTTCTTCTTGCGTACCATGCCGGCATAGAACAGCGCCAGTCCCGGCACCGTCATCATCAGCACCAGCGCCGTGGAGGTGAGCATCCACGCCGTATCTCCGGAATTGATCTTGTCGAAGCTCCTGAGGTAGGGCTGTGCCGGGGCCGCTGCCGCCGCCGCCGGGGCCGCAGCCGCCGCTGCCGGCGTGGATTGGGCCGGCTGCGCCGTGGCCATCCGCGGAAGCGAGAGCAGCGCGGCGGCCGCCAGAACCGCGAGCACCGCGGGCAGCAGCCCGCGGATGCACGCCGGCCATGGCTTTTGGGCAAACAGATCCCCGCGCATGAGGTGCGACTCCCGCCGATGTTCCCGCTGTGGATGGCGCCGACTCAGGTGGCCGGCTGTCCGGTCTCTCCGGTGCGAATGCGGATCACCTGCTCGAGCTCGCTCACCAGGATACGTCCGTCGCCGGGTCGACCGGTCCTCGAGATGTTGGCAAGCGCCTCCAGCACCGGCTCGACGATGGCGTCGTCGACCGCGATCTCGAGCTTGGTCCTCGGTCCGAACTGCGCCTCATGCACTTCGGTGACCGTGACACCCTGCACCCCGAGTTGCGCGATCGCCTGCCGCAGATCGTCCAGCTTGAATGGCCGTACGACCGCGGTAATCATTTTCATGAGGTGCATTTCGCGACGAACAGGCCTTGAACGGGATGCCGAAACCTTGCCACCGCGCGTATTCTTGGATGCCCCAGGAACAGCCCAGCGGCCGGCACTCGAGGCCGAGGTGCAGAATCCATGCCACAGCCAAAACCGCCGCCGAATCCGGACTTGCACGGCCGAGCCGGCCGCGCTTGCACCAATTTGGAAGACCGCTGCGCCGCGGGGGCGCCGTTTGAGGGCACACTACGCAGAGCGGCGCGGCCGGACGTGGCCGCGGTCGAGTCCCAACGCACGGCCTGAAGGAGACCACGATGGACAATCTGCGGATCGAGGATCTTGCGCGGCAGCTGTTCGAGGGTCTGCCGGAAGCGGCCCGCACGATGCGGCGGGACATCGAGAACAATTTTCGCGCGGTCCTGCAGTCGGGCCTGAGCCGGCTGGATCTGACCACACGCGAGGAATTCGAGGTGCAGACCAAGGTGCTCGAGCGCATGCGTGCGCGGATCGAGCCGCTCGAGCTGCGCGTGGCGGCGCTGGAGAAGCGTCTGAAGGAACTGGAGGAGACGAGCGCTCCGCCTGCGCAGTAGCGCGCGGCCTGCGGCAGGCCCCGGCACCGCTGCGACCGCCCGGTTGCCTCCATGAGCGTCGCGCGCGTGCTCAGCCGTGCCGAGCTCGGCCTGGAAGCCCCGCAGGTGCAGGTCGAAGTGCATCTGAGCGCCGGCCTGCCCGGCTTCACGGTCGTCGGGCTGCCCGCCCCGGTGGTGCGTGAGAGCCGCGAGCGCGTGCGTGCCGCGCTGCTGAACTCCGGATACGAGTTTCCTCAGCGGCGCATCACCGTCAACCTCGCTCCCGTGGAGCTGTTCAAGCAGGGTGGGCGATTCGACCTGCCGATCGCTCTCGGCGTATTGATCGCCAGCGGTCAGCTCTCCACGCGCATCGCGGCGAGCGTCGAGTGCTACGGCGAGCTCGGGCTGACCGGCGAGCTCAAGCCCGTCGGCGGACTGTTCCTGGCGGCGCTGCAGGCCGCACGTGCCGGTCATGCGCTGCTCGTGCCATCGGGCAATGCCGAGGAGGTCGCCCTGGCGGCCCCCGAGTCGGCCTGGGCGGCCGCGCACCTGCGTGCCGCCGCACGGGCGCTGCTCGGCCCGATGCCGGGGGGCGCGCACAGCCGGTTCTGCGCGGTCCGCCTCGACGGTGCGCCGCGCGCCGGTGCGCCCGCGGAGCTGTTCCGCATCCAGCCGCTCGACCCGATCGGTGCCGCCGCGCCGCAGGCGGCGCACGCGGCGCAGGTGGCCGCGCTCGCGGACGTGGTGGGTCAGCCGCATGCCAAGCGCGCGCTGGTGGTGGCTGCCGCCGGAGGTCATTCGCTGCTGCTGATCGGGCCGCCCGGCAGCGGCAAGAGCATGCTGGCCGCGCGTCTGCCGGGCCTGTTGCCGGCGCTCACGCAGGAGGAGGCGCTCGAGGTCGCCGGTATCCTCGCGCTCGCCCGGCAGCCGCTCGATCCGCGTCGCTGGGGTTGCCGGCCGTTCCGCTGCCCGCACCACACCAGCTCCGCCGGCGCCATGGTGGGCGGGGGCGCCGCGCTGATGCCCGGTGAGATCAGTCTCGCGCATCGCGGGGTGCTGTTCCTCGACGAGCTGCCCGAGTACGACCGCCGCGTACTGGAGGCGCTGCGCGAGCCGCTGGAGTGCGGGCGCATCACCATCGCGCGCACGGCGTGGCGCGTGCAGCTGCCGGCGCGCTTCCAGCTGGTGGCGGCGATGAACCCCTGTCCGTGCGGCTATCTGGGCGATGCGCGCACGCCCTGCCGCTGCACGCCGGCGCATGTGCGGCGCTATCGCGAGCGCGTGTCCGGTCCACTGATGGATCGCATCGACATCCGCGTCAGCGTCGCGCGCCTGGCGGCCGCGGAGCTCACACAGCTGGGCGCCGCCGATGCCGCAGACCCGGCAGATGCCGCAGACCCGGCGGATGCCGCAGACCCGGCGGATGATGCAGACCCGGCGGATGATGCAGACCGCGCGGACGCCGCAGACGATGCGGTGCGGCCGCTGCCGGCGCCGATGGATCCGGGCGCCCAGGTGCGCGCGGCGCGCGCGCGGCGCCTGAGCCGCTCGGGCGCGCTCAGCGCCTGGCTGTCGGCGGCGCAGCTGCGCCAGTGCTGTCGTCTGCCGGCCGACACGGCGCGGCTCATGCGCCGCAGCTGCCAGCGCTGGCCGCTCTCCGGCCGCGGTGTCCAGCGGTTGCTGGCGTTGAGCCGTACCATCGCCGACCTGGCGGACAGCGACAGCATCCAGCCGGGGCATCTCGCCGAGGCGATCCAGCTGCGCCGGCCGTTCGAGACGCCGTAGCGGCACGCGGAGCGCGCCGCGGTCGATCCGCTCAGTCGCCGACGAGGGAGAGCATGTAGTTCACGCCCTGCTCGATCAATGCGTCGGGCAGGTCGGGACGACCGCCCTTGGCCGGCATCGTGCCGGTCTTCCCCGTATAACCGTGCAGCGCATGCTGGTAGAGCGTCTGTTTGCCTTCGGCGATCGCCGACGCCCAGGCGGCCTTGTCGCCCGCCTTCGGCGCGCCCACCAGCCCGGGTCCGTGGCAGGTGTTGCACACCTGCTGGAACAGCTCCTTGCCATTCTTGGGAACCGCCAGCGCGATCGTCGGGCCGGCGCCCGCCGGCGCTGAGATCTTCAGGGCCGAATTGTCCTGACCGGCGATCGCCTCGCGCGCGAACGGCGCGGTGCGCTGGTCGACGGTCTGAGCGTACAACGGATCGGTGTAGACCTCCACGTCCTCCGTGTGGGCCGCCACCGCCCGCGACAGTGCGAAGATGAGCACCGCGGTCGCGACCAGCAATCCGATCACGAGGCTGAATATGGTGATGAACTGGGAGTCCTGCTGCTTCGATTCCTGTATGTCCACGGGCACCGACCGATATTTTGTCCAGGGGGTACGCGCGAAATTATAGCCGACTGCCGCCGCCGCCGTGCGCAGGGCGCTGCCCGGTGGTGCCTGGTGATGCCTGGTGGGGTGCCGGGCGGTGCCTAGCGGGCGCGACGGAACGTCAGGTTGACGCGGCAGCGTCCCGCGATCGGGTGCTGTCCGTCGGCCAGCGGTGCGACGCCGTGAAATGCCAGCCTCTGGGCGCCGCCCCAGACCACCACGTCGCCGTGAAACAGCGGCACGCGCCGCACCGCATCGCGCCGGCGCAGTCCACCAAACAGAAATGTGGCCGGCAGGCCGCAGGAGACCGACACCACCGGTGCGCCGAGGTCGCGCTCATCGCGGTCCTGGTGCAGCGTGAGGCGCGTGCCGGGCGCGTAGTAGTTGATGAGGCACGCATCCGGCTCGAAGTCGACGAATCGCAGCGCCGCGGCCGCTCGCTGCGCGAGCTCGCGCAGCTGCGGCGGCATCGGCGGCCAGGGCTGCCCGCTGTGCGGATCGCAGTGCTCGTAGCGGTAGCCGCGCCGATCGCTGACCCAGCCGAACGGACCGCAATTGCTCATGGCGACGGACATGCGCGCCCCGCCCGGCGTGCTCATGTGACGCAGCGGCGCCGCGCGCCACAGGGTCTGCAGCAGCGGCGGCAGCGTATCCGCCTGCGCGCGCGCGAAGCCGGGCAGCAGCGCGGCCGCCTCGCCCAGAGGCTCGACGCTCGCGCGTGGCAGCAGCTGCGCCTGCTCGTTCACCGCCTGTGCGCCTCGTGCTCGAGCAGGCGGCGCTTGAGCACGACTCCCCAGTGGTAACCGCACATCGATCCGTCACTGCGGATGACCCGGTGGCAGGGCACCGCCACGGCGATGGGGTTGGCGCCGATCGCCTGCCCGACCGCGCGCACCGCCCGCGGCCGTCCGAGGCGGCGCGCGATGTCGGCGTAGCTGGCGGTGGTGCCGGCCGGAATCGCGCGCAGGGCCTGCCAGACGCGACGCTGAAACAGCGTGCCCTGCAGATCCAGCGGCAGCCGCGCGGCGAGCGCGGGTCGCTCCAGCGCGGCGATCACCCGTGAGAGCAGCCGCGCGAAGCGCCGATCACCTGCCAGCAGCTGCGCGCGCGGGAAGCGCCGGCGAAGATCGGTCTGCAGCGCTTGCGGATCGTCGCCGAGCAGGATGGCGCAAACGCCGCGCTCGGTCGCCGCCACCAGCAGCCCTCCGAGCCAGCAGCGCGCCGCTGCGAAGCGAATGAGGCAGTCCTCGCCGCCGCGACGGTAGCTGCGCGCGCTCATGCCGAGGGCCGCGTCGCTGCCGGCGTAGAAGCGGCCGCTCGAGCCGTAGCCGGCCGCATAGATTGCGTCCGTGATGCTGCCGCCACGCTCGACCCGCGGGCGCGGTCGCGGCGTCGCGTGCGGCTGCGGTGCCGTGTGCGGCTGCGGTGCCGTGTGCAGCTGCTGCAGGTGCGCGCGCATGCGCTCGGCTCGCTGTGCCCGTTGATAGGCGGCCGGTGTCATCCCGGTGACGCGCCTGAAGAGACGATGGAAATGGAAACGACTCAACCCCGCGCGCCGCGCCAGCGCGGCCAGCTCCACGCGCGTGGAGGCACGCTCGAGCAGCCGGCAGACGCGCTCGATCAGCGCGGCGTCGCGTTCGTCCTGAGCCATACCCTCGGGATGGCAGCGCCGGCAGGGGCGCAGTCCGGCCTCGCGGGCCGCCGCGGCGTCGTCATAGAAGCGCACGTTGTCACGTCGCGGCCGGCGCGCCGCGCACGAGGGCCGGCAGAATATCCCGGTGGTGCGCACGCCGAAGAAGAAGTGCCCGTCCGCCCTGCGGTCGCGCGCGAGGCATGCCGCCCAGCGCGCGCTCTCGCCGATGAAGCGTGGTTGCGCCGTGGCGCTTGCCATTGGTGATGGTTCGATCATCGCGATCTCCCGAAACCGTTCACCCCACAGGCTCGCGCGGATGCGCCCGCCGCGCACTCCGCGCCTTGCGCTCGAATCGGCGATGGTCGGCGCGGCGCGCCCCGCGCGGCCGTAGCGGCAGTATAGACCCCGTGGCACCCGTGGCACCCGTGGCGCCGGGCGTCGCCGGGGGTTCGGCCGCGTCCGGCGCGTTTCCGATACCCGATGCGCCCGCGCTGACGTACCATCCCGCCGTCGGGCCATGCAGGCATCGCGCGGCGGCAGCATGGATCACCGGTGGTGCTAATGTCCGTCGTCCCAGCGTCGCGCACAATGGGTTTGCGCGGCGTACGGAGGACCCCCGCAAATCGATGGAGGACGACCGATGTCAGCACCACCCCCGCCCGGCCAGGCGCAGCCGCCTGCGAAATCCCCGGTGGTCGAGCCGCTGGATCCGCAGCTGCTGAGGCGCATGGATGCCTACTGGCGCGCAGCCAACTACCTGTGCGTCGGACAGATCTATCTGTACGACAATCCGCTGCTGCGCGAGCCGCTGACGCTCGCGCACATCAAGCCGATGCTGCTCGGACACTGGGGTACCACCCCCGGTCAGAACTTCATCTACGTACATCTGAATCGAATCATCAAGCAGCGCGATCTGGACATGATTTACATCTCCGGGCCGGGCCACGGCGGGCCGGCGCTGGTGGGCAATACCTACCTGGAGGGCACGTACAGCGAGATCTACCCGGATATCAGCCAGGATGTGGCGGGGCTCAAGCGCCTGTTCACGCAGTTCTCCTTCCCCGGGGGGATTCCCAGTCACGTATCCCCCGAGTGTCCCGGATCCATTCACGAGGGCGGGGAGCTCGGCTACTCGCTCGCCCACGCCTTCGGCGCGGTGCTCGACAACCCCGGCCTGATCGTCGCGTGCGTCGTCGGTGACGGCGAGTCGGAGACCGGACCGCTCGCCACGGCGTGGCACCTCAATAAGTTCCTCAATCCCCGCACCGACGGGGCGGTGCTGCCGATTCTGCATCTGAACGGCTACAAGATCGCCAATCCGACGCTGCTGGCGCGCATCGAGCACGAGGAGCTCGAGCAGCTGCTGCGCGGCTATGGCTGGACGCCGTACTTCGTCGAGGGCCACGAGCCCGAGCGCATGCATCAGGCGATGGCGCACACACTCGACGGCGTGATCAGCGAGATTCAGGCCAGCCAGCAGCGCGCGCGCAGCGGCGCGCCGGCGATCCGTCCGCGCTGGCCGATGATCGTGCTGAACACCCCCAAGGGCTGGACCGGTCCGAAGATGGTGGACGGCAAGCCGGTCGAGGGCACGTTCCGCGCACACCAGGTACCGCTGTCGGACCCCGCTGCCAACCCCGAGCATCTGCGGCAGCTCGATGCGTGGCTGCGCAGCTACCGTCCCGAGGAGCTGTTCGATGAGAGCGGCCGTCTGCGCGCCGAGCTGGCCGAGCTGGCGCCACGGGGGGCGCGGCGCATGGGAGCCAATCCACACGCCAACGGCGGACTGCTGCTGCGTGATCTGCGCCTGCCGGATTTTCGGGATTATGCCGTCGCGGTCGCGGCTCCCGGAGCCACGCAGGCCAGCGACACCACGGTGCTCGGTCAGTTCCTGCGCGACGTGATCCGCCTGAACCCCGCGAACTTCCGGCTGTTCGGCCCGGACGAAACCGTGTCGAACCGCCTGCAGGCCGTATTCGAGGCCACCAATCGCCAGTGGAATGCGCGCGCGTACGACGCCGATGAATTTCTCGCCCCGGCCGGCCGGGTGCTCGAAGTGCTCAGTGAGCACCAGTGCCAGGGCTGGCTCGAGGGCTATCTGCTGACGGGACGGCACGGCCTGTTCAACTGCTATGAAGCGTTCATCCACATCGTGGACTCGATGTTCAATCAGCACGCCAAGTGGCTGAAGGTCACCGCGCAGCTGCCCTGGCGGCGCCGCATCGCCTCGCTGAACTATCTGCTGAGCTCGCACGTCTGGCGCCAGGATCACAACGGCTTCACCCACCAGGATCCTGGGTTCCTCGACCACGTGGTCAACAAGAAGGCCGAGATCGTGCGCGTCTACCTGCCGCCGGACGCGAACAGCCTGCTGTCGGTGATGGACCACTGCCTGCGCAGCCGCCACTACGTGAACGTGGTGGTGGCCGGCAAGCACCCGGCGCCCCAGTGGCTGTCGATCGACGAGGCCGTCGCGCACTGCACGGCCGGCATCGGCGTGTGGTCCTGGGCGAGCAACGATCAGGGCGTCGAGCCGGATCTGGTGATGGCGTGCGCCGGAGATGTGCCCACGCTCGAGACGCTCGCCGCGGTGTCGATTCTGCGCGAGGCGTTTCCCGAGCTGAGGGTACGTGTCGTCAACGTCGTCGATCTGATGAAGCTGCAGCCCAGCTCCGAGCATCCCCATGGGCTCAGCGATGCGGATTTCGATTCCCTGTTCACCCGCGACAAACCGGTGATCTTCGCCTTCCACGGCTATCCGTGGCTGATCCACCGGCTGACCTATCGCCGTCACAACAATGCCGGCCTGCACGTGCGCGGCTACAAGGAGGAGGGCACCATCACGACCGCCTTCGACATGACGGTGCTCAACGAGATGGACCGTTACCATCTGGTACAGGACGCCATCGACCGCCTGCCGCAGCTCGCCGACCGCGGCACCTATCTCAAACAGCAGGCAAAGGCGACGCTGCTCGAGCATCGCGCCTACATCCGCCGCCACGGCAGGGAGCTGCCCGAGGTGGCGGACTGGCGGTGGCCGGGTGAGCGGATGCGCGCCGAGCCTTCCGGCATGCAGGATAGCGTATGACGGACTCACAGAAGGGCGGCTTCAACCTGACGCCCAAGAAGCCGCAGTTGGAGATCAACAAGCGCGGACCGAGCCGCTTCTGGCAGCAGCCCGGTAACCTCTGGTGGGTGTATCTGCTGCTGATGCTCGGCTCCCTGTGGATCTGGGAAGGCGCTCAGCGGGGGATTCCCCAGCAGATTCCGTACAGCCGGTTCCTGCAGGACCTGGATGCCGGCAAGGTCAAGCAGGTGACCCTCGGTGATCAGACCATCCAGGGCAGCCTGACGCAGCTCGATCCCGCCACCCACAAGCCGCAGCAGTTCACCACGGTGCGGCCCGCGGACGATGCGCTCGCCCAGATGCTGGCCCAGCACGGCGTTCAGTTCGACGTCGTGCATCAGACACACTGGCTGCTGAGCTTTCTGCTGAACTGGGTGCTGCCCCTCGGGGCGATGTTCCTGCTGTGGAGCTGGCTGTCACGGCGCATGGGCAGCCGCGGACTGCTGAATCTCGGCGCCGATCGCATCCACGTGCACGCCGACACCGGCCCGCGCGTGACCTTCGCGGACGTGGCCGGCGCCGAGGAGGCCAAGGAGGAGCTGCGCGAGGTGGTGGATTTTCTGAAGGACCCGGGTCGCATCCGCGCCCTCGGGGCGCACATGCCCAAGGGCGCGCTGCTGGTCGGCCCGCCCGGCACGGGCAAGACGCTGCTCGCGCGGGCCGTGTCCGGAGAGGCGGGCGTGCCGTTTTTCAGCATCAACGGCTCGGAGTTCATCGAGATGTTCGTCGGCATGGGCGCCGCGCGCGTCCGGGAGCTGTTCGAGCAGGCGCGCCAGAAGGCCCCGTGCATCATCTTCATCGACGAGCTGGATGCGGTCGGCGGCGCGCGCGGCATCGGTCCGCGGCTGGGCGGGCACGACGAGCGCGAGCAGACCCGCAACCAGCTGCTCTCGGAGATGGACGGCTTCGACCCCTCCACCGGCGTGGTGGTGATGGCGGCCACCAACCGCCCCGAGATCCTGGACAAGGCGCTGCTGCGCGCCGGCCGCTTCGACCGGCAGATCCTCGTGGACAAGCCCGATCTGACCGACCGCGAGGCCATCCTGCGCCTGCACACGCGCGGCATGAAGCTCGCCGAGGATGTCAATCCGCGCATCATCGCCCAGCGCACTCCGGGCTTCGTGGGCGCGGACCTCGCCAACATCGCCAATGAGGCGGCGATCCGCGCGCTGCGTCACGGCCACGCCGCGGTGAACATGGCGGACTTCGAGGAGGCGATCGACCGCGTCGTGGCGGGCCCGGAGAAAAAGCACCGCGTGCTCGGCGCCGAGGAGAAGCACCGCGTGGCCGTGCACGAGTCCGGCCACACCCTGGTGGCGATGACCGTGCCGACCGGCGAGCCGTTGCACAAGGTCACGATCATCCCGCACGGCGTGGCCGCCCTGGGCTACACCATGCAGCTGCCGGTGGAGGAGAAGTTCCTGTCGACCGAGCAGCAGTTCAAGGATCAGCTGGCGATCCTGCTCGCGGGTCGGGTCGCCGAGCAGCTGGTGCTCGGCGAGATCTCCAGTGGCGCGCAGAACGATCTGGAGCATGCCACCGGGATTGCCCACAGCATGGTCACGCAGCTCGGCATGAGTCAGAAGCTCGGACCGCTGACCTACGGCCATCGTCAGCAGCTGGCCTATCTGGGCGTCATGGGCGAAGAGGAGCGCAACTACAGCGAGGATACGGCACGCCTCATCGACGTCGAGGTGCGCTCGCTGATCGAAGAGGCCCAGCGGCGCGCGCAGGAGATCCTGGTGACGCGCCGGGCGGCGCTCGAGACCCTGTCCGCTACGCTGGAGGAAAAGGAGGTGCTCGACCGCGCGCAGGTCGAGCAGCTGCTGCAGGGACAGGGCGTCGGACGCGCGCCGGCGGACCCCGCCGCGCCGCGCCCGGCCGCGGCCCGCCCGATCGTGCAGGCATTGCCCTGATCCGCCGGTGAGCGGCGATCCCGGGGCGACGAGCGCTGGCGATCCCGCGCCACGCGGGCCGCGCCCGCGCTGGCTGTTCGCCTCGCTGCGCGGCTACCAGCCGTCCTGGCTGCCCGGCGACATGCTCGCCGCCCTCACGCTCGCGGCGATCGCCCTGCCGGAGCAGCTCGCCACGGCCCGCCTGGTCGGCATGCCACCGATCGCCGGGCTGGTGGCGTTCGCCGCCGCGACGCTGGCGTTCGCCGCCATCGGGGTGAACCGCTTCGCATCGACGGGCGCCGACTCCACGATCGCGCCGATCATGGCCGGCGCGCTGGCCCTCATCGCCTCGCCCGGCACGGCCGCTTACGCCAGCGCCGCCGGGGCGCTGGGATTGCTCGTTGGCCTGCTGCTGCTGGTGGCCGGGAGCGTGCGGCTCGGGTGGATCGCCGACCTGCTGTCGATTCCCGTCACGACCGGATTTCTGGCGGGCATCGCCGTGCAGATCGTCGTCGGCCAGCTGCCCGGGCTGCTGGGGTTGCCCGTGCCGGCCGGCGATGCGCTGCACCGGCTCGCGGGGCTCGCGTTGCAGCTGCCACGCAGCAACCCCTATTCCGCCGGCATCGGCCTGGGCGTGCTGGCGCTCACGCTGCTGGCCGGGCGCATCAGTGCCCGCATGCCCGGCGCTTTGGTCGGCTTCGTCGGCGCCGGGGCGGCGGTGTGGGCCTGGGGCCTGGCGCGGCGGGGCACCGCCGTCATCGGCGCGCTGCCGATCGGCGGCCTGCACCTCGGGCTGGGGGCGCCGGGCTGGGGCGAGTTCACACAGCTGCTGCCGACCGCGCTGATCGTGGCGCTGGTGTGCATGATGCAGACCGCCGTGGTGCTGCGCTCCTTTCCGAGCGATTCGGATCGGCAGCAGAGAGTCAGCCGCGACTTCGCCGCGGTGGGCCTCGGCAGCGTGCTCGCGGCGATGCTCGGCGCCTTCGCCGTGAACTCGAGCCCACCACGCACGGCGGTGGTACACGAGTCGGGCGGTCGCACCCAGCTGGTCGGGGTGCTGGCGGTCCTGATGGTGGCGGGGGTCGCGCTGCTGGCAGCGGATGCCTTCGCGCTTCTGCCTGTGGCCGCCCTCAGCGGCGTGCTGATCTTCATCGCGATACGTATCTTCCGCCTCGACACGATGCGCCGGATCCGTCGGCGCGGCGGCTACGAGATCCTGCTGGTGCTCGCAAGCGCGGCCCTGGTGGTGCTGCTGCCGATACAGACGGGCGTGACGCTGAGCATCCTGCTGTCCCTGACGCACAGCATCTACATCATCGCCCGCCCCGACTGCGCCGTGCTGTCGCGCGTATCGGGAACCACCGTGTGGTGGAAGGCACCGAGCGGCGTGACGGGCGAGCGCGAACCCGGCGTGCTGGTGTTCTCCCCGGGCGCACCGGTGTGCTTTCCCAATGCGGTCTATATCCGCCGCGAGCTCGACCGGCAGATCGCGGCGATGCCGATGCCCTGTCGTCTGGTGGTGCTCGAGGCCAATGGGGTCATCGACATCGATTACACGGGCTCGCAGATGCTGCAGCAGGTCGTCGAGGCGCTGCATCGGCGCGGGATCCGCACCACGCTCGCGCGCCTCGAGTCCGAGCGCGCCCAGCGCGCCGCCGAGCGCACCGGCCTGATCGCCGTGCTCGGGGAGAAGAACGTCTTTCGGTCGGTCGAGGAGGCCATCGCTTCCCAGGCGCAGGTCCAGGCCTGAGCGCAGCCGGGCCGGGCCGGGCCGAGCCAGGGCCGGGCTGGGCCGTGATCGTTCAGCGGGTCGACGGAACCTACTGTTCCGGCATTCCGCAACGACAGGCCGGCGGGGTCGCGCGTTCAACCCCCGGCGCCGCTCGCGGGCGCGATGGCGGCAATGTGAATGACGCGTCCGAACCCGGGCTGGATCTCGAACAACCCCGTGACCTGCACCCGGCGGCCTTCGTAACGGCGCGCCGACGCGGCGGGCTCGAGTCCCACGATCCGGCCGCGCGCATCGGACAGCACGAAGTAGTCGCTGCCGTCCGGATCGCGCTCATGGCGCACGATGCCGCGGGTCAGGACCCGCCGCCCGGCATAGGTCTGCTGGGCTTCGGCGAGCTGCTCGAGCGAAACCTGTGCGCTGCCGCCGCAACCGGCGCAGACCAGCGCGGCCGCCACGATCAGCAGCGGGAAGTACCGACGCATGAGCTCTTCCTGACCGGAGCATCCATCCGAGCGCCGCGCGAGGCCATGCAGTCTAACGCTCAGGCGAGGCGCCGTCCCGGTGGGCTAGAATCGCAGGCGGTCACGGTTCTGCCGGGGCCGGTGTCGATGCGCGAGCGCTCGACGCCGGACGCGGGCAGAGTATTCGAGGCGGCATCCGAGGCTGCGGGCAGGGCGATGACGCTACAGATCGCCGATCGCTGGTTCGAGCGGGAGCATCTGGCCGATGGCATCACGCGGCTGTGGGAGCCGCACGTCATCCGCGTCGAGCAATGCAATATCTGGCACGTGCGGGGCCGGGAGCGCGACCTGCTGATCGATACCGGCATGGGCATCGCCAGCCTGAGGAGCGCCGCACAGGATCTGTTCGACAAGGCGCTCGCGGCGGTCGCCACCCACACGCATGTGGATCACGTCGGTTCCCTGCATGAATTCAGCGAACGGATCGTGCACGAGGCGGAAGCCGCGGAGCTCGCGCGCGCCGCCGAGAATTTCAGCCTGCTGCGCGCCGATCACCCGGTGCAGTTCATCGAGTCGCTGCAGCGCGCGGGATACGAGGTCGGTGCGAGCTTCGTCACCGCCGTTCCTCACCCGGGTTTTGACCTGCGGCATCTGGCCCGGCCGGCGTCGCCGGCGACCCGGCTGGTGCGCGAGGGGGACGTCATCGACCTCGGCGACCGGGTGTTCGAGGTACTGCACCTGCCCGGTCACTCCCCCGGCAGCATCGGATTGTGGGAGCTCGCGACCGGTATCCTGTTCTCGGGGGACGCGATCTACGACGGACCGCTGCTCGACGAGATCGCAGGCAGCGACATCGCGGCCTACGTGGCGACCATGCGGCGGCTGGAGGCGTTGCCGGCCCGGGTGGTGCACGGCGGCCATGACCCGAGCTTCGGCGGCGCGCGGCTGCGGCAGCTCGCGAGAGAGTATCTGCGGCGCCGGGAATGACGCGCCTGCGCCGGCTGTGAGAGGCCGCCGCGGTCAGCGCGCGGGCTCGGGGCGCGGGAGAGCTTGCGCCCGGGAGCCGAGCGCCCGGGCGCTCGACTCGATGGCGGCCACCTCCGCGGCAGTGGAAAAGCGCACGCTGGCGATCAGATAGGCTGCAGCCGCGGCACAGCCGCCCACCAGCCAGCCGACGTCCACGCCGTCGAGATGGGCTGCGAGCACCCCGGTGTAGACCTTGGGGATCACGAAAAACGGCACGCTGACGCTCAATCCGACCGCGTACGCGGCCAGTCCACGCGTTCCCCAGGCGCCATAGATGCCGTCGCGCCGGAACAGATCCAGTACCGCATAGCTGCCGCGACGCAACCAGAAATAATCGACCAGATTCACCGCCGTCCAGGGCATCAGAAAGTACAGCATCAACACGAGCAGGTCATTGACGTAGCCGATCGAATCGCCACCCAGCCACAGGGTGCTCGTCCCCCAGAGCAGCGTCAGCCCGACCAGCACGGCGATGCGCACCGCGCGCGTGGGACGAACCGGGCGCAGCGAGTCCGCCGCCGTGACGACCGTGAGCATGCCGCTGTAGGCGTTCATGCCGACGCTGGCGATCAGCGCCGCGACAGATGTCATGGCGAGCACCGAGCCGAAGCCTGCATGCAGCCGGTTGCCGGCCAGCCGCAGCGCCAGCAGCCCATCCGCCGCACCCAGCCGCGTTGCGAGCCACGCCCCGAGGACGATCAGCCAGATCGCCGACACGGCCGAGCCGGCGAATACGTTCAGGATGATGAGTCCGCGCGAGGTGCCTTTCGGCAGATAGCGCGAGTAGTCCGAGACGTAGGGGGCCGACCCGATGTTGAAGCTCGCGGCGGAGGCAAGCTGCGTACCGAAGGCCGCCCAGCCGAATCCGCCGATCGCCCGCACCGCCCCGCCACCCGGGTGGGTGGCCACATACAGCGTCAAAGCCGCGAACAGCGGCAGGCTGATCCAGAACAGGATGTTGAACGCCCGATGCAGCCAGTCGTAGCCCCAGATGGCGAGCACGCAGCCCACCAGCGAGACCGTCACGGCGCAGCCCGCACGGCCAAGTCCCCAAAGCGCGTGCATGCCGTCCGCGGCGAGCACCGTCGCCACCACGTTGTAGCCGACGACGCTCACCAGGGTCGCCAGCAGCGGCACGATGACGCCGCGATAGCCGAACTGGGCACGCGACTGGATCATCTGCGGCAATCCCATCTCCGGACCCTGCGACGCATGAAAGGCCTGGAATGCGGTCCCGATCAGTATGCCGATCGTACCGGCGAGGGCGGTGTAGAGCAGCGACAGGCCGAGACTCGGGCCGACGAATCCGATGGCGATCGCAAAGAACTGAAAATTGCTGACGAACCAGAACAGGCCCTGATCCGTCACGCGTCCGTGACGCTCGTGTTCCGGCACGAAGTCGATCGAGTGGCGCTCGATGCCCAGCGCGGCAGAGATTGGCAAATGGATCCGTCCCTGTGACGCTGACTGGCACCGGGGCGTGCGCAGCGTAGCGCCTGGTGCGTGTCGGGTCCAGGCGCTGCGAAGGCTCGCCCTGGCAGCGCCGTCAGGTCAGCGGGGCCTCGCCCATCAAGAGCTCCAGATAGATCGTCCCCTGCAAGGGGCTGGGGTAATACGCGGCACACTGCCGGAATCCCAGGCTCGCGTACAAGCGACGGGCCTCGGTCATGTGGCCCAGGGTGTCCAGCAGCATCCGCCGATAACCTCCGCCGCGCGCACGGCGTATGGCGTCGGTCGCCAGGGCGCGGCCAATACCGGCGCCTCGCCACTGAGGGCGAACGTACAGCCGCTTCATCTCGCAGGTGTCGGCGCCGATGCGCCGAACTCCGACACAGCCCACGTACGCAGCGGAGCGTCGTGCCACCAGCATGAATCCGCCCGGCGGACCATACAGGGTCTGCAGCGTTTCGAGCTCCTGCGGGAAGTTCTGAAAACACAGATCGACCCCCAGGGCCCGGGCGTACTCGAGGATCAGCTCCCGGACCATCGCATGGCCCGCGCCCGGCATGACGATATCGATCTGCGTACCGGTCTGTGGCACGAGCTCATTGTCCTGCACCATCCGACGCGGATGCCAACCGATCGTTCTGCAGCGATCACGCGCCCCTGCCGCGCGCAGGCTTGGCGGATCCGTGACGGACGCCCGCCTGACCACGCCGCTGAGGCGGGATGATGTGCCCGGCGGGGCTGGAGTTCGCCGACATTGTGCGAGCCAGCATCCAGACAGCGTGTCACGGAGAACCGCGAGGGCCGCTGGATTGCATAATGCGATGGCCGTTGCCGTAGAAGGGCCGCAGGCAAGCTCCGGGGAATCGGCAGAAGTCGCCGGAGAGGCGCCGGTGCGCATCCTGCTGGTCGAGGACTCGCCGCTGGAAGCCGAGCTGTCGACTCGCGCGATTCAGCGGGCGGGGATCAGATCGGTCTTCCTGCGGGTGCAGACCGAGCAGGCGCTGTGCGCTGCGGTCCATGAATTCGGGCCGGACATCATCCTGTCGGATTTCAGCCTGCCGGGTTTCGACGGGCTCTCGGCGCTGAAGGTGGCGCGCGAGATCGCGCCCGAGCTGCCGTTCGTGTTCGTCTCCGGCACGATCGGCGAGGAGCGCGCCATCGAGGCGTTGCAATGCGGCGCGATGGATTACGTGCTGAAGAGCAACCTCGCGCGGCTGGCTCCGGCCGTGCGCCGGGCGCTGGACGAGGCGCGCTCGCGCGCGGAGCGCCGGCGCCAGGACGCGCGCATCGCCCATCTGACGCGCGTGCTGCGAATGCTCAGCGGCATCAACGGCGCCGTGCTGCGCATCCGCGATCGCCATGAGCTGTTCGATGAGGCCTGCCGGCTGGCGGTTGTCGTGGGAGGCTACCCGGCCGCACTGGTGGCGTTGCAGCGGCCCGGAACGCAGGCGCTGCATGTGGTGTCCACGGCCGGTCCCGACGAGCAGGCCGCCCGGCGTCTGCTGACGGCGGTCAGCGCAGTCGCCGATGAGCCGTCCGCACTCCTGCGGCGAGTGCTGGAGACGGGTACTGCCCTGGTCGGTGATGACACGCCTGCGCCCGTCGTGGCGCTGCCGCTGGTGCTCGATAAAACGGCCATCGGGGCGCTGACACTCGCGGCGTCAGGGTCCGAGGCGCTCGGCGAAGAGGAGCTGAAGATGCTGCGTGAGGTGGCCGCGAACCTCTCGTACGCGCTGCAGTACCTGCGCAAGGGTAACGAGGTGCATTTTCTTTCGTATTTCGACCCGCTGACCGCCCTGGCCAAGCGACCGCTGTTCTGCGAGCGCATCAGGCGTCTGATCGGCGGCGCTTCCCGCGCTCCGGGTGGCCACGCGGTCATCGTGCTCGACATCGAGAAGCTCAGCGTCATCAACGACTCGATCGGCCGCCATAGCGGCGACCGGCTGCTGCAGCTCACAGCCGAGCGACTGAGGCGGCAGTTCGGCGACACCGAGTGCGTGGCGCATTTCGGCGGCGGCACCTTCGCGATTGCCCGGCAGGTGCCTGCCGACGCGGCGGGCGTCGGGGCGCTGCTGCGCGAGCAGCTCGCCGCGGTATTCGATCCGCCCTTCGAGCTGGAGGGGCGCACGCTACCGCTGATGGTGAAATCAGGCGTGGCGCTGCATCCGCAGGACGGCAATGACGCCGACTCGCTGGTGCAGAACGCCGAAGCCGCGCTGCGCAACGCGCGTACCGGTGGTCTGCGGCATCGGCACTACAGCACGCAGCAGCGCTCCGAGGTGATCGCGCAGCTCGCGCTGGAGCACGAGCTGCGCAATGCCATCGAGCGGCGGCAGTTCGAGCTGCACTATCAGCCGATCATGAGTCTTGCGACGCGCCGCATCGATGGTGCCGAGGCGCTGATCCGCTGGCGCCATCCGCACTCCGGGCTGCTCGCACCGGCGGCCTTCCTGCCCCTGCTGGAATCGACCGAGCTGATCCTGCCGGCGGGGGAATGGGTGGTCGGGCAGGCGGCGAGCGACCGTCAGCACTGGCAGCGACTCGCGCTGCCCGCGGGCCGCATCGCCGTGAACATCTCCCCCGCGGAGCTGCGGCGGCCGGATTTCGCACAACGCTTCCTCGCGCTCACGCAGCCCTGGTCCAGCGCGCTGTGCGGCCTGGACATCGAGATCACCGAAGGCGCGTTGCTCGACAACAGCGCCGCGGTGATCGGGCAGTTGCAGCGCCTGCGCGATGCCGGCATCTGCATCGCCATCGATGACTTCGGAACGGGTTACTCGTCGCTGAGCAGGCTTGCGGAGCTGCCGATCGACCGGCTGAAGATCGATCGCAGCTTCGTCATGCGCCTGCCGCACGACGCCGCCGGCAGGACGCTGGTGTCCACCATCATCACCCTGGGGCATGCGTTCGGCATGACCCTGGTCGCCGAGGGAGTCGAGACCGCCGAGCAGCTCGGAGTGCTTTGCGAGCTGGGCTGCGACCGGGTGCAGGGCTTTCTGATCAGCTGCCCCGTGGCCGGCGAGGCGTTCGTCGATCTGCTGAAGAAGGACAATGGCCGACTGCCGGTGAAGTGACGCGGCGGGTGTGCGCGGGGGCTCGATGGCCCCATGTGACCGAGGCGTCGAGCGCGCCGCGATCGGCTCGCGGAGGCTTCCGCTGCCGGATCGGGCGGCATAAGCTTGCTCCCCTCGCTGCCGCGTCGCTGCCGCAGGGATGACTGCGGCCCATGGAGACGATCGAGGGGCGTGCAGTCCAGCACAGGGCGCCTCGGGCGCCGAGCAGCCCCGAACGGCAAGGCTCATGAGGGGGTACGGTGATCTCCAGAAGCGCGCTCATCATGGTGCTGTTCGCCGCGAGCATGGCAGTCGCCGGCTGTGCCAGCGTTCCGGATGCCACTGCCGCGCACAATCGGGTGAACAGGGCGGTCGGCGTGATCAATCAGATGAGCTCGCAGCCGGCAACCGCGGCGCTGCTGCGGGACGCCAAGGCCGTGCTGGTGGTACTGGACTATGCCAAGGCCGCCTTCATCCTCGGTGAGCAAGGCGGGAGCGGCGTACTGCTCACGCAGCACGACGGTCAGTGGAGCGACCCGAGCTTCTATGACGTCGGCGGCGTGAGCATCGGGGCACAGGCGGGCGTCGAGGCGGGTCCGGTGGTCTACGTGCTGATGACGCCCCGGGCGGTGCGGCAGTTCGAACAGCGGCACGGCAGGAGCACCTTGAGCGCCGATGCCGGACTGGTGGCGATCAGATTTTCCACCGACACGAACCTGGCAGCGTCTGCCGCCGGCACGAGTATCGTGTCGGCGTTTCCGACCGCGGATGTGCTCGTGTGGACGGGAACAGCCGGCCTGTTCGGCGGGGTGGCCCTCGACTCGAGTCACGTGGTCGCCGACCCGCAGCTGGACAGGGCCTACCATTCCGGGCCGGCCCGGTGATCTGGCCGCACTCAGAAATCCTGCATCAGCATCAGCTTGAAGATCAGCGGAGTGCTGCCGCGGGTGTAGCCGTGCCCCACGCCGAACTCGATCCCGTGGGAGCTGTTGCCGACGTCGACGACCGCAAACAGGTTCTGGCCCTGCATCGGCACCGGAAGAAAGTCGGACACCGGACCGAACTCGCCATACCACTCAGCGGCCAGCGCAAATTTCGATGAGAAATTGTAGGCGACCCGCGCCTCCGGCCCGAAGGTGAAGTTCTTGAAGCCGTTGAGTTCCGTGTCCACCACGGGATTGATGATCAGATCCCAGGGGCCGAGGTGCGTGCCGATGATCGGCCGCATCTCCCCGCTGATGCGGTGCGTGTCCCACTGCGGCTCGTTGTAGCTCCACTCGAAGTTCAGGCCGTAGAAGAAGGTGCGATCGGCGGCATCGGGCACCACGAACAGCTGGCGCAGCTTGAATCCCTCGAACAGCAGCGCTCCCTTGCTGGTGTAGCTGTAGATCGGCATGTACAGGCCCAATTCCAACCAGGGTCTGAACCCGTAGGCCCACTCGGGTACCCCATTGAGCGTATGGTCGGGCACCACCCCGCCGGGGAAGTCCGGGACCGTCTGCGCCTGCGGGGTGAAGTTCTGGTGCCAGGTCAGATTCCATTGCCCGACCTCGGTGATCGCGGCGTCGTACACCTGGATCTCGTCGGTGGGCAACATACAGCCCGGGCATTGCGGGGGTGCGGGCGCGGCGGCGGGCGGGGACGGCGCGGCGTGTGCCTCGGGCAGGGTCAGCCCCAGGGCCGCAAGCGGTGCCAGCAGCCCCATCGCGGCCGCCCGTATTCGCGCGCATGCCCGCGCGCACCGCGGCCGCGAGGGGCTGTTCATGGATGCGGTATCCACAGGTTCTGGTCGACACGGGAACGGCTGCTCGGCACTGTGATCCGTACACCGGTGTGGCACGTCACTGTGGATGCCTCGGTCATGGACGCCCTCCCCGGCTGCCGTAGTCTGACACGCGTCGGCTTGCTTTGTGGCGGAAAGTACACACGAATCGATGGACAACGCAACTCCCGGCAAACGGAGGGCCGACGGTCGTCGGGGGTCGCGATGTGTCGCCCTTCGCCCTGGTCCGGCCGCCGGATAGCCATGGCAAGCCCTCCCCTGTGCGCTCATCGTGACGGCGGCGGCACTGCAGGCGCGGCGATCCGCATCGGCATGGTGCCCGATGGCGCCCGGATGCTGCCCGGGCCGTGAGGACGGTCGCGCAACGGCAACAGCCAGGCTCGATGCCCAGCAGTTCGCTGCCCTTCCAGGTGTCCGCGGACCTCATGACGCAAATGCATCGGCAAATGGGCATTGAAGTTCAGGAAAAGTGAACCGGTATTTTGTGGTAAGAATGCCGTTTGAGGTGACGATCGTTTAGTGGTACGGTCACCACATTGACCGTCCCGTGGGCAACGGGCCGGATCACTGCACCAGTGTGACAGGCGTTTGGGGGTCGTAGCCTTGAGAAACCAGTCAGTTAGGATGGTCTCATCAAGCCACCGGACCCTCGGGCCGGTGCTGTCGGCCCTGGCGATGGCCTCGTGCTGCCTGAGCGTGGCACTGCTCAGTGGATGCGGTAGTGCGGTCGCGTCGAGCGGCGCGAAGGCGCCCAGTGCCTCGGAGGTGGCCGCGCGGCTGGCCAAGGAGACCGCGGGGCTGAAGCCCATCACCGGGCCGATCGATTTCAATGAGCAGATTCGCCCCATTCTGTCCTCGGGGTGTTTCGCCTGCCACGGGCCCGACGCCGATATGCGCAAGGCGGGACTGCGGCTGGACTATGCCGCTCCCGCCGAGGCGAAGCTGCAGGACAATCCCGACCGCGAGGCGATCGTGCCCGGCCATCCGGAGCTCAGTGAGGTCATCCGCCGGATCACCTCCACCGATCCGAGCGTGCGCATGCCGCACGGTGCGCCTGCTCTGAAGCCCGCACAGATCCAGCTGATCGCCCAGTGGATCAGGCAGGGGGCCAAGTACGAGCCGATCTGGTCGCTGATCGCGCCGAAGGCGTGGCCGGTGCCGAATGCCGGTGCGCTCCAGTCCCGGGTCGTCAATCCGATCGACAGCTTCGTGTTCGCGAAATTGGCGCAGAAGGGGATGACGCCGTCGCCGGAGGCGGATCGGGCCACATTGATCAATCGCGTGAGCCTCACGCTGACGGGTCTGCCACCCACGTTGGCGCAGGTCGATGCGTTCGTGAACGACAAGAGTTCCAACGCCTACGAGAAGGTGGTGGATCGCCTGCTGGCCTCCCCGGCGTACGGGGAGCGCATGGCCGGCATGTGGATGGATCTGTCGCGCTGGGCGGACACGGCCGGCTATCTGGACGACGTCGCCGACCCCAATCTCTGGCCGTGGCGGGATTGGGTGATCCAGTCATTCAATCAAAACATGCCGTACAACAAATTCGTTTCGATGCAGGTGGCGGGCGACCTCATGCCGCACCGCACCCGCGATGACCTGCTGGCCACCGAATTCCTGCGGCTC
>DATJSD010000003.1:0-47923 GCA_035504335.1 Steroidobacteraceae bacterium | reverse complement strand
CTGCAGGCCGCCAAGCTCGGCTCGCTGGTGGTGCGCGTGCAGGATTGATTACGGAGCTGGGGCCTTGACCCACGTGGATGTGCGGTAGCGCCAGGCGAATAGTCAGATGTATTCGCCTGGCGCTACCGCACATCCGCGTGGATCAAGGCCCCAGCTCTGTAATCAATCCTGCACGCGCACCACCAGCGAGCCGAGCTTGGCGGCCTGCAGCGCGCGGCGCAGACGATTCAGGGCGGAGAGGTCGCGCACCGGACCGACGCGCACGCGCTCCCACACGTCGGAGCCGACGGCGATGTGCTGCACCGTGGCGGTGATGCCGAGGCGTGCCACCTGGGCGCGCACATGCTCGGCGAGCGCGGCGTCACGGTAAGAGCCGACCTGCAGAAAATAGGTGCCCGGCTGCTGCACGGGATCCGTCGGCGCGAGCGGGCTGAGGTGCTCGTGCGCACCCACCAGCACGCGCGCGCGCGGCAGCATCTGGTAGAAGTCGAATCGGCCGGCCAGCGCCCCGGCGGGCGGCTGATCCGACCCCGCCGCATGCGCCGTGGCGGCGCCGGCTGCAGTGGCTGCGGTGGCCGCGGTGGCCGCGGCGGCTGCGGCGTCCCCGCGGCTGAGCCCCAGCTCGTCGGGTGCGCGCCGCTGCGGCACGGGCCGCAGCGGACCGGCGCTCGCCACGCGCACGCGGTGATCTCCGATGTAGATGATCGCCGCCACCAGCAGCCCGAGTCCGAGCCCGAAGGCGAAGCCGCGCAGCTGCGCGCCGTCCACGCCCAGGCTGGCGCGGTGCGGGCGCTTGTAGTCGCGCACGCCCATGCGCCGGCCGTTCACATGCTCTCCGGCGCGGACACGCCCAGCAGCGTCAGGCCGTTGCGTACCACCTGCTGCACGCCCAGCGCGAGCGCCAGGCGCGCGCTGCGCAGCGGCGCCTCATCGACGAGGATGGTGGCGGCGTTGTACCAGGTGTGAAAGGCGTGCGCGAGCTCGCGCAGATGATGCACCAGCACGTGCGGAGCGCGCGCGGCGGCGGCGTGCGCGATCACCTCCGGGTAGCGTGCCAGCTCGCGCAGCGTCGCCTGCTCATGCGCGCTCTGCAGCAGCTCGAGGCTCGCGGCCGCGAGCCCGGCGTCGTACCCGAGCCCGCGCGCGTCGAGCTGCTTGAGCACGCTGGCGACGCGCGCATGCGCGTACTGGATGTAGAACACCGGGTTGTCGTTGCTGCGCGAGCGCGCCAGCTGCAGATCGAAATCCAGGTGCTGGTCGTGGCTGCGCATCAGGTAGAACAGCCGGCAGGCGTCGTTGCCGACTTCCGTGCGCAGCTGCCGCAGCGTGACGAACTGCGCCTCGCGCTTGCCCATGGGGACCTTTTCGGCGCCGCGAAACAGGCTGACGAACTGGATCAGGCAGGCTTCCAGGCACTCGGGTGGCTCGCCCATCGCCGCGAGCGCTCCACGCACGCGCGCGACGTAGCCGTGATGGTCGGCGCCGAGCACGTCGATCAGGTGCTCGAAGCCGCGCTCGCGCTTCTGCAGGTGATAGGCGACATCGGGGGCGAAATAGGTCGGCTGGCCGTTGGCGCGCACCAGCACGCGGTCCTGCTCGTCGCCGAAGCGGCTGGCGCGAAACCACAGCGCGCCGTCCTGCTCGTACAGCTGACCGTGCGCGCGCAGCGTCGCGATGGCGTGTTCGACCGCACCGGCCTCAGCCAGCTCGCGTTCGGAATACCAGCGGTCGAACTCGACGCCGAACTCGGCCAGATCGCTGCGAATGTCCGCGAGCATCAGCGCCAGAGCGAGCTGGTGAACTTCACCGAAGGCCTCGGTGCCGATCAGGGCGCGCATGCGCTCGATCAGCGCATCGATGTGCCGTTCCTTGTCGCCCGCCGGGGCGTCGGCCGGCAGCCCGACCGTCACCAGCTCGGCGGCGCGATGCAGCGCCGGTCCGCGCCGCCTGTACAGCTCGGCGGCGATGCCGTGCACGTAGTCGCCACGATAGCCATTGGAGGGAAACTCGAGCTGCTCGCCGCAGCGCTCCAGATAGCGCAGCCAGGTACTGACGGCGAGGATGTCCATCTGCCGTCCGGCGTCGTTGATGTAGTACTCGCGGTGCACCTGGTGACCGGTGGCGGCCAACAGATTGGCGAGCGTCGCGCCGTAGGCGGCCTGTCTGCCGTGTCCGACGTGCAGCGGGCCGGTGGGATTGGCCGAGACGAACTCCAGGATGAGCCGCTGCCCGGCGCCGCTCGCGCCGCTGGCGCCGCATCCGTAGGCCTGCCCCTGCTGCAGCACCTGCAGCAGCACCGAGCCGTGTGCCTGGTGCGCCAGGCGGAAGTTGATGAAGCCGGGACCGGCGACCTGCGCGTTCGCCACGCGCGCATCGAACGGCAGCGCCGCGACGATGGCGGCGGCGATCTCGCGGGCGTCGCGCCGCGTCGGCCGCGCCAGGCGCAGCGCGATGTTGCAGGCATAATCGCCGTGGCTCGGATCGCGCGCCCGCTCGATGCTGATCCAGGTGACATCGACCGGCTCGGGCAGCAATCCGCCGACCAGAGACTGCAGCGCCGCTGCGACCAGGCGCGTGAGCTCATCTTTCAAGCCGGCGATCCTTCAGAGCTGTTCTCCGGGTGGTGCCCGAGTGCGTGACCGGGGCGCGCGGACCGCGCGAGTCTACCCGATATCCAGCGGATCCACGTCCAGCGCATAGCGCACGCGGCGCGCGCGCGCGAGCGTCTCCACGATCGGCAGCCACGCATCGATGAAGCGGTGCAGCGCCGTGCGCTCGCTGCTCTCGAGCAGCAGCTGCGCGTGGTAGCGGCCGGCGCGGCGCGCCATGGCCGCGGCGACCGGTCCAAGCAGCCGCAGCGGCGACGACGGCGCGGTGAACGCCGCCGTGGTCGTGGCCGTGGACGTGACCGTGGTCGCGGCGGCGCGGGCCGCAGCGAGAAACTGCAGCGCGCCCTCCGGGGAGCGCGTCGAGGCGCGCAGCAGCGCGAGCCGCGTGAACGGCGGCCAGCGAGCCGCCTGCCGCTCCTCGAGCGCCACGCGCGCGAAGCCCTCGTAGCCGCCGGCGAGCAGGCTCTGCAGCAGCGGATGCTCGGGGTACTCGGTCTGCAGCAGCACCTCTCCGCGCTCGCGGCCGCGGCCGGCGCGGCCCGCCACCTGCACGATGGTCTGTGCGAGCCGCTCGGCCGCGCGGAAGTCGCTGCTGAAGAGCCCCTGATCCGCGTTGAGCACCACCGCGAGCATCATGTGCGGGAAGTGATGGCCCTTGGTGACCATCTGCGTGCCGACCAGGATGCGTGCCTCGCCGCGGCGCAGGCGCTGCACGATGCTGTGCAGCTGCTCGGGGCGGGCCGCGCTGTCGCGATCCAGCCGCAGCAGCGCCTCGTTGGGAAACAGCTCCTGCAGCACCTGCTCGATGCGCTCGGTGCCCTGTCCGATGGGCTTGACGCCGAAGCCGCAGCGCGGGCAGCGCTGCGGCAGCGGTTCGCTCGCGCCGCAGTGGTGACAGTCGAGCGTACCGCGCGCGCGATGCACGGTGAGGCGCGCGTCGCACTGCCGGCACGGCGCGATCCAGCCGCATGCCGTGCACAGCAGAGTCGGCGCATAGCCGCGCCGATTGATGAACACCAGCACCTGGGCGCCCGCGGCCAGATGGCGGCGCATGGCCTCCAGGACCGGTGTCGACAGACCCTGGCGCACGGCGTGGGCGCGCAGGTCCACCAACCTCAGCAGCGGGGCTGCGGCCTGGTCGGCGCGCCGCGGCAGCACGAGGCCCTGGTAGCGGCCACTGGCCAGATTCTGCAGCGTCTCGAAGCCGGGCGTCGCCGAGCCCAGAACGATCGGCACTCCCGCCTGCTGCGCCCGCACGACCGCGACATCGCGCGCCGAATAGCGGCACCCCCCCTCCTGCTGCTTGTAGGAGCTGTCATGCTCCTCGTCCACGATGATCAGGCCGAGCCGCGGCAGCGGCGCGAATACCGCCGAGCGCGTGCCGAGCACGATCGCGGCATCGCCGGCGTGCGCCGCGCGCCACGCGCGCAGCCGCTCGGCATCGCTCAGCCCGGAATGCAGCACCGCCAGAGTGCCCGGCAGGCGCGCGCGAAAGCGCTCGATGAGCTGCGGCGTCAGGGCGATCTCGGGTACCAGGGCCAGCACCGTGCGGCCACGCGCCAGCGCCGCCTGCGCGCAGCGCAGGTAGACCTCGGTCTTGCCGCTGCCGGTGGCTCCCTGCAGCACGAACGAGCGGTAGCCTGCGGTGGCGGCCGCGTCGATGCATTCGCTCGCGGTTCGCTGCGCGGCCGACAATTCGGGCACGGGCGCGGGCGCGGGCACCGGCGCGGATGCCGGCTCGGGGCCCGCGGGCGCGGCGCCTTCCAGGGGCACCTCGTCGGCCTCGACCCATGCGTGCCGGCGCAGCGCCGCGAGGCCGCGCCGCCAGCCGAGCGGCAGCTGCGTCTCGGGGCAGCCGCCCGGGCTCTGCATCAGCCGCGTCAACAGCGCGCGCTGGGCCGTGGCGCGCGCCGGCACAGCATCGCGCAGTGCGCTCTGACCGGCCGAGGTGATGCGCCAGCGGCGCCTGGTCGCAGGCGGCGCCCGGGCGGGAGCACCGCGTCGCAGCGCCTTGGGAAGCGCCGCGGCGATGACCTCTCCGAGTGGGTGGTGGTAATAATCGGCGGTCCAGCGCAGCAGCTGCAGCAGCGTCGGATCCAGCACCGGCTCCACGTCGAGCAGCTCATCGATGGCCCGCAGCGTCGCGGCCGGTACCGCCGGCCTCGCGCTGCGGCCCACGACGACACCCACCTGGCGACGCGAGCCGACCGGGACCCGTACGCGCGCGCCGTCCGGCACCTCGCCGACGGGCCGGTCCTCGGGGGGAAGGTAGTCGAACGGCCTGAACAGCGGCACATCGATGGCCACCTGCAGAATGCAGGGCGCGGCCGACGCCTCCTGCGCTGGCCGGGCCTCATCATGCTGCGTCGCGATTGTGGATAAGTCTGTGGACAAGGGGGAGAATTTGCGCGTTGACGGTGCGGCGGCGTATTCGAGCGGTCATGGACATGAAATGCCGTTAGGCATAAATACCCATCGATTTCAATGGATTACGCGCGCTCTGAGACACCTCGAAGGGCGTCCGCGACGCGCGCACGCAAGTGTTGGTAAAGCCTTCCATTAAGTGGATGATTTCGCGACGGTCTGCTTCTGCCCGGAACTCGTCAACCAAAATCCGTGGCGCTCCGTTGTATGGCCTTAGACTTGCTCCCACCTGAGCGGGTGCTGCGGTATGGGTGGCTTTGCGACGCTTGCTCCGCCGACCACGGACGTAGCGACTCTTCGGACGGCCCACTTGCGTGAGACCGAAGACGGCGCACGTGCGCTGGAAGCCTTTCTGGCCAGCGTCGAGCGCAAGGCCTTCAGAATCGCACAGATCGCCCTGCGCCATGAAGCGGATGCGCTGGACGTCGTGCAGGATGCGATGCTGCAGCTGAGCACGCGCTATGGTTCGCGGCCGACGGAGGAATGGAAGCCGCTGTTCTACCGCATATTGGAAAATCGCATTCGCGACGTGCAGCGCCGCCGCAGCGTGCGCAACCGGGTGATGGCGCTGATGCCGTGGCGCGGTGGCGACGAGGACGAGACGGCCGATGCGCTCGCGCAGGCGGTGGATGGCGGACCGACGCCGGGCACCGAGCTCGAATCGACCGAGATGCTCACGGCGCTGCAGCGCGCGCTGGAAGCGCTGCCGAATCGGCAGCGCCAGGCATTTCTGCTGCGTAACTTCGAGGGATTGGACGTGGCGGAGACAGCGGCGGCGATGCGGTGCTCGGAGGGCAGTGTCAAGACACACTACTTTCGCGCGGTGCAGGCGCTGCGCGGGAAACTCGGGGACTTTCGGACATGAACGCGGGAACGAACCAGGAGCAGACGGGCGGCAGCGAGCTCGAGCGGTGCACGCGTGCGCTGCTGGTGGAGAGCACCGAGACGTTGTCGGGCACGGTGCGCTCGCGCCTGACGCAGGCGCGTCACGCCGCGCTCGGCGCACGTGCGGCGCGGCTGCGCTACCGCCTGCAGCGCTGGGCGCCCGCCGGGGCGCTGGCGGCCGCGGCGCTGGCGCTGCTCGTGGTATTCCTGCCGCACACGCGACCGGTCCCGGCCAGTGCCGCGATCACCGGCTCGATCGATGACATCGATCTGCTCACCAGCGACGTGCCGCTGAGCACCGATCCGGAAGTGGATTATTCGTTCTACGAGTGGGCCGCGGGCGCGGCCAGCGGCCCGACCGGCGCCGGACAGGCCGCGGCGGCCTCGAGTGGTCCGACCGGAAGCTAGGAACGGCGCGACAGGCCGCAGACGCGCGCGCGTCGCGGCTTCGGTGGGTCACGACGGGGCTGACATGACAGGCTGGCAGGCAAGGACGTCGGGCGCTCGCGGCCGCGCAGTGGCGCTGGCGGGGCTGCTGCTGGCCGTGTGCCTGCCGGCGGCGCCGAGCTGGGCGCAGCCGGCGGGCGCGGTGCCCCCCGATGAGCTGCTGCTGCGACCCGCCGCGCCACCGCCGGACGCCGCACCGGCGGATGTGCCCCCGGGCCTGCTATGGGTGGATGATGCGCCGTCGGCCGACGACGCCGGGCGAGCGGGCGTGCCGTGGGCATCCCTGAACGCGCAGCAGCAGCTGCTGCTCGGATCGCTGCGTGGAAACTGGAGCAGCCTGCCGCCGGGGCGACAGCGCGCACTGGCACGCGGCGCCGCCCGCTGGATCGCGATGACCCCGCAACAGCGCGCGACCGCGCGCGCGCGCCTGCAGATCTGGCAGCGGCTGGCGCAGCCCGAGCGCGCATTCATCCGCCGGCGCTGGCAGCAGTTTCAGCGCCTGTCGCCCTCGCAGCAGCAGGCCTTACAGCGCGACTTTCGTTACTACTCGCGTCTGCCGCCGCAGCAGCAGGCGCAGCTGCGCCAGCAGTGGCTGAACGCCACCCCGCAGCAGCGCGCGCAGATGCTGCAGCGTCAGCAGCTGCAGCGCGGACCGCGACAGCCATTCGGGCGGGGGCGATTCGCGGCGCCCCGATTCGGACTGCGGTTCGGCGGCGGCTTGCGCGGGCCACGCCGCTGATCGGTCGCGGCCGCTGATCGCAGTGCCCTGATCAGAGTGTCTTGATGGCGCTGATCAGCGCGCCCGCCGCCGCCTGTCCGTCGCCGTAGAGCATGCGGGTGTTGTCCAGATAGAAGAGCGCGTTCTCGATACCGGAAAATCCGGCACCCTGGCCGCGCTTGATCACCACGACGTTTCTGGCCTTGTCGGCGTTCAGGATCGGCATGCCGTAGATGGGACTCGACCGATCGGTGCGCGCCACCGGATTGACCACGTCGTTGGCGCCGATGATCAGCGCCACATCGGCGTTCTCGAACTCGCCGTTGATCTCATCGAGATCTGCGATCAGGTCGTAAGGCACGCCGGCTTCGGCCAGCAGCACGTTCATGTGTCCGGGCATGCGGCCGGCCACCGGGTGAATCGCGAAGCGCACGCGCACGCCCCGATCGATCAGCAGCTGGCAGAGCTCCCAGACCTTGTGCTGCGCCTGCGCCACCGCCATGCCGTAGCCCGGTACGACGATCACCGACTGCGCGTAGGCCAGCATCACCGCGACGTCGGCGGCCTCGATGGGCTTGAGGCTTCCATGAGTCTCTCCACCGCTGACCGCCGCGGTCTCGCCGAAGCCCGAGAACAGCACGTTGCCGAGCGAGCGGTTCATCGCCTTGGCCATGAGCTGCGTCAGCAGCGTGCCGGCGGAGCCGACGATCATGCCGGCGACGATCATGACCGCGTTGCCGACGGCGAAGCCCTCGAACGCGACCGCGAGGCCCGTGAAGGCGTTGTACAGGGAGATCACCACGGGCATGTCGGCGCCGCCGATCGGCAGCGTCATGGTGATGCCCAGCAGCAATGCCGCCGCGAAGAAGACCGACACCAGCGCCGCGCCCCCGTGCAACCCGGCGATCAGCAGCGCGCCGAGCACCAGCACCGCCAGGAGGATCAGCAGATTGAGAAAGTTCTGTCCGCCAAAGCGCAGCGAGCGCCTGATCAGGCCCTGCAGCTTGCCGAAGGCGATCATGCTGCCGCTGAAGGAGACCGCGCCGATGATCGCGCCGAGCACCGCGAGTGTGATCGCGGCGCTCTGCGGACGACCGCCGCGATACAGCTCGACGGCCGCGATACAGGCGGCGGCGCCGCCGCCCATGCCGTTGTACAGCGCGATCATCTGCGGCATGGCCGTCATCGCCACGCGCCGGCCGCTGACCCAGGCGATCACCCCGCCGATCACGATGGCGATGATGATCAGCGGATAGTTGCTCATGCCGGGGAAGAGGAAGGTCGCGAGCGTGGCGAGCACCATGCCCGCGCCGGCCCACAGGATGCCGCTGCGCGCGGTGACCGGAGAGCTCATGCGCTTCAGGCCCATGATGAACAGGAATGCGGTCACCAGGTAGCTCGCCTGGATCGCGCCCGCGGCGCTGATCGGTGCGCTCATCAGCGCCGCCCCTCGCCCTCGCGCCGCCCCTCGCCGGCACCCGGCGCGTCGGTGCCGCCCGCGGCGCGGCGGCGCGCGCCGCTGGCCTTGAACATCTCGAGCATGCGCTCGGTCACCGCATAGCCGCCGACCGCGTTGCCGGCGGCGAGCAGCACACCGACGAAGCCGATGCCCTTCTCGAGCGGAGTGCCGGCGGCGCCCAGCGCGGCCATCGCCCCGACCAGCACGATGCCGTGCACGAAGTTCGAGCCGGACATCAGCGGCGTATGCAGGATCACCGGCACGCGTGCGATCACCTCGTAGCCGGTGAAGGCGGCCAGCATGAATATGTATACTGCAACGATCCCGGTCATGATGCTGCCTCCACGAGCTTGCGTGTCGCCTCGTGCCGGATCGCACCGGCGTGGGTCAGGCAGGCCTGCGCATAGACCTCGTCCTGCCAGTCGATCACCAGCGCTGCCTGCTGCTGCCCCTGTGGGCGGGACAGTGCCGGCTTGAGAAAATTGTAGAGATTGCGCGCATACATCTCGCTGGCGTGGTATGCGAGCTGCGCGGGAAGATTGACCGGTCCGACGATCTGCACCCCCGCCTGCACCACGGTGCGCCCGGCCTGAGTGAGTTCGCAGTTGCCGCCGGACTCGGCGGCGATGTCCACGATCACCGCGCCGGCCTTCATGCGTGCGACGGCGGCGGCCGACACGATGCGCGGCGCGGTGCGGCCCGGCACGGCCGCGGTGGTGATGACCGCATCGGCCGCGGCGATGCGCGCGTCGAGCACCTCCTGCTGGCGCGAGCGCTCCTCGGCGGTGAGCTCGCGCGCGTAGCCACCGGTGCCTTCGGCCGACACGCCGGTGTCGATGAACTTTGCGCCGAGGGAGCGCACCTGCTCGCGCGTGGCGCTGCGCACGTCGTAGGCCTCGACCACCGCGCCCAGGCGCCTGGCGGTGGCGATGGCCTGCAGGCCGGCGACGCCGACGCCGATGATCAGCACCTGGGCGGGGCGGATGGTGCCCGCCGCGGTCGTGAGCATCGGCATGAAGCGCGCGAGCGTGTTGGCGGCGATCAGCACCGCCTTGTAGCCGGCGACCGCCGCCTGCGAGGACAGGGCGTCCATCGACTGCGCGCGCGAGATGCGCGGCACCAGCTCCATCGCGAAGCTGGTGATCTGCCGGTCGCGCAGCGCACGCACCTCGGCGGCGCGCGCGTGTGGCTGCATGAAGCCGATCACCACGGCGCCGGCTTTGAGTGCCTCGATGGTGCGCAGCTCCGGAGGCTGCACCGTCAGCAGCACATCGGCGGCGGCGCGCGCCGCGTCCGCGTCGGCGGCCCACTCGACCTGCCGATACAGGGCGTCGGGAAACTGCGCGGCGACGCCCGCGCCAGGCTCGATCAGCACGCGTGCGCCGGCGCCCACGAGCTTGTCGGCGATCTCGGGGACCAGACTGACACGCGCCTCCCCGGGCGCGCGCTCGGCGAGCACGCTGATCGTCACGGACATTGGCTTTACCTCACGGGGGCTGACAGGCGCTGCGATCGGTCGCGACCATCGCCGGCTGCGACCCGCGCGCCTGCGGTTGCCCGCGCCTCGGCGGACGACGCATGCCTGTGAGGTCGAGCACGGCCATCCTTATCATTGATTGAAGTATCGCACAATCTTGCCGTATCTTAACATCCCATGAGAGTCCAGCCCATGAGCGCACCGGCTGCGAGCGTACACGCCGCGGGCGCGCACGCCACCAGCGCCCAGAGCGTGAGCGCGCAGCTGCGGCCGGCGGACTTCGAGTTCGCCGACTTCACGCCGGTCGCGCCGCGCGCGGGCGCCGCGGGCCTCTCGCAGATGGTCCTGCGCACCGACGTCGCGGGCATGCCGCTCGAGTGGATCGACTATCGCGAGGCGGCGCGTCTCTACCATCAGGAGCAGGTGGCCTACACCTGCGGCTCGCTGCTCTACCGGCTGTACGGTGGAGTCAGTGCGCGTACCGGGCTGCGCACCGTGCTCGAGGTGAACTCCATCGTGGCCACGGTCGGGCACACCGGCAATCCGGGCAATACGCGGCGCGACTACGTGCCGCCGCTGAACAACGAGACGCTGTTCCGGCGCGACGCCTGTCTGTGCATGTACTGCGCCGGGCGTTTCCCGCCGCGCGAGCTGTCGCGCGATCACGTGCGGCCCTTCAGCCAGGGTGGCGAGGACGTGTGGACCAACGTGGTCACCGCCTGCCGCCGCTGCAACAACGCCAAGGCGTGGCGCACCCCCGAGCAGGCGAAGATGCAGCTGATCGCCGTGCCGTTCACCCCGACCTACGCGGAGTACATCTTCCTCAAGGGCCGGCGCGTGCTCGCCGACCAGATGGAGTACCTGCAGGCGCACTTTCCGCGCACCAGCCCGCTGCACGATCGCATCGCGCGCTGGCTGAGCTGAGCCGCGCCGGCCGCCGCCAGAGCGCACCGCGCCGTCAGTTCTTCGGCACCCACACCCGGCACCAGCCTCCGGCACTGACCAGCTCGCCGGGAAACAGATTGCAGGGGCGCCAGGGATCCCCCGGCTTGCCCTGCAGCTGCAGACAGGTGTCGCACCTCTGGCCGCTGCGGTAGGTCGGAAACTGCTTGACATCGACCGTCGAGGCGTCGCGGTGATAGGCGAGCGCCACGGCGTTGGGGTCGCTGGGATCGAGGTGCGGCAGCTCGGCCGCATGCGCCGGGCCGCATGCGTCCGCGACGCCGGCTGCGCCGAGCAGCAGCGCGAGCTGCTTCAATGCGGCGCGACGGGACAGAGGGTCGCTCATCAGTGGGGTCCTTGGTTGATTGCTGCGGATGTCTCGCGCCGGACGCAAGCCGCCCGCCGGCCTTGCGCGGGTCGGGGCCCGGAGCGGACGCATGATAGCGTGAATGCACCGTGCGTGAACGTCGAGACGAAGGCGACCGATTGCGTTATGCTGATCCTTCGAGTAGAGCTGGGGGCGATGCATGACGGCGCCGGGCGCACCGCTATGACCGCGGGTCGGGAGCCATCCGGCACGGACACATCCGGCACGGACATCAGCGCCGTGCTGCACGAGCAGCGCCGCTTTCCGCCCCCGGCCGAGTTCACCACGCGAGCCCGCCTGCGCGCCGCACAACTGGCGGCGCTGCACGAGCGCGCCCGCGAGGATTATGTGGGATTCTGGCGCGAGCTGGCCTCGAGCCAGCTGAACTGGCACCGGCCCTTCTCGCTCACCCTGGACGAGAGCCAGGCTCCCAACTACCGCTGGTTCTGCGACGGCGAGCTGAACGTGTCGCACGAATGCCTGGACGTGCAGATCATCGCCGGGCGCGGCGAGAAGGCCGCGATTGTCTTCGAGGCCGAAACCGGCGAGGTGCGGCGTCTGAGTTACCGGCAGCTGCACGCGCAGGTTTGCCGGCTGGCCAACGCCCTCAAGAGCCTCGGTGTGGGCGTGGGCGATCGCGTAGTGATCTACCTTCCCCTGGTCCCCGAGGCGATCGTGGCCATGCAGGCCTGCGCGCGCATCGGCGCCATCCACTCGGTGGTGTTCGGCGGCTTCTCGGCGCTGTCGCTGCGCGAGCGCATCGCCGATGCGGGTGCCTGCGTGCTCATCACCGCCGACGGCGGGCGGCGCGGCGGGGAGATCATCCCGCTCAAGGCCGCGGTCGACAGTGCGCTCGCCGAGCGCTGCGAGAGCGTGCGCAGCGTGCTCGTGCTGCGCCACGCCGGCAACCCGGTGGACATGCGGGCGGGGCGCGACCGCTGGTGGCACGAGCTGTGCGGTGAGCAGAGCCCGCACTGCGAGCCGCAGTGGCTGCCGGCCGAGCATCCGCTGTTTCTGCTGCACACCTCGGGCTCCACCGGTCGGCCCAAGGGCATCCAGCACTCCAGCGCCGGTTACCTGCTGAACGCCAAGCTCACCTGTCAGTGGGTGTTCGACCTGCGCGAGGACGATGTCTTCTGGTGCACCGCGGATGTCGGCTGGGTGACCGGCCACAGCTACGTTTGTTACGGCCCGCTCGCCAATGGCGCGACCGTGGTCCTCTACGAGGGCGCGCCGACCTATCCGGATGGCGGACGCTTCTGGAAGATCTGCCAGGATCACGGCGTGACCATCCTGTACACCGCGCCCACCGCGATCCGCGCGCTGATGCGGCTCGGGGATGCGATTCCCGCGCGCTATGATCTGTCGAGCCTGCGGCTGCTGGGCAGCGTCGGAGAGCCGATCAATCCCGAGGCCTGGATGTGGTACCACCGCGTGATCGGCGCGGCTCGCTGTCCGATCGTGGACACCTGGTGGCAGACCGAGACCGGCGCCATCATGATTTCCCCGGTCCCCGGCGTGACGACCACCAAGCCCGGCTCGTGCACGCTGCCGCTGCCCGGCATATTCGCCGAGATTCTCGATGAGCGCGGTGAGCCGGTGCGAGGAGCGGGAGTCGGCGGCTACCTGGTGATCACCAGGCCCTGGCCGTCGCTCGCGCGCACCATCTGGGGCGATAACCAGCGCTACATCGATACGTACTGGGGCAAGTTCGATGGGCGCTGCTACCTCGCCGGCGACGGTGCGTACCGCGATGCCGAGGGCTACTTCTGGATCGTCGGGCGCATCGATGATGTGCTGAACGTCTCGGGCCACCGCCTCGGCACCATGGAGATCGAGTCGGCGCTGGTGGCGCACGCGCGCGTGGCCGAGGCCGCCGTGGTGGGCCGGCCGCACGAGGTCAAGGGCGAAGGCATCCTGGCGTTCGTCGTGTGCCGCGGCGCCCGCCCCGGCGAGGCCGACGCGGCCAGGCTCGCCGAGGAGCTGCGCGGCTGGGTCGCCGCGCAGCTCAGTCCGATCGCGCGACCGGACGAGATCCGCTTCGCCGAGGCGCTGCCCAAGACGCGCTCGGGCAAGATCATGCGGCGGCTGCTGCGGGCCATCGGGCGCGGTGAGCCGCTCTCGCAGGATGTCTCGACGCTGGAGAATCCGGCGATCGTCGCGCAGCTGCGCGGCGAGCGGCACTCAGGCTGAGGTCTGCGCGCTCTCGCGTTCCGTGTCCTGCACCGCCGGCAGCAGCCACAGCAGCGTGCCCTCGGGCGCCGCGAGCAACGCACTGCCGCGCACGCTCAGGCCACGCGCCGCCTGCGCGCGGGGAAGGATGCCCAGTTCCCCGAGACGCGCGAGCGCGCCGGGCACGTCATGGCACTCGAACGCCAGGAACGGCGCATCGAAGCCGCCACGCGCATGAAAGGCGAGGTCCAGCTGATCGGCCGTGAGCGGCAGGTGCGGGTAGGGCGTCTCCTCCTCGGGCAGAGCGACCCAGCCGGCCCGCTCCCAGAAGGCGCGCGCCGGCGCGAAGTCCGACTGCGGCAGGCTCAGGTGCAGAAAGTATCCGCACAGCGAGCCGTGCACCCCCGACTCGGAAGGCGCGGGCGAGAAGGTGCGCGCTTCCTGCAGGCGCACGACGTTGCCTCCCGGATCGAGCAGCTGCAGATGATGCAGAGATTCATCACCGAAATGCAGGGTCTGCGGCTCCACGCCCGCGGCGCGCAGCGCCGCGAGCGCGCCCGCCAGTCCCGGCAGCACGAAGATCGGTGCGAGGCAGTCGGGCACCGCGGCCCCCTGGCCCGCGCCACGCGGCCCGGGCTGCGCGGGCTGCTCGTGCAGCGCCAGGTGGATGCGTCCGTCGCCGAGCACGCCGTAGCGGTGCGGCCAGGCGTCGCCGGTGAGCAGCTGGCGAAAGCCGAGCCGCTCGTAGAACTGCACGGAAGCCGCGATGTCGTGCGTGGGCAGCCCCAGCTCGAGGAAGCGGCCAAAGAGTGCGCTGCGGCTCATGGGGCGTGCGGACCGCGGCGCCTCAGGCCCAGTCGGCCGTCGCGCGCTCGACCAGTCGTGCGAGCATGCTGACGTGCCCCGCGCGCGTGTTGAGCGCCGGCACGTAGTCGAAGCGCTCGCCACCGGCCTTCAGGAAGGTGGCGCGCCCGACCAGCGCGATCTCCTCGAGCGTCTCGAGGCAGTCGGCGGCGAATCCCGGACAGATCAGGGTGACCGCGCGCACTTCACGCCGCGGCAGCTGATGCAGCACCTCGCTGGTGGCGGGCGTCAGCCAGCGCGCCGCTCCGAAGCGCGACTGGAAGCTCATGCTCCACTGCTGCGGGGAGAGCCCGAGCGCGCCGGCGAGCCGCTCGGCACTCTGCCGGCACTGCTCGGGGTAGTGATCGCCGCGCTCGGCGTAGCGCTGCGGTATGCCGTGAAAGGACATGAGCAGGTGGCCGCTGTGCCCGTGCGCACCCCAGTGCTCGCGCACGCTGTCGGCCAGGGCGCCGATGTAATCGGGCTCGCAGGCGTAGGCGGCGATGTGCCGCAGCTCCGGCAGGGTGCGCCAGCGTCTGAGCGCATGGGCCACCTGGTCGTACACCGCGCCGGTCGTCGTGCCGCTGCCCTGTGGGTATAGCGGCAGAACGATCAGTCGTTGCACGTCCGCGCCGCGCATGACCTCCAGCACCCGCTCGAGCTGCGGCGCAGAGTACAGGTACGCCAGCGCGACGCGCAGCCCCGGGCGGCTCGCCGCGAGCGCCTGCTCGAGCGCGGCACGCAGCTGCGCGCAGTTCACCAGCAGGGGCGAGCCCTCGCTCTGCCAGACCAGGCGGTAGCGCTGCGCGCTGCGTGCGGCGCGCAGCGGCAGCACCACGCCGTACAGCAACGGCAGCCACAGCGCCCGCGGCAGCTCGACGACGCGCGGATCGGACAGAAAGCGCGCCAGGAAGCGCCGCACCGCGCCGCTGCGCGGCGCGGCCGGCGAGCCGGTATTGACCAGGATCAATGCGCCGGCCGGCGCGGCGCCCGCCGAGCCAGCGAGGCCCGCCGAGCCGCTGATACCCGCCGAGCCGCTGATACCCGCCGAGCCGGTGGAGCCCGCCGAGCTGCCGGTCGATGAGGCCGGCCACGCCGTTGCGGCCATGGGGCTAACCGATGTGCTGCGCCAGGAACGCCTGGGTGCGCGCGCGCGCCAGCGTCGCGGCGGCGGCATCGTAGTACTGTGGCCGCGTGTCATTGTTGAAGCCGTGTCCGGCGGCGTACAGGTAGTACAGACCCTGGGGGAATGCCGCGCGGATGCGCTCCACGGCGGCGGGCGGGATCGAGGCGTCGCGCTCGCCGAAGTGCAGCAGGGTCGGGCAGGCGGGCGAGCGCTCCAGGTGATCGACGATGGCGGCGCCGTAGTAGCAGACGGCCGCGCCCAGCGGGATCTCCGCGGCCGCGAGCCATGCCAGCGTGCCGCCCCAGCAATAGCCGAGCACCGCCACCTTGCCCGAATGGCGCGCCACCGCGACGGAAGCGGAGATGTCCAGCAGCGATTTTGCCGCGGGAATCTGCTGGCGATAGCCGCGCGCGCGCTCGATCTCCTCGGGCGAGTTGCCCAGCACCAGGTCGCGCCGCAGGCGATCGAACAGCGCGGGGGCGAGGGCGAGGTAGCCCTCGGCGGCGTAGCTGTCGACGAGGCTGCGGATGTGTGCCGTGAGCCCGAAGATCTCCTGGATGACCACCACCGCACCGCGCACGTGTCCGACGGGACTGGCGATGTAGGCCTGGAAGGCGTGGCCATCGCGCGCCATGAGGGTCTCGAAGTGGCTCATGGGCGCTCCAGAATCGCGGCGACCGCCATGCCACCGGCGGTGCAGGCGGAGGCGAGGCCGCGCCGGGCGTGCGCATCGCCCGCCAGCAGCTTGGCGAGCGCTGCGAGGATACGTGCACCGGTGGCCGCGAACGGGTGGCCTATGGCCACGCTGCCACCCTTGACGTTGAGGAGCGCCGTGTCGATGCCGCCAAGAGGCGCGTCGCGCCCGAGCCGCTCGCGGCAATACTCGGCGGACTGCCAGGCCTTGAACAGGCACAGTGGCACCGCCGCGAACGCCTCGTGGATCTCGTAGTAGTCGAAATCCTGCAGCGTCAGTCCCGTGTCGGACAGGATCGCGGACACCGCGTAGGCTGGCGCCATCAACAGCCCCTCCTTTCCCGTGGCGAAATCCACCGCCCAGCTCTTGCCGGCGCGCAGATACGCCTGCACCGGCAGCCGGTGCGCGGCCGCCCACGCCTCCGAGGCTAGCAGCAGCGCCGAGGCGCCGTCAGTCAGCGGTGTGCTGTTGCCGGCCGTCAGCGTACCCGCCCCGCTGGTATCGAACACCGGCCTGAGCTTGGCGAGCTTCTCGAGCGAGGTGTCGGCGCGTACGTTGTTGTCGCTGCCCAGCCCGTGGTAGGGCACCACGAGGTCGGCGTAGAAGCCCTCGCGCCAGGCGGCGGCAGCCTTGACGTGGCTGTCGTACGCGAGCCGGTCCTGCTCCTCGCGGCTGATCTGCCAGCGTCTGGCCATGAGCTCGCAGCTCTGCCCCATCGACAATCCGGTGCGCGGCTCGACCACCGCGGGCAGCTGTGGCCGCAAATCGCGCGGCCGCAGCCTGAGCCAGGGTGCCAGGCGCGCGCCGAGGCTGCGGCCCCGGGCGCTTCGCAGCAGCAGGCGCTGAAACGACTTCGGATACAGCACCGGCGGGTCGCTCGCCACGTCGACACCGGCGGCGATGCCGGCATCGATCTGCCCGAGGGCGATCTTGTCGGCGACGAGCACGGCGGCCTCGAGGCTCGTGCCGCAGGCGCGCTGCAGGTCCAACCCGGGAGTGTGCGGGTCCAGCGCCGTGGACAGCAGCGCCTCGCGCGCGAGGTTGTAGTCCCTGGGGTACTTGATGACCGCTCCGGCAACGACATCGCCGAGCCGCTGGCCCTGCAGGCCGAAGCGCTCGACCACCGCGTCGAGGGCGGCCGTGAGCAGCTGCTGGTCATCGACATCGGCAAAGGCCGTGCCGGCGCGCGCGAACGCGGTGCGCACTCCGCCGATGATCGCCACCCGCCGCGTCGCATTGCCTATCAGCATCGGGTCTCCCGCACAATGCCCTAGAATGCCATGCCCGGCCGGGACGGTCACTTCTGCGGCCGGCGATGGCGGAGCCGGCCAGGGAGTCTGTCGGATGCGTGAGAGCGTCGACCGCGTCTATGAGCGTCGGGTCGCGGCTGTGATCAACAGCCGGGAGCAGCAGCTGCTGCGGGGGGGCCTGCGCGGCATCGAGCGTGAGTCGCTGCGCGTGACGGGCGAGGGGCGGCTCGCGCAGACGCCGCATCCGCGCACGCTCGGTTCGGCGCTCACCCACCCGCACATCACCACGGATTACTCGGAGGCGCTGCTCGAGCTGGTCACGCCGGCGCTGCCCGGCAATGGCCCGCTGATGCACTACCTGAACGACCTGCATCGCTTCGTGTACGCTCACCTCGGCGAGGAGGAGCTGCTGTGGGCCACATCGATGCCCTGCGATCTCAGCGGCGAGGCCGAGATCCCGATCGCGCGCTACGGCAGCTCGCACTACGGACGCATCAAGTCGATCTACCGCCACGGCCTGCTGATCCGCTACGGCGGCATGATGCAGGCGATCTCCGGGGTGCATTTCAATTACTCGCTGCCACGGGGTTTCTGGCCCATGTACGCCGATATCCGCCGCTCGCGCGACGCGGGCCAGGGGTTCGCGTCCGCGCGCTACTTCGAGCTGCTGCGTAACTACCGGCGTCACGGCTGGCTGGTGTCGTACCTGTTCGGTGCCTCACCGGCCATGTGCCGATCGTTTCTGCAGGGACAGCCCGACGGGCAGCTCGCCGCCCGCGGCGCCGATACGCTGGTCGGCGAGCACGCCACCTCGCTGCGCATGAGTGATCTGGGCTATCGCAACCGCAGCCAGTCGGCGGTTGCGGTGTCGGTCAACAGCCTCGAGGAATACCTGCGCGATCTGCGGCACGCCGTGCATACGCCGCATCCGCAATACGCGGCGCTGGGCGTAAAAGTGGCCGGGGAGTACCGGCAGCTGTCGGGCAACGTGCTGCAGATCGAGAACGAGTACTACAGCTACATCCGCCCCAAGCGCACCCTGCAGCCCGGCGAGCGCACCGCACACGCGCTCGCGCGCGGCGGAGTCGAATACGTCGAAGTGCGCGCGCTGGACAACAGCGCCTTCGACCCGGTGGGCGTCAATTCGCGCAAGCTGCACTTCCTCGAGGCGTTCCTGCAGCTGCTGCTGCTGAAGGACAGCCCGCCGATCGAGCCCGCCGAGGAGGCGGCGATCGAGCGCAATCATCTGCGCGTCGCGCGGCGCGGGCGCGAGCCGGGCCTGCAGCTCGAGCGCGACGCACGCTCCGTGCCGCTTGCGGTCTGGGCGGCGGAGCTGCTCGACGGCCTGCAGGCGGTGTGCGAGTGGCTGGACGGGGCGGACGCGGCAAGGCCGTATGCCGGCGCGCTGCGCGATCAGCTCGCCAAGCTGCAGGAGCCGGACCGCACGCCCTCGGCGCGCCTGCTCGCCGAGCTCGAGGAGCACGACGAGAGCTTTGCGGCCCTGGCGCTGCGCGTCTCGCGCCGCCACCGTGAGGAGCTCGCCGGCACGCCGGCGCACGATCCGGCACTCGCGCGCGAGCTGGCGCAGGAGGCACAGGACTCGCTGCGCGAGCTGGCGATGCTCGAGTCGCGTCAGAGCAGCGGTTTCGACCAGTATCTCGCGGCGTATCTGCACGATTGACGCGCCCCGATCGCGCCGCTGTGCGCTGCTGCGCGCCGCGGGCGGTGCGCGCGCACCATGAGCGGGCGGCCGGCATGTCGAGCGCGCTGCATTGGTGCCGGTGCCGCGTGCGGGCAGGCTGCGCGCACGCGGGCCGGCGGCGGCGAGCCGCGCATTTCAGGGCATTGGCCGGCGCGAGTCATCTGCAGGCGCCGTGGCGTGTCGCCGGACGCGTGGCACGAAAGCTGCACCCGCGCTTAGGCCGGGACAGGGAGCGCTCGCATGAAACTGGTTACCGCGATCATCAAACCCTTCAAGCTGGACGAGGTGCGCGCCGCGCTGGCGGAGCTCGGCGTCTCGGGCATGACGGTCACCGAGGTGAAGGGCTTCGGCCGGCAGCGTGGGCACACCGAGCTGTATCGCGGCGCCGAGTACGTCGTGGACTTCGTACCCAAGACGCGCGTGGAGGTGGCCGTGCGCTCGGAGCTGGCCGAGCAGGTGGTCGAGGCCATCGTCAAGGCCGCGCGCACCGGCAAGGTGGGCGACGGCAAGATCTTCATCAACGATATCTGGCGCGTCATCCGCATCCGCACCGGCGAGACCGACACCGCCGCCCTGTAGCCGTCAGTCGGCGGCGCGCCAGGTGCGCTGACCGCGGCTGATGCCCAGAGCGCCGCTGCGCACCACTTCGAGCAGCTCGGCGTGCCGCGCGAGCTCGTGCATCCACGCGTTGATCTCCGCCTCACTGCCGAGCAGCTCGACGATGAAGCAGTCGCTGGAGGGTTGCAGCACGCTGCCGCCGCAGCGCGCGACATAGCCGCGCACCGCGTCACGCCGCCCGGGATCCATGCGCAGCTTGAGCAACACCAGCTCGCGCTCGAAGTGTTCGCCGCCGGTCATGTCCTCGACGCTCACGACATCGATCAGCTTTTTGAGCTGGTTGGCAATCTGGTGGATGACGGCACCCGAGCCGCTGGTCACCAGCGTGAGGCGCGACACGGTCGGATCCTGCGTCGGCGCGACCGAGAGCGACTCGATGTTGTAGCCGCGGCTGGAGAACAGACCCGCCACACGCGTGAGTGCTCCGGCCTCGTTCTGCAGCAAAATGGCGATGATGTGTCGCATGGTGGCTGGCGTGTCGTGCCGCGCGCGCCAGCCAGAATAGCCAATCGGGGCCCGCCTCGGCTATGCTGAAAGACCGTATCCAGCGACCGCGCCCGACCGTCCCATGATCGCCAAGGCCGAAGAGCCTGAGCATCGCACCCATCCCCTCGCCGGCCAGGCCATCCCGGGTGCCCAGGCGGCCGTCCAGGTGCTCGCCGATGAGGGCGTGGAGGCGATCTTCGGCTACAGCGGCGGGGCGATCCTGCCGACCTATGACGCCATCTTCACCTATAACGAGCAGCAGAAACGCGCCGGCGGGCCGCAGGTACCGCTGATCGTTCCCGCCAACGAGCAGGGCGCGGGCTTCATGGCCGCGGGCTACGCGCGCTCCAGCGGCCGCGTGGGGGTGTGCATGGTCACTTCCGGCCCCGGGGCGACCAATACCGTCACCCCGGTGCGCGACTGCATGGCCGACTCGGTGCCGATCGTGGTGGTCTGCGGTCAGGTCGGCCGCGCGGCGATCGGCACCGACGCGTTTCAGGAGGCGCCCGTGGCGGCCCTGATGAGCGCGGTGGCCAAGCACGTCTTCCTGGTGACCGAGCCTGCGCGGCTGGAGGCGACGGTGCGGACCGCCTTCGAGGTGGCCCGCACCGGGCGGCCCGGACCGGTGGTCATCGATCTGCCCAAGGACGTACAGACTGCGCTGGTGCAGTTTCAGGGCGAGGGGCGCCTGCCGCTGCCGGGCTATCGCGCGCGACTGGCGGAGCTGACCGCCAGCCGCCTGGGTGAGAGCGCCGCCGGGGAGTTTCTCGAGTTGCTGGCGCGCGCGCGCCGCCCGCTCATCTACGCCGGTGGCGGGGTCATCAATGGTGAGGCCTCCCAGGCGCTGCGCGAGTTCGCGCACTTCTTCGGCGTGCCGGTGGTGACCACGCTCATGGGCATCGGCGCCATCGACACCACCGACGAGCTGTCGATGCGCATGCTGGGCATGCACGGCACGGCATTCGCCAACTACGCGGTCGAGGACTGCGACTTCCTGATCGCCGTGGGCGCGCGCTTCGATGATCGCGTGGCGGGCGACCCGCACAAGTTCGCCGCCCAGGCGCGCCGTATCGCCCACCTGGACATCGACCCGGCCGAGATCAACAAGGTCAAGAACGCGCACTGGAGTCACGTCGGGCTGCTGCCGGAGGCGCTGGGCGTGCTGGTGCAGTGCGCGCGGCGCGGCGGCCTGCAGCTCGACTTCGCGCCGTGGCGCGCGCAGCTCGCCGAGCTCAAGCGCCGGCACGCGATGAGCTATGACCGCGCGAGCGCGCTGGTGCAGCCGCACTATGTGATCGAGGAGATCAACCGCCGTACCCGGGGCGAGGCGATCATCACCACCGGCGTCGGCCAGCATCAGATGTGGGCCGCGCAGATGTTCGATTTCCGCGCGCCGCGGCAGTGGCTCACCTCGGGCAGCATGGGCACGATGGGGTTCGGTCTGCCGGCGGCCATCGGGGCGCAGGTCGCCAATCCCGGGCGCCTGGTCATCGACTTCGACGGCGACGCCAGCATCCGCATGAACATCGGGGAACTCGAGACCGTCACCACCTACGATCTGCCGATCAAGATCGTGGTGCTGAACAACTTCGGCGACGGCATGGTCAAGCAGTGGCAGAAGCTGTTCTTCAAGGGGCGGCTGTCGGGCAGCGACAAGTCGCTGCACAAGAAGGACTTCATCCGCGCGGCGGGCGCCGACGGCTTCGCGTGGGCGCGCCGCCTGGATCGCAAGCAGGACGTGCCCGCGACCATCGAGGAGTTCCTCGCTCACGCCGGCCCCGCCTTCCTCGAGGTCATCATCGATCCGGACGCCGGCGTCTACCCGATGGTCGGCCCGGGCCTCGGCTACGATGCCATGATCACCGGGGAGTTCATCGCCGCGCGCACGCACGAGGCCGCGGCGAGCGACATCGAGCCCTCGGCGATGTTCTGAGGGGAGCGGCGGCTTGCGGCTCACCCGACCTGCGTAGAGATGCGGATCCTTCGGGAGAATACGTCAAACGTATTCTCCCGAAGGATCTGCATCCCTACGCAGATGCCGACGTGCCAGGAACCGCCGCTCCCCTCAGAACATCGCCGGGGGTCAGTAGGTCTGCTGGGTGCTGACCAGGAACTGCATGTGCGCGATGTGCGGCTCGCGGTCCAGTGGAAACGCGAGGTCCAGGTGGATGACGCTGCCGAAGGAGGAGCGCGCATTGCCCAGTCGCAGTCCCAGGCCGGCATCCTTGAGCAGGCCGAACTGCGGGGTGGGTGTGAGCGTGGTGCCCCAGGTGCGCCCCATGTCGTAGAACACCGCGCCGCCGACGTTGAACAGGCGGAACGGGAACCACTGGGTGTACAGCCGCTCCTCGGCGGTGAACAGCACCAGCTGATTGCCGTTCTGGTAGCGCAGCGGGTAGCCGCGCAGCCCGTCATCGCCTCCCAGATCGAAGTAGTGGTCGCCGTCGAGGTTGTGGCCGATGTCCCCGCTGAGGGCCAGGTAGAAGCGCGTGTCATCGCTGGTGATGAGGTAGTAGTTGGCACTGCCGGTGGCGATGCCGTCGTGCATCGCCCCATACTCGAAGCGCGAGGACAGCCGGCCGTTGACGAACAGCTCCTGCGCCGGCGTGAGCTCGTAGGTGTCGGCCAGCTCCGAGTCGAGCAGCAGGGAGTGCCGGTCCGCGCCGAGCGCCGGAGCCGCGTAGCCCGCGCCGACGCTCGCATCCAGCCCGAGGTGTACGTCCTCGGTGCGCGCGATCATCGCCAGGTTGTCGATCGTCACGTAGTTGTTGCGGGTCCACTGCATGCGCACGAACGGATAGGACAGATCGCGGTCCGAAGGCAGCGGGGCGAGCAGCGCATAGTCCGGCGCCCGGTAGAATTCGCTGTCGTCGACGCGCCAGCCGACCAGCAGCCGGTCGGTCCAGCGGTCGTTGATCACCAGGGAGCGACCGGCGAATACGTCGCCGGTGGTCCAGACGTTGTCGTAGGCGTCGTAGCGCTGGCCGAGACTGTAGCGCTGTTGGATGCTGTGATCGCTGCCGGCGTCGATGCCGAGGTCGTACCGGGTCTCGAGCGAGAAGAACGGATAGCTGCCCGCCACGTCCCACACCGTGCCGTCGGAGTTGCTCTGGTACATCGCGTTGTCCGTCCAGTGGGTGCCGTCGACGTTCGGGTCGCTCCAGTTGAGGTACACGGAGTGACGGTAGATGTCCTGGGACCAGCCGACCTCGGCGTACTTGCCGGTGCCGAGGAAGTTGGAGTCCTGGAACTGCGCCCCGTAGGCGTTGACGCCGCCCGCGCGGCTGAAGTCGAGGCCCGGCTCGAGCGTCCAGACGTCGTGGGTGATGACCTCGATATCCACGATGCCGTGGTGGTAGGCGATCGGGCGGATGACCGGCTCGCGCAGGTACTGGACGTTCTCGCGGATGTCGCGTGCGGTCTCCTCGAGTATCGCGCGCGAATACAGATCACCGGTATGAAACAGCAGCAGCGCGCGCACCGCCGCCGGCCGCGTCGGCACGTGCAGTCTGTCGGCGAGGCGGTAGAGCCAATGGTTGTCCGCCGGGTTGGACAGATCGAATATCTGCACGATGTGGATCTCGATCCTGCCGATGCGCGCGTGCATGGCCTCGAGCTGCCGGTCGCTGGGCAGCTTGGGCACGCGGGCCAGCCGGGGCGGAATGAGCTGCGCGGGCGGTGGCCCGAAATCGGCCGCCAGCGCGGGGACGGCGCCGCACAGCAGCCATGCGGCCATCAGCGGGCTTATGCGGGGGGCCATTCGACCATCGGATCATCGGGCATTGGGCGCGTCAACCGGTGCGTGGCGATTCTGCCATCGGCAGGTGTCCGTCCACTTGACGCGCCGTGCGGTGCCGGGGGATGCCCCGAGGCCTACAGCCGCCACGCGGCCGGGGTGGGACGCGGATCCGGGATGCGCGGTGTGTGGCGTGTTTCTCAGGGCGCGGGCGGGCATTGGGGAATAATGCGGCCCGGAGCCGCGACACCGGTCGGCGGCCCGTGCGCAGCTGAGCGCCCACGTACCGGGGTAACATATCGCATGAACAACGCCCGACGCGCCGTCCGCCCCATGCCCGCCGAGCCGCGCGTGCGCCGCGCATACTTCGATTGCCGCCAGGGGCAGCTGCACGTTCACTATGCGATTCCGGGCGGCGGCGGCTTCGACGAGGCCACGCCCCTGCTGTGCCTGCCGGGTGCACCGGGCTCGGGGCGCTTCTTCGTGCCGCTGCTCACCTCGCTCGGTCGCGATCGCTCGGCGTACGCCCCCGACCTGCCGGGCTGCGGTGAGTCGGACCCTTCGAGCGGCCCGGTCGGCGACCTGGACGGCGCGCAGGGGCTGTTCGATTTTCTGGACTCGCTGCGTCTGCGCCGGGTGGATCTGCTGGCGCACGCGCAGGGCGTGGCGCTCGCGCTGACCATGCTGGAGCTGCGTCCCGCGCACATCGGGCGGCTGGTGCTGTCCCCCGGCACCGAAGCCGTGCGCAATGAGGCGCGCGCGCTGCGACACCCGGCGCTGGTGATCGATCTGGCGCCGGTCGCGGTGGGCGACGACGTGCTCGAGCGCCAGGCCGTGCAGCTGCGCGATTTCCTCGGCCTGCCCTGACGGCGGCTCCGGCCCGAGAGCAGTCCGGCGCCCGCGGGGTGCGCCGCGCCGGCCGCGAGCGGATGGCTTAAGCTGTCCGCTCCACGCGGTCGCCGGGGCGGTCGATGTACGAGGATTATCTGCAGCGCGTGCTCAAAGCACGCGTCTACGAGGTGGCGGTCGAATCGCCGCTGGAGAATGCCACGCGCCTCTCGCGCCGGCTCGGCAATCAGGTGCTGCTCAAGCGCGAGGACCTGCAGCCGGTGTTCTCCTTCAAGCTGCGCGGCGCATACAACAAGATCGCGCAGCTGTCGGCGTCGGTCGCGGCGCGCGGCGTGATCTGCGCTTCGGCGGGCAATCACGCGCAGGGCGTGGCGCTGGCCGCGCGGCGGCGCGGCGTGCCCGCGCTGATCGTGATGCCGCAGACCACGCCCACGATCAAGGTGCAGGCGGTGATGGATCTGGGCGCCGAGGCGGTGCTGCACGGGGACGTCTACGACGCGGCCTACGAGCACGCGCTGGCGCTGGCGCGCGAGCGGCATCTGCTGTTCGTGCATCCGTTCGACGATCCGGACGTGATCGCCGGTCAGGGCACGATCGGCATGGAGATCCTGCGCCAGACGGGTGGCGAGCTGGATGCGATCTTCGTGCCGATCGGCGGCGGCGGCCTGATCGGCGGCATCGGCGCTTACGTGAAGCAGCTTTACCCGCGCGTCAAGCTCATCGGTGTGCAGCCCGAGGACTGCGCGGCCATGTACGAGTCACGCCGCGCCGGCAAGCGCGTGACGCTCGATCACGTCGGCATGTTCGCCGACGGCGTGGCGGTGCGCCGCGTCGGTGAGGAGACCTTCGAGCTGGTGCGCCGCTTCGTCGACGAGATCCTGCTGGTCGGCACCGACGAGATCTGCGCGGCGATCCAGGACGTGTTCGAGGACACCCGTTCGATCCTGGAGCCGGCCGGCGCGCTCGCGGTGGCCGGCATCAAGCGCTACGTGGCGCGCGGCTCGCTGCGCGAGCAGCGACTGGTGGCGGTCAACAGCGGCGCGAACCTCAATTTCGACCGTCTGCGTCATGTCGCCGAGCGGGCGGACCTCGGGGCCGAGCGCGAGAGCCTGCTGGCCGTCGAGATCCCCGAGCGGCGCGGCAGTTTTCTGCAGTTCTGCGAGGTGCTCGGCAAGCGCAGCATCACCGAATTCAACTATCGCTACCAGGGCAGCGAGCGCGCACGCGTGTTCGTCGGCTTCGCCACCGGGCAGGGCCACGAGGAGACCGATGCGGTCGTCGCGCAGCTGCGCGCCGCGGGCTACGGCGTGGTCGACATGCGCGGCAACGAGATGGCCAAGCTGCACGTGCGCTACATGATCGGCGGACGCGCGCGCCCCGCCGGCGATGCCCTCGAGGAATTGCTGTACCGGTTCGAGTTTCCCGAGCGGCCCGGCGCGCTGCTGCGCTTCCTGCAGGCGGTGGGGACCTCGTGGAACATCAGTCTGTTTCACTACCGCAATCACGGTTCCGACTACGGACGCGTGCTGGCAGGCATCCAGGTTCCCAGGACCGAGCGCGCGGAATTCCTGCGCCACCTGAACGAGCTGCACTATCCCTACGCGGACGAGACCGGCAACGCCGCCTATCCGCTGTTCCTTGGGGCCTGAGCGTCGTCCTTCGGCTGTCGGCGACTCGCGCCGGGTGCCGGTGCGCGGTGCGGGTGCCCGGTGCCGGGTGCCCGGTGCGCCGCCGGACTTGCCGCAGAGGCTGTATGGATGTACAGTTTCCGCATGGAACGCTATCGGGGTCGCGGCGCGCTCAGCAATCCGGCGCCGCGCTTTCTGGGCGAGCGCACCCAGGCGGTCGATGACGGCTGGTACCAGCAGGAGCTGCCGGATTCGATCGCCACCGAGGTGCGGCCGGAGCCCGCGCGCACTCTCATCTCGCGCAACACCTCTCCCGACATTCACTTCGAGCAGTCGATCAATCCGTATCGCGGCTGCGAGCATGGATGCGCCTACTGCTACGCCCGCCCGAGCCATGCCTACCTGGATCTGTCGCCGGGCATCGACTTCGAGACGAAGATCTTCTACAAGGCGGACGCCGCGCGGCTGCTCGAGCAGGAGCTGGCGCGGCCGGGCTACGTTCCCAAGCAGATCGCGCTCGGCGCGAACACCGATCCCTATCAGCCGCTGGAGCGGCGGCTGCGGGTGACGCGCTCGATCCTGCAGGTGCTCGAGCGCACACGTCACCCGGCGAGCATCGTGACCAAGGGCGCGCTGATCCTGCGCGACCTGGACCTGCTGAGCTCGCTGGCGCAGGATCGGCTGATCCACGTCTTCGTGAGTGTGACGACCCTCGACGTGGAGCTCAAGCGCGTGCTCGAGCCGCGCGCGGCCTCACCCGCGGCGCGGCTGCGCACGCTGCGCGAGCTGACCGCCGCGGGCGTGCCGACCGGCGTGCTGGTCGCGCCGGTCATCCCGGCGGTCAACGACGGCGAAATCGAGCACATCATCGCGGCGGTGGCCGCGGCCGGGGCGATGAGCGCGGGCTACGTGCTGCTGCGGCTGCCGCACGAGCTCAAACAGCTGTTCCGCGAGTGGCTCGACGAGCACCTGCCCGAGCGCGCCGAGCATGTCATGGCGCTGGTGCGCGGCGCGCGCGGCGGCCGCGAGAATGATCCGGGCTTCGGCTCGCGCATGGTGGGCAGCGGCGCCTGGGCGCAGCTGCTCGCCGACCGTTTCGCGCTCGCCTGCAGGCGCCATGGGCTGACACGCCGGCAGCTGCCCGAGCTGTCGGTGGCGCACTTTCGGCCGCCGGGCCGCGGCGCTCAGCTGACGCTGCCGATCTGACGGGCGCGGCACCTGCGGACTGCAGGTGCGGCCATGGCATTTGCAAAACGCCGGCGGTTGGGTCACCGTGCGCGGCCGTATGGCCCCGGCAGCCCCCTCCCCGCGGCCGCCGCCTGAACAGGGCGTCGCCCCGATCGCGACCGAGCACGCGCGCCGGCTGGGCCTGGTGCCGCTGTCGCTGCTCGCGCTGCTGGTGGGAGCCGTGGGCGGCTTCGGTGCCGTCGGCTTTCGCGAGCTGATCGGCGCCATCCACAACCTGCTGTTCCTCGGCCAGCTCGGCTTCCGCTACGACGCCAACGTGTTCACGCCGGCGAGTCCCTGGGGGGCGCTGGTGATCGCGGTGCCGGTCATCGGGGCGCTCGCGGTCACTTTCCTGGTGAATCGGTTCGCACCCGAAGCCAAGGGCCACGGCGTGCCCGAGGTGATGGACGCGATCTATTACGGCGGCGGCATCATCCGTCCGGTGGTCGCGGTGGTGAAGTCGCTCGCCTCGGCGATCGCGATCGGCACGGGTGCGGCCGTCGGGCGGGAGGGCCCGATCATCCAGATCGGCTCCTCGTTCGGCTCGACGCTCGGTCAGATCGTGCGCATGCTGCCCGGCGAGCGCATCATCCTGGTGGCCTCGGGCGCCGGCGCGGGGATCGCGGCGACCTTCAACACGCCGATCGGCGGGGTGCTGTTCGCCATCGAGCTCATGATGCCGGAGGTCTCGGCACGCACGTTTCTGCCGGTGGCGCTCGCCACCGGCACGGCGACCTTCATCGGGCGCGCCTTCTTCGGCGTGCAGCCGGCATTCAACGTGCCGCCGCTGGTGCCGCTGAGCGTGGACGCCAGCTCGGCGCTGACGCTGTGCCTGTACGCGCTGCTGGGAGCGTTCATCGGCGTGGCCGCGGCGGCGTTCGTGCGTCTGCTGCACCTGCTGGAGGACCTGTTCAATCGCATCCGCGGGGGCTACCTGCGCCACGGGCTCGGCATGCTGGTGGTCGGCCTGATGATGTATGGGTTGCTGCGCGGCTTCGGACACTACTACATCGAGGGCGTCGGCTACGCGACCGTGCAGGCGATATTGGTCGGGCAGCTGAGCGCGGTGGGACTGCTGCTGCTGCTGTTCGCCGGCAAGCTCGCCGCGACCACGCTGAGCCTCGGGTCGGGCTCCTCCGGAGGGATATTTTCGCCGTCGCTGTTCATGGGGGCGACCCTGGGCGCGGCGTTCGGCACGGTTGCACAGGCGCTGCATCCGCCCTTCCCGGTGAATGTGCCCTCGTTCGCGATGGTCGGCATGGGTGCGATGGTCGGCGGCGGCACGGGCGCGGTGATGACTGCGATTGCGATGATCTTCGAGATGACCCGTGACTACGATATCGTTTTGCCGATGATCCTCGCGGTCGCGGTGAGCATCGGCGTGCGCCGGCTGCTGTCACGCGAGAGCATCTACACCATGAAACTGTTCCGCCGAGGTCATGCGGTCCCCAAGGCGCTGCAGGCCAATATGTTCCTGGTGCGGCGCGCGGCGGAGGTCATGGACCGCAATGTCGTGCGCGCGCAGGCGGCCGACAGCGTCGAGGCATTGCTCGCGCATCCGGAGCATGGCGGCGGCCTGCGCCACGTGATGGTCAGTGACGGCGAGCGCATCCTCGGGGTGGTGCGCGTGAACACCGCTCTGCGGCATGCCTCGGCGGCCGCGCAGACGGGCATCACCATGCGCGAAATCGCCAGCCCCAGGTTCGCGCTGGTGCATGCCGACGACATCATGTTCGATGTCATCAGCGCCATCTGGGACAGCGGCGCGAGCATGGCGGTGGTGCTGCGCGAAGGTGGCCTGCCTCAGAGCAGCAACGTCGTCGGCATCATCAGCAAGGAACACGTCGCCGACTCCGTCGCCGGCAGCATCGCGGTCTACCCGGCGTCCGAATGAGTCTCCCCGCCGTGCAGGCAGCAGCAGGCAGCGCGAGTGGCCGCGGCGGCGCTGCTGGCCGCACCGGCCCTGGCGGCGCTGGGGGCCCTGGCGGCGCCGGGGGCGCTGGCGGCAACCCCGCCGGCGCCGGGCGCATCGCCCTGGTCGCCGGCGGCAGCGGCCTGGTGGGCAGCGCCCTGCTGCCCCTGCTGCTGGCGGCGCCGGAGTACACCCGCGTGCACGCACTGTCCCGCCGCCCGCTGCCACTCGAGCACGCCCGGCTCGCCAACCGCGTGGTGCGCTTCGACGCGCCGCTGTCGCTGCAGCTGAAGGGTCTGGCCTGTCATGAGGCGTTCTGCTGCCTGGGTACCACGCGGCGCGCGGCCGGTGGCGAGGCGGGATTTCGCGCGGTGGACCACGATCTGGTGCTCGCCTTCGCGCGTCTGGCCGTGGCGGCCGGCACCGAGCGCCTGGTGATCGTGTCCGCGGTGGGCGCCAACGCGCACTCGAAGAACTTCTATCTGCGCACCAAGGGGGAGACCGAGCAGGACCTGGAGCGCCTGGGGCTGCGTGCGCTGGATATTCTGCAGCCCTCGCTGCTGCTGGGCCTGCGGCGTGAGATTCGCTCCCTCGAGCTCGGCGCACAGCTGGCCCTGCGCGCGATCGGACCGCTGCTGCGTGGTCGACTGGCGCCCTGGCGGCCGATCGAGGCGCACACCGTTGCGGCAGCCATGCGCGGCGCCGCGCGCGGTGGAAGGCTCGGCGTGACTCGCTACACCTACACGGGGATGCAGCGACTGGCGCAGCTCTCCCGGCGCACCGTGTCCTGAGCGTCTTCACGGCGTGCGCACGATCTGTGATGGACTGCACGGTCTGCAGGTCCCGTGTGGTGGAACCGGCACCAGCGCTCACCGCCCGGACGCCGTCTGACGTTAAATCGAGCGACACGATGGCGTTATCCGGGATTCCGCCACGCTGAGCATCCGGCCGATGAACGCTGCCGAGCCCACCTCTCGTCTGCCGCCGCTGTGGCCGCACCTGGCGTGGCCTATCGGGCTGCTCCTGTGCGCCGTGCTGGCGCTCACGGGCTGGGCCGCGGCACGCAGCATCGCGGCCCGAGCCGACGGCGATGACACCACGCGCATGTCGGCCATCGCCAGGCACTTCGTCTACACCCTCGACGATCGGCTGACGACCGCCGACGGCTGGATCCGCAGTGTCACCGCCGGCGATGCGGCCCTGCAGGAGGGGGATCTGCGCCGCCGCGCGCTCGACTCCGCGATTCTCTCGGGACTGGTGCTCGTCCCCTGGGACGCCGCTTTCGGTGCCGCCGGCACTGCCAGCGCCGGCGGCGGGATCCGGGCGAGCGACCTGCGCGGATTCGATGCGAGCGAGGGCATCGCGCTCGCCGCCGGCCGCAGCCTGCTGCGCCTGCAGAGCGACGGCGCGGGCGGCGTCGCCGTCTATCTGGCGCATGTGATCGAGGTGCGCGGCCGGCGACAGATCGGACTGTTCGAGCTCGCGCCGGGATGGTTGTGGCAGGACGCCGATGAGCTGCCCGGCCACGTCGTCGTGGCGGTGATCGATGAGCACGGTGAAGCGATTTTTCGCGGCTCGCAGCTGCCGGCGGGAGTGTCGGCGATGTTGGTGCGTGCCTCGCAGGAGGTGCGCCACCCGGGCGAGGCGCTGCTGCGCGGCTGGCAGCAGAGCGGTACCGCGTGGCGGGCGGCGGTGACTCAATTCAGCCTGGACGCTACGCCGATCGCCGGCGGCGGCAGCTGGGCAGTGGCCGTTTACGACCGCCCGGTGAGCGTTGCGCCCGCCGTGCGATCGCTCGTCCCGGCGCTGCTCATGGGGCTGCTGCTCGGGGCGCTCGCGCTGCTGGGCCTGAGCCTGTATGCGGCGCGGCGCTGGCGAGCCCCGCTCGCGCGACTCCATGCGGCGCTCGGTTCGTTGCGCGAGGGTGTCTTCCAGCGCGTGGATCTCGGCGGCACGGTCGGGCCGATGCGCACGCTCGCCGCCGCCTACAACCTCGCGATCGACGAGCTGCAGCAGCGGCTCGCCGCGCAGGCGTGTCTCGCCGAAATCGACCGGCTGCTGCTCGAGGCCACCGAACTGGAGCAGGCGCTCGAGGGCGTGCTGCTGCGCGTGCGCAACCTGACGGCCTCACAGGCGGTCGCCGTGACGCTGATCGACCGGGATGCGCCGGCGCATGCGCGCTCCTTCATCGTGGGCGCGCAGGGCGGAGACTGCCCGGTCAGCCGCGTGAATCTCGATGAGGAGCTCACGCAGCGGCTGCAGGAGCTCAGGTCGGAGCTGACGGTGCCCCCGCACCACCTGGATCGCTACAGTTTCCTCGCGCCGCTGCAGGAACAGGGCGCGGTCAGCTGCTGCGTGTGGCCCATCATGGCCGGGGAGCGCCTCGCGGCCATCCTCGCGGTGGGCTATGGCGACCCCGCCCCGCCGTCGCGCGAGCAGCTCGCGCTCGGGGCCGAGTGCGCCGCGCGGCTGCGATTTGCGCTCACCAACGCCGAGCGCGACGAGCATCTGTACCGGCAGGCGCACTTCGATTCGCTCACCGCGCTGCCCAACCGCGTGCTGTTCCGCCATCGGCTGTCCGAGGAGCTGCGCCACGCGAGCGACAGCGGCCAGCGCAGTGCGCTGCTGTACGTGGACCTCGATCACTTCAAGAACGTCAACGACTCGGTCGGGCACGTGGCCGGCGATCAGCTCCTGACCATCGTCGCGCAGCGCCTGCGCGGCAGCGTGAAGGAGGGGGACACGGTGGCGCGCCTCGGGGGTGACGAATTCACCGTGATCCTGCGCGACCTGCCTTCGGCGGAGACCGCCGGGCTGGTCGCCGAGCGCATCATCGAGGGGCTGCAGCGGCCGGTGAACATCGCCGGACGCGATCATCACGTGCGCGCGAGCGTGGGCATTACCGTGTTTCCGGACGACGCCGACAGCATCGATGCGATCATGCGCAACGCGGATCTGGCGATGTACCAGGCCAAGGACGCCGGACGCTCGCGCGCGGTCTACTACGACAGCAAGATCGCGCGCGCCCAGTCCCCGATCGCGCAGAGCGGTCTGTTTCGCGCGCTGCGCCGCCGCGAGTTCGCGCTGCACTATCAGCCGCAATTTCATCTGCGCAGCGGGGAGCTGATCGGCGTGGAGGCGCTGCTGCGCTGGCCGAGCCCGCGGCAGGGCATGCGTTTTCCGAAGGACTTCCTGCCGGCGGCCGAGGAGAGCGGACTGATCGTGGAGCTGGGCGCCTGGGTGCTCGAGAGCGCCTGCCGGCAGCTGGCGCTGTGGCGCGAACAGGGGCTGGCACCGTCGCGACTGGCTTTGAACGTCTCGGCGCAGCAGCTGCGGCAGGCCGACTTTGCCCAGCTGGTGCATCAGAGCCTGCAGCAGGCGAGGCTGCCCGTACAGACGCTGGAGCTGGACTTCACCGAGGGTGCGCTCGCCGAGCAGCGCCCGCGCGAGTCGCTGCGCGCGCTGGCGGCTCTCGGGGTGCGCCTGGCTCTCGACGATTTCGGCACCGGCTATTCCTCGCTCACGCACCTGCGGCAACACCCGATCGATGCGCTGAAGATCGACGGCTCCTTCATGCAGGAGGTGCCCGATGACCCGCAGGCCTGCCGCCTGGCCGAGACCATCATCGACATGGCGCACGGGCTCGGCAAGCAGGTGATCGCCGAGGGCGTCGAGACGCTCGCGCAGCTGGATTTCCTGCGCGAGCGCGGCTGCGACCTGGCGCAGGGATACGTCATGTCGCGTCCGCTCGGCGTCGCCGAGCTCGAGGAGCTGCTGGCGAGCCGGCACGGCATGGTCGTGCTCAATCGTTCGGCGGCCGGATGAGCGCGCGGCGGTGCCGCACGGCCATTTGACAGATTGAGGCCGCCCACGGCGCGATGCGCGCAGTGTGAATTGCCTCGAATTCGCGAGCTTGATTTGCCGGCTGGCGCTGGCAGACTGGCTGGCGTGACTTGAAGGGCAAACCTGTCGCGAGGCAGGGACGCAAAGCCACCGGTCCCGGGGACACGAGGGATAGCGGGGTTGCCACAGCAGCCGAGGCGAAGGATCCGCCGCCGCTGCGTGTCTGCCGCGTGGATGTTCTCCGGCCGTATTTCGCCTTTGGCTGTGGGGAACGGACATGCAAGCCACTCTCGCGGAAACGCCAGCCACGATCGGAGCGCACGGCGCTGCGGTGCCTTCGACAGCGCCCACGGCCGCCGCCGGCCCGCTCAACGCCTTCGTCATCAATCTGGTCTCGTCGACCACTCCCGTGGCGCTCACGCGTCCCGATCACGCGGGATTGAAGCGGTTTACGTTCTTCGTATCCCGCCGCCTGGAAGACGGACGCGAGCGCTTCCGGCTGCACATGGGCTATTTCGACACACAGCAGGAGGCCGAGCAGCTGCTCGACATCGTGCGCACGATTTATCCGGGTGCATGGGCGGGGCTGGCGCCGGGACGCCGGCTGGGCGCAGCGGCCGCGCGCGTCCCCGCCGGCTCGGCGCGCAGCAGCGCCGCCCCGGCGAGCGCGCCCGCTGATTCGGCACCTGCGAGCGGCGCCGGCGCGCCGGCATCCCCATCCTCGCCGTCGTCCACATCCGCCCCGCGTGTCCCGCGGGACCCGTCTCGTTCGATCGAGGTGCCGGCGCTCGCGCTGGTGCCCGATGAGGGCCGGCGAGCGCTGTCGGATGTGACGCTGGACCTGGAGCAGACCGCCCGGGCGCAGCGTCCTGCGGCGCCCGCAGCGGGTGAGCGGTACGCGGAGGATGCGCTCCGGCCGCCCACCCTCAGCGCGATCCCGGAGCTCAAACCGGCCGTCATCCCGACCGCTCGTCCGGTCGCACGGCGGGCGCCGTCGCCGTCGCCGGCGTCGGGGCCCGGGCCGTCGGCAGCGCCGGGGCCGGCGCCTGCGGCCGCGGCCGTGTCCGCCACGCCCATGACCGATGACACCGAGCGGCTGACCCATACCGCGACGCTGCGGCTGCTGGAGACGGGCAGCCCCGAGAAGAAGCCTCCGGTACGGGCGCCTCGCGCCGCCGTGCACGAGGACAAGTCCTGGTACGCGGTGCAGCTCGTCTGGTCGGTGCAGCAGATTGCGATGGCCCACATTCCGCAACTGGCGATCTTCAGCGCCTATACGCTCTACGGTGCCGAAGGCAATCGCGATGGACGACGCTGGTACGGGCTGCGCCTGGGGTTTTTCACCGATGCGGTGTCCGCCAAGCAGGTCGCACATTATGTACGCGGCGATTTCGCCACGGTGTCGGTGGTGCCGGTCACGATGCGCGAGCGCGATCAGGCGCTGCAGGCCGTGGCGCGTGCCACGACGGGTACGGGGATGGCGAGGACCTCCACGGCGGCTTCGGGCGCGGTGGCTTCCGGCGCGGGCGAGGCGAATGCCGCCGGGCTCGTGAGCGCGGCCGGCGCCGTGCGGGCGGTCACCGCGGGCGCGGTACCACCGATCAAGCAGCCCCAATTCACCTTCATCGAAGGCGATGACCCGCTGAAGAAGGTTCCGCGACCGACTGCCGCACAGCCCACCGCGGGCAGCCGCTCCCCGGGCGGCGTTCGCCCGGGAGGGCGGCCCACGCGCGGAGCGCCCGGCAAGCGCGCCAAGCAGCGGCCGCCGGGACAGATCCACGCCCGCACCCGCGCCCGACCGAAGACGCTCGAGGAGACCCTGGAGATCCTCGGGGCAGGGGAGCTGCACGTCGAAGACGACCCCGCCGCGGCACTGCTGAACGACTCCGGAGTGCGGCACCTGAAGCTCGAGGCCGCCAAGGCCAAGCCCTCCAAGCTCTCACGCCTGATCGAGCGGCTCTCCGAGCGCATGGGCAACTGAGACCGGCGCGGATCGGCGGGGCCGAAGCGGGGTCGAGGTGGGGGTCGCGTGGGTTTGACACAGGAATGCGAATCATTATCATTTGTATCCAGAACTGCGCTACGGAGGAGAGCCACATGGGCGGCAGCCGCGGACGAGGATCGCCATCCGAGTGGTTCTGGACCGCCTGCGGGCGGCGCGCGTCGGCGTCATGCCCACCCCTGGCGGGAGGATCACTCCTCGGTCTCGTGGGCGTATGCCTCCTGCCGCTGGTCCCTGGCGGCACCGCCCATGCGGGTGCCGCGCCCGGGGGTACCGCGTCTGGGGGTAGCTCGCCTGCCGGGACCGCGGATGCGGGTGCGACGGATGCGGGCGCGGCGGACACGGGCGTGGGCAGCGCCGACGCAGGCTCGGCGGACACGGGCGAGCCGCTGCAGCAGGTGACCGTCAGCGGAGTGCGCCCGCTGCTGCATACCAAGCTCGCGAGCGACGAGGAGAACACGCCGCAATCCGTCTCCGTCGTGACCGATCAGCTCATGAGCTCCCAGGCCGACACGCGGCTCACGGAAGCGCTGCAAAACGTTCCCGGCATCACGCTCAACGCCGGGGAAGGGGCGGCACGCGGCGACACGGTCAACCTGCGCGGGTTCTCCGCCTTCAACGACTTCTACCTGGACGGCATCCGCGACGCCGCGGTGTACACACGCGACAGCTTCGACCTGCAGTCGGTCGAGGTCGTCAAGGGACCCTCGGCAGTGTTGTTCGGCCGCGGCTCCACCGGTGGCGCCATCAACCAGGTCAGCAAGGCGCCGCTGCTCACGCCGCTGGACGAGGTGAGCGCGGAATATGGCAGCAACACTCTCTATCGGGCCACCGCAGACCTGGATGCGCCGATCGGGCCGCAGGCGGCGGCGCGGCTGAATCTCATGCGCGAGTCCTCGGACGAGGCCGGGCGCGACTTGGTGCACAACGGCCGCTGGGGCGTGGCGCCCGCGATCGCCTTCGGCATCGGCGGCAGCGATGCCTTCACGCTCGCCTACCTGCACCAGCAGGAAGACGACCTGCCGGACGTCGGCGTGCCGTTCGTGGGCGGCGAGCTGCCGCCGGTGCCGCGTGCCGCGTTCTACGGCCTGGCGGGCAACCGCGTCACCGCCGACGATGACCTCGTCACGGCGCGCTACGTGCACGGCTTTTCCGCGGACCTGACCCTGGCCGATACGCTGCGCTACGCGAGCGATGACTTCGACTACCGGTTCGATGCGCCCAATTTCGGCGCCACGCCGCCAACGCCGGGCGAGCCGCTCGCGGACATCCTCGTGGGACGCGACGCCCCCGACAGCACCGGCGTGCAGACCAACCTCGATGACCAGATCGATCTGAGCGCGCGCTTCGCCACCGGCTTCATCAGCCACGCGCTCGTCGCCGGCCTCGAGCTCGCCCGGCAGACCTCGCTGATCGAGCGCTACGTCAACCCGTTCAATGCCGACAACGGCTGGATCGCCGAAACACCGCTGCTCGATCCGGATCCCTACGAGGCGATGCCCGCCGAGCCGCTGTCCTCCGAGCAGGACACGGTCGCGCTCTCGGGCGGCGCCTATGTGATCGATACGCTCGGATTCGGGTGTTACGTGTCATTGACCGGCGGATTCCGGTACGATTATTTTTCCGCCGATGATCGCCAGCTGACCCTGGCGAGCGGCGCGCGGCTGCACCTCACGGAGCTGAACCGGCTGGGCAGCCCGCGCGCGGCGCTGCTGCTGAAGCCGGCCGCGCACCAGACCTACTATCTCTCCTACGGTACGTCATTCGATCCGTCGGCCGAGGCGCTGACGCTCACGACGAAGACCGCGGATCTCGGGCCGGTCAAGGCGAGGACCTACGAGGCCGGCGTCAAGAGCGACTGGCTCGACGGCGAGCTGCTGCTGACCGGCGCGCTGTTCCATACCGAGGTGGACAACGCCCAGACCAACGACCCGGATAACCCCAGCATCACCCTGCTCGAAGGCAACGAGCGCGTCGACGGCCTGGAAGTGGACGCCTCGGGCCGCCTGACGCGTCACTGGGAGATCAATGCCGGCTATACCTACCTCGACGGGCGCACGCTCGCCTCGGGCACGGCCGCCGACCTCGGCAAGCTCATGCCCGACGTCGCGCACGATGCGCTCAACCTGTGGAGCGAGTACGAGCTGCCGGACGGCTGGGAGATCGGCGGCGGCGGCAACTGGCTCGGCAAGCGCTTCGCCGACAGCGCCGAGCAGGCCAACGTGCCCGGTTACGTCGTGTGGAACGCGATGCTGTCGTTCACGGTGAGTCGGCACCTGCAGCTGCAGCTCAACGGCTTCAACCTGTTCGACCGTCTCTACTACGGCGGGCTCTACTACACGAGCGTCGCGGAGAACCATGCGATCCCCGCCCCGGGGCGCAGCGTGGCGCTGAGCGCGCGCCTGAGATTCTGAGGATGCAACCCGGATGATCGTGCGTGTTCCGGCGGTGCTGGACGCGGCGCAGCTGGCCGCCGTGCAGGCCCGCCTGCACGGCGCCGCCTGGGAGGATGGTCGTGCAACCGCCGGCCATCAATCCGCGCAGGTGAAGCACAATCTGCAGTTGCCGCAGGAGGCGCCGGAGGCGCGCGCGGCGGCCGGGACGGTGGTGCGCGCCCTGGAGTGCAATGCGCTGTTCATCAGCGCGGCGCTGCCCCGCCACGTCTATCCGCCGCTGTTCAACCGCTACGAGGCGGGCATGCGCTTCGGCGAGCACGTCGACAACGCCGTGCGCCAGATTCCCGGGACGCATCATCGCCTGCGCATCGACGTGTCGGCCACGCTGTTTCTCAGCGCGTGCGCGGACTATGACGGCGGTGAGCTGCTGATCGAGGACACCTTCGGCACGCACAATGTGAAGCTCGAGGCCGGAGACATGGTGGTGTATCCGGCCAGTAGCCGCCACAGCGTCGCGCCGGTGACGCGCGGCGCGCGGCTGGCCGCATTCTTCTGGGTGCAGAGCATGGTGCGTGATGACGCGGACCGCTCGCTGCTGTTCGAGCTCGACAGCAGCATCCGACAGCTCAGCGGCGCGGGCGCGGCGCGCGAGCCGCTGCTGCAGCTCACCGCCTGCTATCACAATCTGCTGCGCCGCTGGGCGCTGCTGTAGATGCGGGGCGGGTCGAGGCCGGTGGCACACGGCGCTACGGTTTGCACGCTCACGCCGGCACAGCTGGCGCGTGCGGCGCAGCTGGAGGCGCATCAGCTGCGCCTGCAGCGGCTCGCGCGCCTGAGCCGCGCACAGCTGCAGGCGCTGCTCAGCGCCGAGCCCGTCGAGGCGGCCGCCTGGGTCACGAGCGCCGCGGAGTGCGGAGTGCCGGCCGCGCAGCTGCGCCTCGGGCGCCTGCTGCTCGAGGGGCGCGGCTGCGCACGCGATCCGGCGGCGGCGTATCGCTGGTTCGTGCGCGCCGCCGCCGGCGCAGGCGCGGGCACCGGCGCAGGCGCGCGCACCAGCGTCCATGCCGAGGCCATGAACATGGTCGGACGCTGCCACGAGCTCGGCTGGGGCGTGGCGGCGAACGCGGCGCTCGCGGCCGCGAGCTATCGCGCCTCCGCCGCAGCCGGCCACGACTGGGGGCAGTACAACCTCGGTAATCTGCTGTTCGACGGGCGCGGCGTGGCGCGCGATCGGCGAGCGGCGCTGCGCTGCTACCTGTCGGCCGCGCGCCAGGGGCACGAGCGCGCGATGAACCTCGTGGGCCGCTGCCTGGAGGAGGGCTGGGGATGCGAGCGCCGGCCGGCGGAAGCGGCCTACTGGTATGCGCGCTCGGCCGAACGCGGCTATGTCCGCGGGCAGTTCAATCACGCCTCCATGCTCGCGCAGCAGGGAAGCGTGCAGCTCGCGGCCGGGTGGTTCTGCAGGGCGGCGGCGGGTGGGGATGCGGCGCTGCGCCGGACCATCATCGAGGCGCTCAGCACGGCGGCCGACCCGGTGCTGCGGCGCACGGGTCAGCAGCTGCGCGACGGACCCTACGGCCGCGGCGCGAGGATCGCATCCAGCAGCGCGGGCTGACTCGTGTCGCGCTCGAGGTGCGGGTAGCGCAGCCCGCCGTGATAGTCCAGGCGCACGGTGCGGTAGTGATCGCCGGTACGCACGATCAGCTCGATCGGCGTGCGCGCGCCACGGGCGCTGCGGATCGCGTCCTTCAGGACATCGCCGCTGTAGGCGAGATCGTTGACGGCCACGATCCGCGCCCCATTGGTGAGCCCCGCCTGGAAGGCCGGGCTGCCCCACAGCACCTCGATGATGCCGCCCGGCCGCTCCCCATCGCCGAGCGTCACGCCGATCGAGTACAGCAGCGAGACGCGGTGGCGCGCGTCGTCCACATTGCGCTGGTAGTCGCTCTGGGCGTCGGTGTACACCAGGCGATAGCCGCCGCGCCGTATGCCATCGAGCATCAGCGGTCCCACCGAGTCGAGCCGCTGGCGCAGGAAGCGCGCCCAGTCGTACGGCTGTACCCGGTTCAGAGTGCGCACCAGATCCTCGAAGGTGTAGGTGACGGTGACGAAGCTGCCATTGTCGATGCCGAAGAAGGCGCGCGCGAAATCATCCAGCGAGCGCCGGCCGTGCGAGAGCTGGCGGATCAGCGTGTCGACGTCGAGCCAGAGCAGCGCGCCCTGCTCGTAGTAATCCTCGAAGAGTTGATAGTTGCGCCACGACTGCGGGCGCCGCGGGTTGATGATCTCGTCATTGGTGGTGTCCTGCAGCGGCCGCCACGCGTGGCCGGGGTCGCTCTGCTCATAGGCGGCGAAGTCGGCGATCTCATCGAGCGTCTGCGGCAGCGTGCGCAGGCCGGCGCGGGCCGTGAGCACGTGACCCCAGTACTGCGTCTGTCCCTCGTACACCCATAGCAGGCTGTCCTGCATCGGCACGTTGAAGTCGGGCGTCCACAGGTCGAACGGGCGGCGGAACTTGCCGTTCCAGGAGTGGGTGTATTCGTGCGCCAGCAGATCGCGGTCGAAGGCGTACTTGTTCCACTCGGTGAAAAAATGTGCGTAGCTGCCGTTCTCGCTCGACTGGTGGTGCTCCAGGCCGCTGTGCTGGATCTGGTCGCTCAGCGAGAGCAGAAAGTCGTAATGCTCGTAGTGATGCGAGCCGAACAGCCGGTAAGCCTGCTGCACCAGCGCGCGGAACCCCTGCAGCTCGGAGGCCGACATCGTCAGATCGTCGGGTTGATCCGCGAACAGATCCAGATGCACGGGCACCGCGGCGCCCGGCGCCAGATCCACGCGGCTGGTATAGCGGCCTGCGTACAGCGGGCTGTCCACGAACGTGGCCAGATTGGTGGGCTTGAAGGTGGTTTGCGCGCCATCGGTGTGATCCACGTCGAGCGCGCAGCCGAAGCGCCAGCCCGTGGGCAGTGTGACGCTGACCCGGACGGGAATGTCCCGTGAGAAGTAACCGGCCGGGTAGAGCACCACCTCGTTCCATTCGATCATCAGCAGATCGGGACTGACCTCCAGATCCCCGACGTCATCGCGGGTGGGCGACAGATAGTCGAAATCGATCCGCAGGGTGCTGACCCCGGACGGTACGCGCACGCGGAACGCCCATATGTTCGCCGGATCGCGCATCCAGGTCACCGGTACGCCGTCGACGCTGAAGCGCAACCCCGCGAGGCGGTCGATCGTGCCCTCGGGGGCGTGCGCGCCCGGCAACCACTGGGGATAGAACAGCACGCTGTCGCGGGTGACTCCGCTGAGCGTTTCGTGCACGTGATAGACGCGATGCAGGACGTCCGTGGCGTCCACGGACAGCTCGATCTGCCCCGGATAGGGACGGTCCCGGGGGGCAGCAATGGGCATGATCGGCGCGGTCGCGCTCGGGCCGGGGCTGGCCTGCGCGACGGGCGGCGCGAGGCTCGCGGCCGCCAGGGCGGCGGCGAGCGCCAGCGCCGCGCCGGCGTTGGCGTAGGCGTAGGCGGGCCGGGCGGTCGGCAGGAGCTGGCGCTTGTCCACGGCGAGTTCCCCGGCGAGGCTTTCAGGATTTGCCGCCGAACAGCCGCTCGAGCTCGCTGCGCGCGCGCTGCGCGGCGCCGGTGTCGGGCGGCACGTAGGCGCCGGGGCGAGGTTGGAAGAAATCGCAGAAATTGGCTGCGGTCTTGTCCGTGACTTCCTCGGCGGTGGGTTCGCGGCACTGCTTGGCGACGTGCACGTCGTAATCGACGCACATGCGGCACACGTGCAGCTCGGCGCGGCAGCGCGGGCATTCGTCACGGCGCAACAGCGGCAGCGACAGTGCCGCAAGATCCGCCCCGCATTTCCAGCAGACGAGGTTGTGTCCCACGACGGCGTCTCTCAGGCGGCGCGCTCGGCGAGAAAACGCGCCAGGGCCGCCCCAGTATGCGAGCGCTCGCGGCGCGCGGCAACGGCGGCGGGCGGGCCGGCGGCGACCACGCGGCCGCCGGCGCTGCCGGCCTCCGGCCCCAGATCGATGATCCAGTCCGCCTCGGCGATGATGTCGAGGTTGTGCTCGATCAGCACGATCGAGTGCCCGGCGTCGACCAGCCGATGCAGCACCGCGATGAGCTTCTCGACGTCCGCCATGTGCAGGCCGACGGTCGGCTCGTCGAGCACGTAGAGCGTGTGACCGGGACGGCCGCGTGCAGAATCGCTCAGACGTGCCAGCTCCGTGACCAGCTTGATGCGCTGGGCCTCCCCGCCCGAGAGCGTCGGGCTCGGCTGCCCCAGGGTGAGGTACCCCAGACCCACGTCCGACAGCAGCCGCAGCGGCCGGGCAATGCGCGGATGCGCCGCGAAGAACGTCACCGCCTCATCGACGTTCATCTGCAGCAGCTCGCCGATCGAGCGGCCGCGCCACTGGATTTCGAGCGTCTCGCGATCGAAACGCCGCCCGCCGCAGCGCTCGCACAGCACCTTGACGTCGGGCAGGAAGCTCATCTCGATGGTGCGGGTGCCGGCGCCCTCGCACTCGCTGCAGCGCCCGCCGCTGGTGTTGAAGGAAAAGCGGCTTGCGCTGTAGCCGCGCACGCGCGCCTCGTTGGTGCCCGCGAACACCCGGCGGATCTCGTCCCAGAAGCCGACGTAAGTGGCCGGGCAGGAGCGCGGCGTGCGCCCGATCGGCGTCTGGTCGACCTCGAGCACGCGATCGAGCTGCTCGACACCATGCAGGGCGCGCGCACCGATGAGCGCAGGACGGGCCGTGCGCGCACCCTTCGAGCCTCCGCTGCCGCCGCCGTCATTGGCGCTCCCGGCGCCGCCGCGGGCGCTGCCCGCGCGCACCAGCGTGCGCAGGTTGGCGTACAGGACGTCGCGTGCCAGCGAGGATTTGCCCGAGCCGGACACGCCCGTCACCACCACCAGGCGATTCAGTGGAACGCGCACGTCGATGCCGCGCAGGTTGTGCAGGCTCGCCGCCTCGATCTGCAGCGCGGGGCTGCGCGGACCGGTGGCGCGCCGTGGCGCGGCCGGATGCTGCAGGGGACGCGCGAGGAAGCGGCCGGTGACCGACTCGGGCTGACGTTCCAGGGAGCGCGCGGTGCCGCTTGCCACGACACGGCCGCCGCGCACGCCCGCCCCGGGCCCCAGGTCGATGATGTGATCGGCGCGGCGGATGGTATCCTCGTCATGCTCGACCACCACCAGGGTATTGCCGGCCGACGAGAGCTGGTCGAGCGCGTCCAGCAGGATCGCATTGTCCCGAGGATGCAGCCCGATCGTGGGCTCGTCGAGCACGTAGCAGACACCCTGCAGATTGGAGCCGAGCTGCGCGGCCAGCCGGATGCGTTGAGCTTCCCCGCCCGAGAGGCTCGGAGCGGCCCGGTCGAGCGCCAGGTAGCCGAGGCCGACGCGCTCGAGAAACCCCAGGCGGCTGAGGATCTCGGCGAGTGCGTCGCGCGCCACGGCCTGCTCGCGCGCCGACAGGCGCAGAGCGCGGAAGAATACGCCGAGCTCGTCGACGGGACGCGCGGTCAGCTGTGCGATCGACTGGTCGCGAAACCGCAGGTGCAGCGCGACAGGATTGAGGCGCGCGCCATCGCAGAGCTCGCACGCCGCCGGCGCCGCGCCGGCGTCGGTCCTGTTGCCGTTGCCGTTGCCGTTGCCGTTGGCGTGCCCGTGGCCGTGCCCGTGGCCGTGCCCGTGGCCGTGGCCGTGGCCGTCGCGCGGGAACTGCGCGCCCATCCACGGGCGCTCGTCGCCCATCTCTTCGCGCTCGAACTGCGGCAGGTGCACGCCAGTGCCGTAGCAGCGCACGCACCACCCCTGGCTCGAGTTGAAGGACAGCAGTCGCGGGTCGGGGTCAGGAAAACCCCGGCCGCAGCTCGGGCAGGCCCGGCGGCTCGAGAACACCGATACGGCGCCGTCGGGCGCCAGCGCGTGCAGCACGCCCTTGCCCAGCTCCAGCGCCTCATCGATCGCCGCGCGCAGACGGCTCTCCTCCCGGGCGTGGCATGGCACCGCGGCGATCGGCAGCTCGATGTCATGGTCCACGAAGCGCTTGAGCGCCGGGAACGGATCCGTGGGAACCCATTGCCCGTCGACGCGCAGCTGCCGCGCGCCGCGCGCCGCCGCCCAGCGCGCGAGCTCCCGATAGTGTCCCTTGCGGTGCGCCACCAGCGGGGCGAGCAGCTGTACCGAGGCACCGCGCTGCTCCCGCAGCAGCGTCGCGACGATCGACTCGGGGCTTTGCGCGGCGATCGCGACCCCGCAATCCGGGCAGTACTGCGTGCCGAGTCGCACATAGATCAGGCGCAGGAAGTGATAGATCTCGGTCAACGTCGCCACGGTGCTCTTCAGTCCTCCGCGGCTGGCGCGCTGCTCGATGGCGACCGTGGGCGGGATGCCGTAGATCGCGTCCAGATCGGCGCGCGCCGCCGGCTGCACGAACTGGCGCGCATAGGCATTGAGCGACTCCAGATAGCGGCGCTGACCCTCGTTGAAGAGGATGTCGAAGGCGAGGGTCGATTTGCCGGAGCCGGACACGCCGGTGACCACGCTGAAGCGATTGCGCGGAATCTCCACGTCCACGTTCTTCAGGTTGTGCTCGCGCGCCCCGCGCACCACGACACTGTCGGATGCGGTGGCGCCCACGGCGGCCGCCGCGCGCGCAGCTGCGGTGGCGGCGGCCGCCGACGGCGTCGGCCGGCGCAGCGCCGCGGCTGCCGGTGGTGGCGGCTCGCGTACCCGCGTGGCGTCGGCGCCCGCGGCGCTGCCGGCCGCGTACTGCGCCAGCGCGCGGCCGGTGTGCGACTGCGGCATCTGCATGAGCATCGCGGGCGTCGCGGCGGCGATCAGCTGCCCGCCGCCCGCGCCGCCTTCCGGGCCGAGGTCGATGATCCAATCGGCGGCACGGATGACGTCGAGGTTGTGCTCGATGACCAGCAGCGAATGACCCGCCGCGAGCAACAGCCCGAAGGCGCGTACCAGGCGTGCGATGTCCTCGAAGTGCAACCCGGTGGTGGGCTCGTCGAAGATCAGCAGCTTGCCGCGCCGTGTGTCCGTGCCCTCCAGCGCCGCGGCGGCGAGGTGACCGGCGAGCTTCAGGCGCTGGGCCTCGCCACCGGACAGCGTCGGCACCGGCTGGCCGAGGCGCACGTAGTCCAGGCCGACATCGGACAGCGGCTGCAGCCGCGCGCGCACCGCGGGGACGTCGGCGAAGAACCCCAGCGCCTCGGTGACCGTCAGGTCGAGCACCTCGGCGATGCTGGCGCGTCGCCCGTCGGCGCCGCTCACGCGGATCTGCAGCGTCTCGGGCCGGTAGCGGCGTCCCTGGCACTCCCCGCAGCGCAGATACACGTCCGACAGGAACTGCATCTCGATGTGCTCGAAGCCGTTGCCGGCACAGGCCGGGCAGCGCCCCTTGCCGGAGTTGAAGCTGAAGGTACCGGCGGTGTACTTGCGCAGCCGCGCCTCGGGCTCGGCCGCGAAGCGCGCGCGGATCTGATCGAAGGCCCCGACGTAGCTCGCGGGATTGGAGCGCGTGGTGCGGCCGATCGGCGCCTGATCGATCAGCACCGCCGCCTCGATCAGCTCGGCCCCCTGCAGGCGGTCGAAGCGGCCGGGCGCTTCCGTGGGCTTGCCGTGCGCCTTGAGCAGCGCCGGATACAGCACGTCCTGCACCAGGGTCGATTTGCCCGAGCCGGACACGCCCGTCAGGCACACCAGGCGCTTCAGCGGGATCTGTACGTCGATCCGTCTGAGGTTGTGCTCGGCGGCGCCGTACAGGCGGAGCGCGGCGTCGTGATCGGCGCCGTCACGCGCCGCCGGGCTCACGGCCGCTCGACTGCGTGCCGCGAGCGGTGGCAGGCGCCGGCGACCGGCGAGCCAGGCACCGGTCAGCGAGTCCGGGTGCGCCATGACCTCGGCGGGCGTGCCGTTGCAGACGATGCGTCCGCCGTGCTCGCCGGCGCCCGGGCCGAGATCGATGATGCGGTCGGCCTCGAGCATGATCTGCGGGTCGTGCTCGACGACCAGCAGCGTGTTGCCGGCATCACGCAGGCGCTGCATGACGCCGATCACGCGCTGCATGTCGCGCGGATGCAGACCGATCGAGGGCTCGTCCAGTACGAACAGCGTATTGACCAGCGAGGTGCCGAGAGCGGTGGTCAGATTGATGCGCTGAACCTCGCCGCCCGACAGGGTACGCGACTGCCGGTCGAGGGTCAGATAGCCGAGTCCGACGTCGCACAGAAACTTCAGGCGGGTGCGCAGCTCCGACAGCAGCAGAGCGGCCGCGTCGTCGAGCGCCCCGGCGAGCCGCAAGGAGTCGAAGAAGCTGCGGCAGTCCTCGAGCGACAGCTGCATGAGCTCGTGGATCGCCAGACCCGGCGCGCTGGCGGGCGCGGCGGTCGACGTCGTGCCCGCGGTCACACCCGGCGCGGCGGCTGCTGGCGCGGCCTGCGCCGCCGGCCGCGTGCCCAACCGCCACAGCAGCGCGTCGGGCTTGAGGCGTGCCCCGCCGCAGGCGCCGCATACGGTGTAGCTGCGGTACTTGGACAGCAGCACCCGGATGTGCATCTTGTAGGCGCGGCTCTCGAGCCAGACGAAGAAGCGGCGTGCGCCGTACCACACCTTCTTCTCCCACGGCCCCTCGCCCTCGATGACCCAGCGGCGCTGCTCCTCGCTCAGCTTGCGCCATGGGACGTCGGTCGGGATGCCGCGGCGGGCGGCGAAGCGCAGCAGGTCGTCCTGGCACTCCTGATAGGACGGCGTCTGCCAGGGCCGCACGGCCCCTGCCGCGAGCGATTTACCGTCATCGGGAATCACCAGGCCGTAATCGATTCCAATCACCCTGCCGAACCCACGGCAGGTGTCGCACGCCCCGATCGGGGAGTTGAAGGAAAACAGCCCCTGCGTGGCTTCCTGGTAGTGAAGATCACACTCGGCGCAGTGCAGATCGCTCGAGAAGCGCAGCACGCGCCGCTCCTGACCGTCGGGGTCGAGCGCATGCACGCTCACGCGCCCATGCCCGGCGCGCAGCGCGCCTTCGAGCGCCTCGGTCAGGCGGCTGCGGGCGTCGTCAGCCCCCCCGGCGGTGGCGGACTCGAGCCGCAGGCGGTCCTGGACCACGGTCAGCAGGCGCGGCTCCTCGCGGTGGATGCGTACGTAGCCGAGCTTCTCGAGCTCGGCGCGCAGCTGCGCGAGTTTCATTTTCGCAGGCAAGGGCACGGGGAAGCAGATCAGCAGCAGCGGCTGAGTGAGATCGCCGAGCGCTTCCGGCAGCGCCTCGGCGATGCTCTGCGCATCGTCGCGGCGCACGGGCCGTCCGCAGCCGCGGCAGTACAGGCGCGCGACGCGCGCGTACAGCAGCTTCAGATGATCGTTGATCTCCGTCATGGTGCCCACGGTCGAGCGCGAGGTGCGCACGGGGTTGACCTGATCGATGGCAATCGCCGGTGGAATACGCTCGATGCGATCGACCTGCGGCTTGTCCATGCGATCGAGGAACTGCCGCGCATACGGAGAGAAGGTCTCGACGTAGCGGCGCTGTCCTTCGGCGTACAGCGTGTCGAAGACCAGCGAAGACTTGCCCGAACCCGACACCCCCGTGACGACGATCAGCTCGTTCAGCGGGAGGTCGAGGTCGAGATTGCGGAGATTGTTCTGACGCGCGCCGCGCACGACGATCGCGTCATGCGCGCTGCGGCTCATGATCGGCGCTCATTTTATCAGGCGGGCGCGGCGGCAGCCCGCGGCCAGCCGCCTCGAGCGATGCCGGCCGGGGCAGCCCCCGCCGTCTGATCGCAGTGGCGGCGGTGTGACGGGGCGGGTGCTGCGATGCAAGAGACCGGGAGCCGAAGGGGGTCTCCTATAATGTGCGCATGCTCCCGGCTCCCGATTTGCGCGGCCTCGCGCCGCCGCCGAACCCGCTCGCCGATACCGAGGTGCCTGCCGATGCGCCCCCGCGGCCGGCCGCGCCGTTCCTGCCGACCACGCGCGAGGAGATGCAGGCGCTCGGCTGGAGCGAGTGCGACGCCATCATCGTCAGCGGGGATGCCTATGTGGACCATCCGAGCTTCGGCATGGCGATCATCGGGCGTGTGCTGGA
>DATJSD010000002.1:0-5431 GCA_035504335.1 Steroidobacteraceae bacterium | reverse complement strand
ACCTCTGGGGCTTCGTGCAGCGTCGACCGCTGGTGCGCCGGCCGGCCACACGGCGAGCGGTGCCGGCGCGCAGTGTCCTCAGCGACCGCATCGCGCGCGACCTGCAGCGGCGGGGGTTCCGGTTTATCGGTACGACCATCGTCTATGCCTTCCTGCAGGCGGTGGGCGTCGTCAACGATCACACCCGCGAGTGCTTCCGGGCGCCGCGCGTTCGTGGCCGGGGTAGCTCTGCCGGGGGCGCGCGCGTGCCTCGGGGGCTTGCCTGACAGGCGGAGCGGCGTTGCGCCGACGGTGCGCGCCGGCGCGCTGAGGCAGCCTCGGCAGGGCGTGCGAAGCGCACGTGGCAAGGAGTGTGACGTGGCACGATACAGCAAGGCGAGCAGCCGCAAGGTCAAGCGGGCCATGCACGAGCGCAAGAGCGGAACGCTGCGCAGTGGCCGCTCCGGCAAGAAGGTCACCAGTCGCAAACAGGCCATCGCCATCGGACTGTCCGAGGCGCGGCGCTCAGGCGCGCATGTGCCCGCTCGCTCGCGCGGCAAGTCGGCGAAGAAGAAGAGCGCCGCCGCGCGCCGCGGCGCACGGCGCTCCTCGCGCAGCGGTTAGTGTCCGTGAGATCCACGGCAAGGGATGGGCGCGACACGCGCGTATAGACGGGATCGAGTCGACTTTCCCCCCGTACACGACTCGATCCTGAGGCCCCGCTCTGCGGGGCCTTTCTTTGTGCGCCCGGCAGGGCGCACGCTCTTGGAGGTGGAAGTCCTCTACATACCCGACACGGGGAAGTGTTAGCTGCACGGCAAGGGTGCCCCGGGTGACTGGGGATCTGAAGGAAGCCGCAGGCAAAGCGCTGGCGCGACGAACAGGAAGCGGATAGAGGCGGCATCGCTGGGTAAGCAGGCAAAAAGATGCAAAGCCCAGTACGTGTACGGAGGGCGATGTCGTATATCCGACGCGCATAAGCGTGAAAGAGCGTGTGCAATACCCGGGGAGATCTGAGGGCGTGCCGCTGTGCTACGGGGATCGAAGCGGACCGACGAAGCAGAAGCTGCCGAGAGGCGGGCCACGGTGCGGGGTGCAGGCCGGAAGCCGAGCGCTAATCACCGCGGTGCTGAGGTCAGCACGGCGGCATCCGGGCAAACAAAATCGGAGGACTGTCCGCTGATGGAGCGGGTGGTCGAGCGCAGCAACATGAGGCTGGCGTATCAGCGGGTGGTCGAGAACAAGGGTGCCGCCGGGGTCGATGACCTTGGGGTCTCTGAGCTCAAAGACTGGCTCGTGGTGCACTGGCCGAGCGTGAAGCAGGCGCTGCTGGAAGGTCGGTATATGCCGCAGGCGGTGCGCCGGGTGGATATCCCCAAGCCTTCGGGCGGGATACGCACACTGGGGGTGCCGACGGTGGTGGATCGGCTGATCCAGCAGGCGCTGCATCAGGTGCTGCAGCCTCTGTTTGAGCCGAGCTTCTCGGACGGCAGCTTCGGCTTCCGGCCGGGTCGCAATGCTCATCAGGCGCTACAGCGCGCACAAGGGTTCATCCGCGCCGGCAAGCGCTGGGTGGTAGATATCGATCTGGAGAAGTTCTTCGATCGCGTCATCACGATGTGCTGATGGGACGGGTGGCCCAAGTGGTCAGGGATCAGCGAGTACTCAAGCTGGTTGGGCGGTTCTTGGAAGCCGGGATGATGCAGGAAGGGTTGGTCGAGCCGCACAAGGAGGGCACGCCGCAGGGCGGGCCGCTCTCGCCGCTGCTGTTCTGCGCATCAACGAACAGAAGAGTGCCGTGGCACGGCCGTGGGAGCGCAAGTTCCTCGGCTACACTGTCTCGGTGCATCGAGAGACGCGGCTGCGGATCGCGCCTGAGAGCGCGCGACGACTGGCCGACAAGGTGCGTGAGCTGATGCGAGCAGGGCGTGGCCGATCACTGGCCCATACGATCAAGGACCTCAATCCCGTACTGCGTGCGTGGATAACCTACTTCCGCCTGGCGCAGAACAAAGGGATGCTGGAGGAACTGGACGGATGGGTGCGGCGGCGGCTGCGCTGTCTGTTATGGCGGCAATGGAAGCGCCCCCGTACCCGGCAAGCGCGCTTGCGCGCGCTGGGCTTGGACGCCGAGGCCGCCTGGCGCACGGCGTCCAGTGGCCGTGGCCCCTGGCATAGTGCCGGTAGCCGCATGGCCAACGTGGCACTGCCTGCCCGCTACTTCACGCGCATGAGGCTGCTCTCACTGCTCGATACGCAGCGAGGCCTCCAGTGCGCTCGTTGAACCGCCGTATGCGGAACCGCACGTACGGTGGTGTGGGAGGGCGGTGAGCGCAAGCTCACCCCCTACCCGATAATGGCGGGTGTTACTACGCCGCCAGTGCTAGATGGATGGAATGTTCGAGCGGACACGAACATTACTGAATCAGTAATAGTTGTGTTATCTGGAAATGTCGACACTTGTTCACTGAGCGAAAGGAATTCGCCACAGACAGGTCGCGAAATATCGCGAAGTCACTACGCGCGGCCGAGTGCCTCGCAGAACTCGGTGACTGCGGTGACGGCATCGGCCCTCGCCTGAGCCTGATCGTAATCAGGGTGATCGACAAGAAACTGATCGGCGTACGCGCCCGGCCCTTGTGACCTGGGATCCGCGAAATTTGCAGTGAGCTCAGCCAGCGCAGTGCTCGATGACTTAAGTGCTCCTCTGCCGAGTCTGTCGACGACCGCTCGTGCAGCTTGGATCGGGCCACCCAAGTCGTTGTGGAGCAGCACGAAGGCAATATCGTACCAGTCCTTCGGTTTGCGTCGCGAGTAGGCCGCCGCACACTTGGCCAATAGAAAGCCGGCGACATCGGTTACGTTGATCTCGACCGACCGCCGATCATTACCCACTTTCGCAGTTATTATCCGCGATTCAACATCCATCGCCGCATACTTGGTGCCCCGCAAGTTGACTGCGCCCAGCCGCTCGCAGTCGTCGAAATTGATTGTGGCTTCGTTGGCTTCACTGTCGAGATCCGCTAAGAGCTCGAATTTCACTTCGGCGCGTATCCCGTCTGCTAGGAATCTCCATCGCCAGACTTGCTGACTGTCTGGCTCGAACTCTGCGTTCCGTAATGCGTGCTCGAGTCTCGCAGTATTTACTGCATCACATTCGATTTCAAGGTTGACTTGAACGTCGATGTCGGTAGTCCCTGCATGCTGACGAGCACTGCTGGAGCAAAGCAGATCAGGCACGAGGCCGCCGAGGACGACAAACTCGGGTCTTTCTCCGTAGTGATGGACGATCCGAACAAGGGCTTGTTCCGCGGCGAGCTTTGCCTGGCGACTTCTAGGAATTTCGTCGGCCATGAACCACCTCATACAGATGTTCGGCTGCTTCCTCCCCTCGGACTCCTTCGCTGAGTAGATCAGCATAGACGCGTGGCCACGGAGCAACCCGCAGATCATGATCTTCGAGTGTCGCGAGATGCTGAACGGCTCTGCTGGGAAACGGCTTCAGCGTGAGGCGTCCACCCTCGATCGGACGGAGCTTGACGGACGCTGCCAGGGCCTCCAGCTCCGCCACGGACTTTGCCGTGACGTAGACCGTCGCCTGCGAGACCAATGAAATGAAAGGCGCAATGACTGCCGCCGCGGCGCCGCCTGTGACTGCCCAATTCACCTTGCGAGCATCAAAATCACGACCGAGTTCTGCGACACCTTTAAGAATATCCTGCCAGGTGACTCCGAGCAGGAGCTTCGTACCTGTTCGTTGCTCATTAACGGCGGTCGCATATGCCGCCAACAGGCCACGTGGGTCTGAAACACAGCGTGCAGACGCCGGGCCGCGTTTCGCGGCGGCCGTGAGTAATTCCTTGTCAGCCAGGAATCGCAAAGCGCCTGCACAGCTGCCAGCCGAGAGCCCGGTTGCCGCCTGCATTGCGGCCTGCGTGCCTCCAGTGCCGCAGAGCAACGCCTCGGCGACCGCAATCACCGCCGCTGTCCAGTGCTTGACATCGTGCGCCTTCTTGACTGGCGCGCCGCTTCTGGAGACGAGAATGGTGCCGATGGCTATCTCGGCAGCACCGGTCTCGTCCGCCCAGCTGATGCCGGCCTCCGAAAGCGCGGCACGCGCGCCCGGCGACATTTGGCGGGCAACTAGGATTACGTTCCGCTTCGACCGCCTTTTGAGTACGGCGCGAACGTCGCCCAAATAGCCGGGGCCGATCCACTTCACTTCAACGGGCTGCCCGTTCACATTGAAATCAGCGGCTCTATCGGTGCTAGTCGCCTTGATTCTCACGGTGGGCGGGAAAACGGCGCGGACGGCCCGCTCTCCGCGGTCGCGGCTACGAGACGAGATCATATTCTGGCTTGTGCCCATCGCCCTATACATCAATGATTTAGCATACATCAGTCCTGTACTGATGTATAGACGACGAGTGAGGTTATTCTGTTCCGTACGCCGACATGTGCCAATTGGCGCCCACACTGGAAAAGTCAGTCCGGACCGCAAATCGCCCGCGCTGGGGCTCTCGCTCAGGTCTGCCATCCACGGGACCTTCGCCAACTTTGCGCCTATCCCGACGGGCAGGGCTGGCGCAGTGTCGCCGAGCTGATCGTCCCGAGCGACGACTCCACTGGTCCGCGAATACGAGCGTCTATATCCGCAGCAGTCGGCGGCCTGAGCGGGCAGAAAAGCATGAGGGGACGGATGCCCGCGTACGTAGTGTCCTGACAGGCGCCGTCGATTCGACGGTGCAAGGGAGGGTGATCTCGCCGAATCTGCCAGCGTCACGTGCCGCGCGCCACCGGGACCCGCAGGCCCCAAAAGCCGCGCTCATTGGGCATCAGCCGTAAGCCAGGAGACCGGACGGCACGCGTCGCTCGCGCCACGACCAGCAGAGTGCCGGCAGGCATCCGTTTGAGCGACCAGATAACCCGCAGTTACCGCAATTGCGGCGGCGGTCGGTGCGCTCTTCAATTGTCATCGACGATTGCCGAATGCGATTCCGCGTCAGCGACCGTGCGAGAGCACTCTCGCGGAGCGCGATTGCGAGGCTCGAATAAGGAGAGCTTGGAGCATAATGAGAGGAGCGACCCCCGTGGTCCTGGCTGTGCGTGCCGCGCTGCTGCTGGCCTGCGGCGCCCCCGGCTGCGCATTGGGCCAGGAGAGTCCGCCGCGCTCCACGGCACCGGCAACGCCATCCGCCGTTTCGTCCGCTGACCGCGCGGCCACCGCACCGACAGCTTCCCCGCCCTTGGCGCAGGCGAGCTCCGCCGAACAATCCAGCGCCAATACCGCGGAGGCGGGGCAGCTGCAGGAGGTCACGGTCTCCGCGCAGCGTCTGCAGCTGATCGGCAAGTCGACGACCGCCAGCCAGGGCGTGATCACCGGCACCGAGGCCCAGCTGACACCCGCCTTCCGTCCCGGCGAGGTGCTCGAGACCGTCCCGGGACTGGATGT
>DATJSD010000001.1:0-55048 GCA_035504335.1 Steroidobacteraceae bacterium | reverse complement strand
TGGGCCGGCGCGGCGGCGGCCGCGCCGAGCCTGGTGCGTCACATGAGCCTGCAGAGCGATGCCGCGCGCGGCACGCTCACGCTGGCGCTGACCTCCGCGGTCGACGCACGTGCCTTCCGGCTGCAGCACCCGCAGCGGCTGATCGTGGATCTGCCGCAGACCCGTCGTGCGGCGCGACTGCCCGCGGTGCCGCACGGCGGGGTGGTTGCGGGCCTGCGCGCCAGCGAGCGCCGTGAGGGCAGGGGGCAGGAGCTGCGCCTGGTGATTGCGCTGCGGGGAGCGGTCGGCTATCGGCTGCGATGGCGCCGGGGCCGTACCCCACAGCTGTACGTCGAGTTATCGAGCGCCGGCAGATCGACAGCCAGCAGTTCGAGCGCCAGCAGATCGAGCGCCGGCAGATCGACCGCCGGCAGATCGACGGCTGACAGACGGGCCGCCGGCATCGCCGTTGGAAGGATGGTCTCGAGCCGCCTGGGCGTGGCGCAGGCGCCAGCGGGCGAGCGCGCAGTGATCGTCGCGATCGATCCGGGGCACGGCGGCATGGATCCTGGCGCGACCGGTCCGGATGGCACGCACGAGAAGGATGTGACGCTGGCGATCGGGCGCGCGCTCGCGGCGCGCATCGACCGCACGCCCGGCATGCGCGCGGTGCTGACGCGCGACGGGGATTACTTCGTGCCGCTGCTCGGGCGCATCGAGCGCGCGCAGGCGGCGCATGCCGATCTGTTCGTGTCGATCCACGCCGACTCGGTGCGTGACCCGGCCATCTCCGGCGCCTCGGTCTACATCCTGTCCGAGCGCGGCGCCTCCAGCGCGGCCGCGCGCGAGCTGGCGGAGGAGGAGAATGCAGCGGATCTGCGCGGAGGCATCCCGCTGTCGGCGCAGGCGCCGGCACTGCGCTCGGTGTTGCTGGATCTGTCGCAGAACGCGAGTATCGGCCAGAGCGGCGAGGCCGCGCAGGATGTGCTCGACGCGCTGGATGCCGTCGGCGACGTGCGCAAGCGCGAGGTGCAGCGCGCGGCGTTCGTGGTGCTCAAGTCGCCGTTCGTGCCCTCGATGCTGGTGGAGACCGCCTACATTTCCAACCCCGCCGACGAGCGGCGCCTGCGCAACCCGCGGCAGCAGCAGCTTCTGGCGGAGGCGATCTTCCGCGGCATCGCCGCTTACTTTCGCCAGTATCCACCGCAGGGCAGCCTGTTCGCGCGCTCCGCCGCGCGCACGGCGGCGGATCCGCGCTCGTAGCGCGCGGCGCCAGCCCGATCTGAGCCACGGGCCGCGCCGCAGGCTGCCGCGCGGGACCGCGCGGGACCGTGCGGCCCCGATGATAAGATCGCGAGCCTCCGCCGGCGCAGGAGCGCCCCATCCCGATCATGCCGATACGCGTTCTGCCCCCGCATCTCGTCGATCAGATCGCCGCCGGCGAGGTGATCGAGCGGCCGGCCTCGGTGGTCAAGGAGCTGGTCGAGAATGCCCTCGACGCCGGTGCGCGCCGCATCGAGATCGACGTGGAGCGCGGCGGGCTCGGACTGATTCGCGTGCGTGATGACGGCTGCGGCATCGAGCCCGAGGAGCTCGTGCTGGCGGTGCTGCCGCATGCGACCAGCAAGATCGCCACGAGCGAGGATCTGATCGGCATCGCGAGCTTCGGGTTTCGCGGCGAGGCGCTGCCCTCGATCGCGTCGGTGGCGCGGCTGCGTCTGGTGTCGCGCCGCACGGGGTGCGAGCATGGCCAGGAGCTGTCGGTGGATGGCGCGGAGCGCAGCCCGCCCCGGCCCGCGGCCCACCCGGTGGGCACCAGCGTGGAGGTGCGCGATCTGTTCTACAACGTGCCCGCGCGGCGCAAGTTCGTGCGCAGCGAGAGCACCGAGTTCGGCCACATCGTGCGGCAGGTCGAGCGGCTGGCACTGTCGGCGCCCGCGGTCGCCTTCGAGCTGCGACGCGACGGGCGCAGCATCCTGCAGCTGCCCGCGGCGCAGGACGCGGCGGGGATTGCCCGGCGGCTCGATCGCATCCTCGGGGATCAGTTTCGCAGCCACGCGCTCGCGCTCGATAGCGCCTCGGGCGGCCCCGTCTCGCTGACCGGTTGGCTCGGACTGCCCACCGCCGCGCGCGGGCAGCCGGATCAGCAGTTCTGGTTCGTCAACGGCCGCGCAGTGCGCGACCGGCTGCTCGCGAACGCCGCGCGGCTCGGCTACCGCGACGTGCTCTACCACGGCCGCCACCCGAGCTACCTGCTGTACCTGTCGCTCGATCCGCGCGAAGTGGACGTCAACGCTCATCCGAGCAAGCTGGAGCTGCGCTTCCGCGACAGCCGCGCCGTGCACGACGCGGTCTTTCACCGCATCGAGCGCGCCCTCGCCAGGACTCAGCCGGGCGCGCTGTCGTCCGGCGCGCTGTCGTCCGGCGCGCTGCCGTCCGGGGCGCTGCCGCCCGGCGCGCTGCCGCCCGGCGCGCCGCGCGCCGGTGAGTGGGGGCCGGATGAGCCGACGAGCGGCGCCTCGGACACGGCGGCGATGGGCCTGCCGTTCCCCGCCATGCCCGGCACGCAGTCGCTGCGCGCACTGACGGTCGCGGAGCCGCAGGCCGAGCAGCCACTCGGCATCGCGATCGCGCAGCTGCACGGCCTCTACATCCTCGCGCAGAACCGCGAGGGTCTGGTCATCGTGGACGCGCACGCGGCGCACGAGCGCGTGCTCTACGAGCAGCTCAAGCGCGCCTATGAGGGCGCCGAGCCCGCCTCGCAGCTGCTGCTCGAGCCGCTGGTCGTGCATGCCGCCGAGCACGAGATCGAGGCGCTGCTGGCCGAGAACGCGCAGCTCGAGCGGCTCGGCTTCGAGGTGCGGCGGCTCGCGCCCGCGCAGCTGGCGGTGCGGCGCGTGCCGGTGCTGTTGGCGCAGATGGACGTCGTGCAGCTGCTCACGCAGCTCGCGCGCGAGCTGAGCGGCGAGCTCGGAGTGCACCATCTGGACGGCGCCGCGCACCGTATTCTCGGCACGATAGCCTGCCGCGCGGCGATCCGCGGACAGCGCCTGCTGAGCGCGGCGCAGATGGATGCGCTGCTGCGGCAGATGGAGCAGACCGAGCGGGCGAGTCAGTGCAACCACGGGCGTCCGACCTGGCGGAACCTGTCGCTGCGCGAGATCGACCAGCTGTTCCTGCGCGGCCGCTGAGCGCGCTCGCTCACGGGGATCACGCATGAGGGGTGGCGGGGTACCGCCGGTCGTGTTGATCACCGGCCCGACGGGGATGGGCAAGAGCGAGCTGGCGCTGCGGCTGGCCGAGCGGCTGGCGCCGCGGGTGCGCGCCGAGATCATCAGCGTGGATTCGGCGCAGGTGTACCGCGGCATGGACATCGGCACCGCCAAGCCCGACATGCGCCAGCGGGCGCGTGTGCCGCATCACCTGATCGATATCCGCGATCCGGCCGAGAGCTATTCGGCCGGGGAATTCGTGCGCGACGCGCTCGCGGCGCTCGGCGCGGTGCACGGGCGTGGTGGCGTGCCGCTGCTGGTGGGCGGCACGATGCTGTACCTGCGGGCGCTGTACCACGGTCTTGCCGCGCTGCCGCCGGCGTCGCCCGCGCTGCGCGGCGAGCTGGATGCCCGGGCGCAGGCGCAGGGCTGGCCGCGGTTGCACGCCGAGCTCGCGCGCGTGGATCCGGACGCCGCGGCGCGCATCGCGCCGCAGGACGCGCAGCGCATCCAGCGCGCCCTGGAGGTGTTTCGCCTCACCGGGGTGCCGATCTCGCGCTGGCAGCGCTCGACCCACGGGACGAGCGAGCGCTTCAGATGGCTGCGCTACGCGCTGGTGCCGCCGGGCCAGGATGGCGCCGGGCGCGCCGAGCTGCGCGCGCGACTGGCCGCGCGCTTCGAGCGTATGCTGCAGGCGGGGCTGCTCGAGGAGGTGCGCCGCCTGCACGCGCGCGGGGATCTCACCGAGCGCCATGCTTCGATCCGCGCGGTCGGCTATCGCCAGCTCTGGCCGATCTTCGCCGCAGGGGCGGATCGCGAGCAGGCCGAACGGCAGGCCATCATCGCCACGGGCCAGCTGGCGAAGCGGCAGCTGACCTGGCTGCGCCGCGAACATATCCCGACCCGCCCCTGCAGCGACCCTGTGGGACTGGCGGAAGCCCTGGCGGCGGACATTCTCGCCATCACGCGCGAATGACCGGCATGACGCGGGATGTTAGAATGCGTCTCGATGTGCTTCTGACCCTGGAATGACCCCAAAACGAGGTTTCGCGCGAGGCGGGTCCCGCGACCCACCCGATGATGGAACCGGTTGAAAAATAAGGAGAAAAGCATGGCCAAAGGCCAATCTCTGCAGGACCCCTTCTTGAACGCGTTGCGCAAGGAACACGTGCCGGTATCCATTTACCTGGTGAACGGCATCAAGTTGCAGGGTCAGATCGACTCGTTCGATCAGTTCGTGGTGCTGCTGAAGAACACCGTCAGCCAGATGGTGTACAAACACGCGATCTCGACCGTGGTGCCCGCGCGCGCGGTGCGCCTGGCGGCCGAGGAGAGCGCGACCGCCGAAACCACCGCGGACTGAGCTATCGACACCGATCGCGGCATCGTCGGACAGCCGGGCGCAGGTGAGCGCGCCGTGCTCGTGCGTCTGGGTCTCGGCGATCCGGTCAGGCCCGGCGATCTCGAGGAGTTCCACGCGCTGGCGCGCTCCGCGGGTGCCGAGCCGGTGGCGACCATCACGGGGCGGCGCGAGCGCCCCGATCCGCGCTATTTCGTCGGCAGCGGCAAGGCCGAGGAGATCGCGGCCGCGGCGCGTGCCGGCGATGCGCAGCTGATCCTGGTGGATCATCCGCTCACTCCGAGCCAGGAGCGCAACCTCGAGAAACTCACCGGCGTGCGCGTGCTGGACCGCAGTGAGCTGATCCTCGACATCTTCGCGCAGCGCGCGCGCAGCTTCGAAGGCAAGCTCGAGGTGGAGCTGGCGCGGCTCAAGCACCTGTCCACGCGCCTGGTGCGCGGCTGGACGCACCTGGAGCGTCAGAAGGGCGGCATCGGGCTGCGCGGCGGACCGGGCGAGACGCAGCTGGAGACCGACCGGCGGCTGCTCGCCGCGCGCATGCGCTCGGTGACGCGTCGGCTCGAGCGGCTCAGGCAGCAGCGCGAGACCGGCCGCAGCGCCCGCGCGGCGGTCCCCGTGCCCGCGGTCGCGCTGGTGGGATATACCAACGCCGGCAAATCAACACTGTTTCGCGCACTCACGGGCAGCGACGTGTACATCGCCGATCAGCTGTTTGCGACGCTGGATCCGACCGTGCGGCGCCTGCGCCTGCCCGCCCCGGTGGTGATCGCCGACACCGTGGGTTTCATTCGTGAGCTGCCGCACGAGCTGATCGCCGCGTTCCAGGCGACGCTGCAGGAGGCGCGTGAGGCGCAGCTGCTGCTGCACGTGATCGATGCGAGCGACCCGCAGCGCGTCGAGCACCTCGCGCAGGTCAACGCGGTGCTGCAGGAGATCGGCGCGGGCGCCATCCCGCAGCTGTGTGTGTACAACAAGATCGATCGGCTCGGGCTCGCGCCGCGCCTCGAGCGCGACGCCGACGGGCGCGCGAGCCGCATCTGGATATCCGCGGCCGCCGGCAGCGGACTGGAGTGGCTGCGCGCGGTGATCGCCGAGCGGCTCGAGCTGCAGGTGCGTCGCCGCTGGCTGCGCCTGCCGGTCGGCGCCGGGGCGCTGCGCGCGCGCCTGTATGCCGCGGGGGTGGTGCACGCGGAGCGCTCCTGCGAGGACGGCGCGGCGGAGCTGCAGGTGGAGCTGCCCGCCGCCGAGCTCGACGCCTGGGCCGCGCAGCCCGGGGTGCGCGTGCTGCCCGAACCTGCGGCCGCCACGCCGCGCGTACTGCCCGAGGCCGCGGCCGCCGCGCCGCGCGTACTGCCCGAGGCCGTGGCCGCCGCGCGTGCTGCGCCGCCCGCGGCGCCGGTGTCTTGTGCCCCGCAGGAGGGCTACCTAGAATCAGTGACGGCGCCCGGCAGCTCCGCCGCGCGCTGTTGAACGCCGCGTATCGAGGCGTGTTCCGAAGATCGGTACGGTCCTTCCGCCATGGCATGGAATCAACCCGGCGACGATAACAGGCGGCCGGCGCCGCGCAGCGCGCCGGACAATGCATCCCTGGACGACCTGCTGCGCCGCTGGCAGGAGCGCGTGCAGCGCCTGTGGCGCCCGGGCAGCAGCCGCAGCCGCGCGGCGCTGGTGCTCGTGGCGCTGGCCGCCGCGGTTTGGCTGGCCAGCGGCTACTACCAGATCGGCGCCACGCAGCGCGGTGTCGTGCAATCCTTCGGCCGTTATGTCTCCACCGAGCTGCCCGGCAGCGGCTGGCACTGGCCCTGGCCCATTCAGACGCTCACCAAGCTCAAAGTCGAGGGGCTCGACTCGCTCGACGCCAAGGCGATGACGCTCACCTCCGATCAGGGGCTCATCGACCTGTCCTGGTCGGTGCAGTACCGGGTCGCCGATCCGCGGCTGTACATGTTCGAGCTGCGTGAGCCGCTCGCGGTGCTGCGCCAGTCGAGCGAGGCCGTGATCCGGGAGCTCGCCGCCGCCGATCCGCTGCAGTCGCTGCTCTCCGGCGACGCGCGCGAGCAGCTCGGCGAGCAGGCGCGCGCGCGCATTCAGCAGATGCTCGACCGCTATGGCGCGGGTATCGAGGTCGGCAGCGTGAGTCTCACGGACGTGGAGCTGCCCGATCCGGTCGTCGCCGCCCAGCACGAGGCCGACAGCGCCGCCGATGAGCGGCAGCGCGCGCTCAGCGAGGCGCAAACCTATGCCGACAACCTGGACCTGAAGGCACAGGCGGCCGCCCAGCAGCAGATCAGCGACGCGCAGGTCTACGCCACGCAGACCGTCGCCCAGGCGGACGCCGACGCCGAGCACTTCACGCAGCTCGCCGACGCGTACGCGCTCTCGCCGCAGGTCACGCGCGACCGTCTCTACATCCAGACCATCGAGGAGATCCTCGCCGGCTCGCACAAGATCTTCGTCGATGCCCCCAGCGGCACGGTGATCAATCTGCCGCTGGACAAACTGGCGGAGGCGATACGCAGCGGCGCGCCGCACCCGGCGAGCGTGCCTGCCACCGCCGAGGTGAGCGCCCCGGAGATCCCCAGCGACCGGGTCGGTGGCGATGATCGCAGCCGCGATCGGGGAGAGCGCTGATGGGCGCGCGTGTGAGCGGCGCGCTGATCGCCGTGCTGTTGGTGCTGCTGGGATATCGTTCGGTGTTTTCGGTGCCGCAGGGTGACAGCGCGCTGCTGACGCGCTTCGGGCGCCTCGCGGCGACCGAATACGGACCGGGCCTGCACCTGAAGGCGCCGATCGACCAGGTGCAGCGCTTCGACCGGCGCATCATCACCCGCACGTACACCGGTGAGAGCTTCCTGACGAGCGATCAGCAGGCGCTCAACGTGGAGTTCCTGCTGCGCTGGCGCACCGGCGACGTGCCGCTGTTCTACCGCAGCACCGGCGGGGACCTGGACGTGACCGCGCAGCGCCTGGCCGACCTCGCGCGCGATCGGCTCAAGAGCGCGGTGGCGCACGAGCCGCTGGCGGCCGTGGCGCGCACGGCGCGCGGCGGTCTCGACGCTGCGGGATTCGGGCAGCTGCGCGCGGCGGCGCGCACCTTCGGAGTCGACCTGGTCGATCTGCAACTGCAGCGCATCGATCTGACCGACGCGGCCGCCAACGCCGTCTATCAGCGCATGGAGCAGCACCTCGACACCCAGGCTGAGCAGCTCAATGCCGCCGGCACGTTGCAGGCGGCGCAGATCCGCACCGCCGCCGAGCGCAAGCGCGCCGACATCCTCGCCGACGCGACGCGTCAGTCGCAGCACATCCGCGCCGTCGCCGATGCGCGCGCCGCGGCCATCTACGCGCAGGCCTATGGCCGCAACCCCGAGCTGGCGGACTTCACTCAGAGTCTGCAGGCCTACCGCAAGGTCATCGGCCACGAGGGCGACATTCTGCTGGTCACGCCGCAGGGCGAGTTCTTCAAATACCTGCGCAGCGCCAGCGGAACAACCAGCGCCGCGCAGTAGCCGGCCTCGAGGTGCGGTTGATGGGCCGGTTCGTGATCGTCATCGGCATGCAGTGGGGCGACGAGGGCAAGGGCAAGATCGTCGACCTGCTGGCCGAGCGCGCCGCGGCGGTGGCGCGCTTCCAGGGGGGGCACAACGCCGGCCACACACTGGTGATCGACGGCCGCAAGACCATTCTGTCGCTGATTCCGGCCGGCATCCTGCGCGCAGGGGTACAGTGCCTGATCGGCAACGGCGTGGTGCTGTCGCTCGAGGCGCTGTTTCGCGAGGCTGAGGCGCTGCGCGCGCAGCAGGTGCCGGTGTTCGAGCGGCTGCGCATCTCCCCGGCCTGCCCGCTGATCCTGCCCTCGCACGTGGCCCTCGACCTCGCGCGCGAGAGCGCGCGCGGCGCCAACGCCCTGGGCACCACCGGCCGCGGCATCGGGCCGGCCTATGAGGACAAGGTGGCGCGCCGCGCGCTGCGCGTGGCCGACCTGTTCCAGAGAGAGCGCTTTGCCGCCAGGCTCGGGGAGGTGCTGGACTTCCACAACTTCGTGCTGCAGCGCTACTTCTCCCAGCCGCCGGTGGACTTCCAGCACACGCTCGAGGAGCAGCTGCAGTACGCCGAGCGGCTGCGGCCGATGATCATCGACGTCACGGGCGCGCTCGCGCGGCTCAGGCGCGAGCGCGCCAATGTGCTGTTCGAGGGGGCGCAGGCGGCGATGCTCGACATCGACGTGGGCACCTATCCGTTCGTGACCTCCTCGAACACCACCGCCGGCGGGGCGGCCACCGGCACCGGACTCGGTCCCTGCGCCTTCGATCACGTGATCGGCATCGTCAAGGCGTACGCCACGCGCGTGGGCGCGGGCCCGTTTCCCACCGAGCTGTTCGATGATTACGGCGAGCATCTCTCGCGCGTCGGCCACGAGTTCGGCTCGGTCACCGGGCGGCGGCGGCGCTGCGGCTGGTTCGACGCCGTCGCCCTGCGGCGCGCCGTGGTGCACTCGAGCGTCTCGAGTCTGTGCATGACCAAGCTCGACGTGCTGGATGGACTGGACACCATCCGCATCGCCTGCGGCTATCGGCTCGGTGGCGAGGTGCTGTCGGAGCCGCCGCTGTTCGCGGATGCGTATGCCGAAGCCGAGCCGGTCTACGAGGAGCTGCCGGGGTGGCGCGAATCCACCTTGGGTGTCACGGCGCTCGAGCTCCTGCCGCCGAACGCGCGCGCGTACCTGCAGCGCATCGAGGCGCTGGTCGGCGTGCCCGTGGACCTGATCTCGACCGGGCCGGATCGCGAGCAAACCATCATCAGACGTCAGCCCTTCGATTGACCGCAGCGGGCCACGCCGGTCGGCCAGAGCGGTCAGCGGCGGTCAGCGGCGGTCAGCAGCGGTCAGCAGCGCAGGGAGGAGTCAACCCTGGTGATGGCATAGGGCCTTCCAATGGATTTACGTGACGTAAATCCATTGGAAGGCCCTATGCCACCCTCAGGATCGCTGCCGCTGAATGCGGCTGACCGCTCCGGCCAGGGTCGCGCCAGGGGTGGCGGACCCTCGCCAGCCATGTCCGCGGGTGGGATACTGAGCGCGACCGTGAAGAGCGATTCCACCGCAACCCGCGGCGCGGCGGCAGGCGCGCGCAAGCGTGCAGCGAGGCCGATGCGCGCAGGAGCGACGCGCCCCGGCGGGCGAGAGCGCGCGAGGCGCGGGCGCGGCAAGCTCGCCCCCGGCTCGCGCCCTCGGGGCATCGAGCTCGCCCAGATCCCGCTCTCCCTCGACCACCCCGACGTCGCGGCGCTGGTCGAGCGGGTGAGGAGCCTCGGAGGAGTGCCGCTCGGCGCCTACCACGAGCCCCTCGGCGGCCGCGCGCTGCTGCTCGCCTGTGTTCCGTTGGACGCGGTGCAACCCACGCCATTCCAGCGCGACCTGTCCCCGACGCACTGCCGGCGGCTCGCGGCCAAGATCGAGGAAGTCTCGGCGTTTCTCGATCCGCTCATCGTGGTGCGCGGTCAGGAGGGGCGGCTGTGGACTCCCAACGGCCGGCATCGGCTCGCCGCCGCGAAGCTGCTCGGGCTGCGGCAGATCACCGCCCTGATCTCCCCCGACGAATCCCTCGCCTACCGCATCCTCGCTCTGAATACCGAAAAGGCGCACAACCTGCGCGATCGCAGTCTGGAGGTCATCCGCATGGCCCGCAGCCTGGCTCGCCTGGGGACGCAGAGCGAGGCGCAGTACGCCGCCGAGTTCGAGTCGGCCGAGCTGCTGACGCTCGGCATCCTGTACGAGCAGGCACCGCGCTTTGCCGGCGGCGCCTATGCTGCCTTCCTCAAGAAGGAGGACCGCTTCAGCGAGCGCCCGCTCGGCGCGAGCCTGCGGGAGCGCGAGGGCTTTGCGGCGCGCCTGCTTGCCATCGACGCGCAGGTCAAGCGGATCGTGCAGTCACTGCAGGCGCGAGGCTTCAAGTCCCCCTACCTGCGCAACTACGTCGTGGCACGCGTCAATCCCGTGCGCTTCCACAAGGCCCGCAAGGGGGATTCGAAACCACCGCTGCCCCTGGCGCAGGCGCTGACGCGCATGCTGGCCGCGGCCCGCGCGTTCAGGCTCGATTCGGTCTCCAACGCGGATCTGGCCTGGGTGGCGGTGGGTGCGGACGCGCAGGAATAGATGCATTTGGGGACTCCCTGAAGCGGCGGCCGGGAGCGTCGCCTGCGCGTGCGCGGGCGCCTGCACCTGCACCTGCGCCTGCACCTGCACGGGCGCGTGCGCGGGCGAGGGCGCCTTGGCTCTGGTGGACTGCCTGCGGGGCCGGGCGCATCCTAGCGGTAAAGGCCCATAACGATCTGCCGGGGGGACCGTCCATGCCGCTGTCGTCGCTGTCGTCGCTGTCGTCGCTGCCATGGCTGTCACCCGTGTCGCCGCCGGGGCCGCAGCCCGCGCCCTCGCCGCTGTCGCCATCGGCGCCGGCGCGATCACTCCCGAGCCTGCCGCTGGCTGTGCTCCTCATGCTCGCGCCCTGGTGGCATGCCGCTTTCGCCGCCGGCGCGCCGGCTCACTGGGTAGCCACCTGGGCGGCGGCGCCCCAGACCTCCCACCTCGCGCTTGGGCGTGCGCCGGCCCCTCGCGCCGGCACGAGATCCGGTGATGCCAATGCGGGCAATGCCAATGGGGGCAATCGCGCGCCGGGGTTTGCCTCGGCGCCACGCTTCGATCACCAGACGGTGCGCATGATCGTGCGCACGAGCATCGGCGGGTCGCGTGTGCGCGTGCAGCTCTCCAATGCCTTCGGTGCCGCCCCTCTGCCGATCGGCGCGGCGCACATCGCGCTGAGCGGCGCAGGCTCGGCCATCGTCGCCGCGTCGGACCGCGTGCTCACCTTCAGCGGGCAGCCGTCGGTGCTGATCCCCGTGGGAGCGGAAGTGCTGAGTGATCCGGTGGATCTGCGCATCGCGCCGCTGACGCGCCTGGCGGTCAGCGTGTACGTCGCCGGTCAGACCGCCGATCCGACCGAGCATCTGACCGGCCTGCACACCACTTATATTTCCGGGACCGGAGACTTCACCGCGGCGGCGTCTCTACCGGACGCGAGCACGCGGCAATCCTGGTACTGGCTCTCGGGGGTGGATGTGCTCGCCCCGTCCGGCACCGGCCTGATCGTCGCCTTCGGCGACTCCATTACGGACGGCGTGAATTCCACGCCCGATACGGACCGCAGCTGGGTCGGTCAGTTCGCCCAGCGGTTGCTCGCCGGCTCGGCGCGCGGAAACTGGGCCGTCATCGACGAGGGAATCTCCGGCAACCGGCTGCTGAACGATGGCATTGGCACCGCGGCGCTGGCGCGCCTGGACCGCGACGTGTTCAGCCAGCCCGGCGTCAGGTGGCTGATCGTGCTGGAGGGGATCAACGACATCGGTTTCCCGCATCTGCCCGGCGTGCAGAGCGCCGGTGAGGTGACGGCACGGGAGTTGATCGATGCGCAGAAGCAGATCATCGAACGTGCGCATCTGCGCGGCATTCGCGTCATGGGGGCGACATTGACGCCGTTCGGCGGCGCCGCGTACTACAGCGACAGCGGCGAGAGCGTGCGGGAGGCGGTGAACCAATGGATCCGCACGGCTCACGCCTTCGACGCAGTGGTCGATTTCGATGCGGTGGTACGCGACCCGCAAAATCCCCGGTACATCCGCACCAGCTTCAACGATACCGATCACCTGCATCCCAATGATGCGGGCTATCGGGCGATGGCGGACGCGATCGATGTGGCGGTGTTCGGCTCGCGGGCGGCCCGCGCGTCACCGCCGCGGCGCCACTAGCGGATCCGCATGCCGATGCGCGCGAAGTTGGGCCAGCCCGGCAGGTGCCAGTTGAACCAGATCCAGCGCGCAGGGCCGATCAGATTGGCCGCGGGGACGAAGCCGACCTCGGGAAAGCGGCTGTCCTCGCTGTCGTTGCGGTTGTCCCCCATGAAAAAGTAGTGGGCGGGCGGCACCGTGCCCTCGAAGTCGGTGACCCAGCGATCGGGCGCGAACATCACGACGTGCGAGCGCGTGCCGAAGTATTCCAGGGCGAGCGGCGAGCCGGTGAAGCCGAAGTCCCCCGGGTACTTGCCGTCGGAACGCAGCGGCATCTCCATTCCATTGATGAAGACGCGGTTGTCGCGCACCACCACGTGATCGCCGGGCAGGCCGACCAGCCGCTTGATCAGATCGATGGAGGGGTCGGTCGGCTCCCGGAACACGATCACGTCGCCGCGCTGCGGCTTGCCGACCGAGAGGATCTCGGTGTGCAGCAGCGGCAGTCTCAGCCCGTAGGAATACTTGTCGACGAGGATGAAATCGCCGTCCACCAGACCCGGCATCATCGAGCCGGAGGGAATTCGGAACGGCTCGAAGAGGAATGAACGGATCAGCAGCACGATCAGGATCACCGGGAACAGCGTGCGGGCATAGGCGTAGACCTGCTGCATCAGGCGCGCGCCCGGTCCCTGATGCAGCGCGCCGCCCGCGCCGGCCTGCGCCGTGGTGAAATGATCCAGCAGCACCAGGGCGCCCGAGACGGCCGCGGCAACCACCAGCAGCGTGGTGTAGTCGAGGTTCATGCCGCAGGCGGGCGCCGCACGCTGACTTCGCCGGCATCGCCGTCGGCGACGCTCTGGCCGCGCAGCTCATGGCGGCTCTCGATGCTGCTGACCGTGTGCGTGCCGAAGCCCTGCCCGGTCCACGGCGGCGGCTCCCTGTCTGCCCACGGGTGGCGGCCGTGCGCGGCTCTCATGATTCGGGGGCGACCGCCGCGGCAGCCGGGAGCGCCACCAGCGATGCGCGCCGTACGATGAAGGCGATGCCGAGCGCGCATGCCGCCAGGACGGCCGGACAGACGGCCAGAAATGCGAAGATGCGCATGGCCGTCACGCCCGCCTGCAGCAGCACCCCGCCGATCATCGGTCCGGCAATGCCGCCGAACTTGGCGATGGAGGTGGCCCAGCCGCCGCCGCTGGCGCGAATCGCGGTCGGATAGTAGATGCTGGCGATGCTGTGGACCCCGTAGTGACCGCCGACAATGAGCAGGGTGGCGAGCAGTGTCAGGGGGATGAGGGCCGCATGCGCCGGCTGCAGCAGGCCTACCGTCAGCAGCACCGGTATGACGATGATCGGGCAGAAGGCCACGGCGACCGGTCCCTTGCCGTCCGTCAAGCGCATCAACGCCAGCCCGGTGAGGCCCCCCAACAGGCTGCCGGCCGAGGCGACGTAGGCGGCGGTGGAGCGGGCGAAGTGCATCTGCTCGAACAGCGTCGGACTCCAGTTCACCACCAGGTAGATCGCCAGGGTGCTGGCGATGTAGCCCACCCACAGCAGTGGCGTGATGTACAGCAGGCGCCCGGCGAACAGCTGCCGCGGCTTGAACGGCTCGCGCGCCACCGGCTCGGCCCCGAGGATGAAGCGATCCGCGGCGTCGGCACCGACTTCGGGTCGCATGCGGTTGAGCAGCGCGGCGATGCGAGCCGGCGAGCGCGCGCGACTGACGAGGAAGCGCACCGACTCGGGCAGGCGCCAAAGCAGCAGTGCCGAGGCGAGCAGCGAGCCCAGACCGCCCGCGTAGTAAACCGCCGGCCAGCCGTAGCGCGGCGCGAGCATCACGGTGATCGGGCCGCCGAGCGAGGTGCCGATACTGTAGCCGATCATGATCACGGTGACGACGCTCGAGCGCATGCTCTTGGGCACGAATTCGATGTTCAGCGCCCAGGCCAGCGGCAGCATGCCGCCGATCGCCAGGCCGTCGAGGAAGCGCAGCCACAGAAATGACTCGTAGCTGCCGGCCAGGCCGGTCAGAATCGTCAGCACCCCGAAGATGAACCCGGTCAGGAGCAGCGCCGGGCGGCGGCCGATCCAGTCGCCCAGCCAGGTGAACGCGAATCCGCCCAGCATCATTCCGGCCGTTCCCGCCGAGAAGATGGCGCCGAGCATGGTCTTGTCGAGGTGGAACTGGTCGGCCAGGTACGGCGCCGTATAGCTGATGGTCATCATGTCGAAGCCGTCGAACACGGTGATCAGCCACGACAGCACGATCAGCTGGTAGTTGAACCCGCTGAGCCCGCGCCCCTCGATCAGAGCGCCGATATCGATGGTGCGACCGGTCATCGTGCCGCCCCCGAGCCGTTTCAACCCCGCAAGCTGTTCCCGCCACCGCAACGACGCAACGGCGGAACACCGCCCGTCGGTGCGGCATCTTAGCGGGATCGGGGACATGCGGCGAATTCGCCCGGCGACGCCCCGCCTGATCGGATCTATGATTGACGCCCTTCGGGCGATCCGATGTGGCCCGATCGATCCATAGCGGGAAGGTGCCAGCCGCCGCCACAGCCATGAGCGAAGCTCCCGAGCTGCATCCGGCCGCGAGCGCCGGCTTTTCCTCCGGCGCGCACGCGTACGTGCGCGGACGGCCCGACTATCCCGCGGTGCTGCTGGAGTGGCTGCGCGATGAGCTGCAGCTGCGGCCCGGCACGAGCGTCGTGGAGCTGGGCGCGGGTACCGGCAAGTTCACCGCGCTGCTGGCGCGCACCGCGGCGCGCGTGCTCGCCCTGGAGCCGGTGGCGGCGATGCGCGCGCAGTTCGAGACGCCGACGCCGCAGCCGCAGACGCCGCAGCCGGCGCCGCCGGCCGTGATCGGCGCCCTGGCCGAGGCGATTCCGCTGCGCGGCGGCGCAGCCGATGCCGTCGCCTGCGCGCAGGCGTTTCATTGGTTCGCCACGCTCACGGCGCTGCGCGAGATCCATCGGGTGCTGCGCGCGGGCGGGCGACTCGGCCTGGTGTGGAACGTGCGCGACGAGTCGGTCGACTGGGTCGCCGCGATCACGGCGATTCTCGCGCCCTATGAAGCCGGCTCGCCGCGCTTCGCCTCGGGACGCTGGCGCGAGGTGTTCACACAGCCGCCGGCGCGCGGACTGTTCTCCGGGCTGCGGCTGGCGAGCTGGCGCCACGCGGCGATCGGGCCGCCGCAGCAGGTCATCATCGAGCGCTTTCTATCGGTGAGCTTCATCGCCGCGCTGCCGGCCGGCGAGCAGGCGCGCGTGCGGCAGCGCCTGCAGGATCTCACCGGGACGCATCCGCAGCTGCGCGAGCGCGCGCAGATCGCCTTTCCCTACGTGACACATGCGTATGACTGTACGAGGCTCTGAGCGCCATGAGGGCGTGCCGACTTGCATCGATAGCGCGGCGGCGATAGCGCGGCGGCAATGGCGCGGCGGCGCAGCGGCCTTGCGCCTTGAGCGCCGGCGCCAGTCACCGCGTTACCGCGTTACCGCGCTACCGCATCCGCAGCCGCAGATCCGTGCCTTCGGACAGGTCCAGCGGATTGCCGAACGCGCCCGTGACATCCTGAAACCTGATGTCGATCAGCTGCACGGAGCCGGCCTGATCGGGCGTGATCATCACTACGTGCCGTAGCGTCTGCAGATCGCAGTCGGTGAAGATCTGCGTGTAGGTAATGTCGCCGTGGGCGTCGCAGTCCGCCATTTCCTGGAAGTTGTACTCGCAGAAACGCTCGATGGGATTGGAGTAATCCGCGCGGATCGCTATCCGGAAGAGCGTCTGCGGTGCGGCGGCGTCGCTCGGAATCGTGCTGACGCCAGGGTCGTTGAGCATCGCGCCGAGGATCGGCCCACGCACCACATAGCTGTTGCTGCGATCGTCCCAGGTGACCGACTCCTGCACGCGCTGTCCTCCGGGCTCCAGGGTCGAGTAGGCCATGAAGTTCACATCCTTTCTGCACAGCTGTGCGCTCTGCAGATCGGCGGCCGTCGGCGGGCTGTCCGGGGAGGGCAGCGCCGTTCCCGTGTTCGTCGTGTGCGCGGTGCGGGCGCTGGCACCCGGGGCGGCCCCCCAGGCGCTGCCCTGCGCGGCGCAGGCCACGCACAGCGCGATGGCCGACAGACTGCGGCCATGCCGTCGTTCGAGGCGGGCCGCTTCCATGAGGGGCATCCTGGTCACCCTTGTCCTTGCCCTTGTCCCTGTCCCCGTCCTTGCCCGTCGCGCTCTTCGTCAGCAGCCGAGTAGCGCCGCTGTCCGCTGCGCGGATCGTACAGCACTTCGACCACTTTGCCGGTGTGCGGATCCTCGAAGCGCTCGCCGGTGGGTTCCCAGTGCGCGCCGGCGGGGGACGATGGCCTGTAACGCCAGCGCTCGAACAGCGTGCCGAGCAGAAACAAGAGGCCGATCACCAGCAGCTCGATACCGGGCAGCTTCGGTCCCGCGATCAGCATTGCCACGCCGGCAAGCACCAGGGCGCTCGAAACCGCCAGCAGCAGCGTGCGCAGCCGGCTCACCGTTCAGCCCCGTGCAGCGTGCCGGTTCCGCGCCCATCGCTCCACACCGGTCCGCGTACGTATCCCATCAGCTCTGCTCGATCACCACGGCGGTTCCATACGCGACGATCTCGCTCATCGTCTGACCGATCTCCGCCGAGTCGAAGCGCATCATCACGATGGCGTTGGCGTTCATCAGGGTTGCATTCCTGACCATGCGATCGACGGCGTGGCGGCGCGCCTCCTCGAGCAGCTGCGTGTACTCGGTGATCTCGCCGCCGGCGAGCGAGCGCAGGCCGGCCATGATGTTGCCGCCGAGGCCGCGGCTGCGCACCACGACACCGAATACCTGGCCCTTGGTTTCCTTGATGTGGTAGCCGGAGACGTTTTCGGTCGTGACGACGAGCATGCTCCCCTCCTGGACGCTGCGGCCGCGGGACGGCGGGTACTGTCAGGCATTTTACAGGCAACGCGAGCCTCCCACAGGGCGCTCAATGAAAGTCGCGTGAGCTGCGCTGCAGGCCGCCGAGCCAGGCCGAGCGGTCGTGCAGCCGCTGCGCGATGACGTGCGCCACACGGTCGCGCCGCTGCAGCGTACCGTCCACCACCAGCAGGCTCGCCGCGAGCGCGCAGCGCCGCTGCGTGGCGAACACGTCAGGCCACAGAATGATGTTGAGGATGCCGCCTTCGTCTTCCAGTGAGGCGAACACCACGCCCGAGGCCGTGGCGGGCTGCTGCATGTGAGTGACCAGGCCGCCGACGCGCACCCGGCTGCCATCGGCGAGTCCCCGCAGATCCACACTGCTGCTGAATCCACAGCGCGCCAGCCGCCCGCGCAGCAACGCCAGCGGGTGCCGTCCGGTGGTCAATCCCAGGTGCCGGTAATCCGCCAGGATCTGCTGGCCCTCGGTGGGCGCGGGCAGCTCGAGCGGTGGTTCATCCGCCGACAGCCCCTGTAGCAGTCCGGGCAGCCGCTCGACGCCCAGCGCCCGCCAGCTGGCCTCGTGCCGGTGGCGGCTGAGCGCCGCGAGCGCCCCGGCGGCTGCGAGGCTCTGCAGCGCGCGCTGCGACAGCTGTGCGCGTACCGCGAGCTCGTCGATGGCGGCGAACGGCCCCGCGGCGCGCGCGGCCACGATGCGCTCGCCGTCGGCCTGCACCAGCCCGCGCACCAGCCGCAGCCCCAGCCGCAGTGCCGGCTGATCGGTTCGCGCCGGCGCGTCAGCCGCAGGAGGCGCCGGAGGCGCGCGCGGCGGCGCCTCCAGCGTGCAGTCCCACTCGCTGACCGTCACATCGACCGGCAGCACGCCGATCCCGCTGCGGCGCGCCTCCTGCGTGAGCTGCGCCGGTGCATAGAAACCCATCGGCTGGCTGTTGATCAGCGCCGCGGCGAAAGCCGCCGGCTCGTGACACTTGAGCCAGGAGGACACATAGGTCAGCAGCGCGAAGGAGGCGGCGTGCGAGTTATGCACGATGAGATTGTTGGCCAGGAAGTTGTGATTCCCCTCGATCTGCAGATCATAGGTCGGTTGATTGCCGAGCGGTTCGATGCTCACCACGCGGTCCCAGTCGATAGCCGATTCGGCGCGTCGGGGCGAGCGAGCGGCCGCGACATGATCCTCGATCCGGAGTTGCGCCAGCGTACGCCAGCCGCCCGGTGTCAAGAAGGGATGTTCTGCACTGGCGTCTATCGAATGGCCCAGAGCGGTCCGCAAACGCCACACGGGTCTGGCACCGCTGGCGATGACAGCCATCACCCGGCGCTTACATAGTTTCAGATCCTCGGCACAGGCAAACGTGTGCGTGATCGTGGCTTTGCCGCAGTAGATCTCATCTATCCTGAGCCATCGACCGCAATCCGCATCGACGATGCGCGTATCACCCGCGACACACTCGGGGAAGCCGTATTCCCCGAAGCCGAGGATCTGCTTGTAGATCTGCTCGGCGAACTGCGGGGCGTAGCCGTTGGCGGCCATGCCCGACAGCAGCCGCTCGCGGTAGGGCGTAAGGCCGCCGCGGCGCTTCCAGGCGGCCATCGCGCGCCGCAGCCCATCGGCCTCTCCGGGGGTGAAGCCAGCGGCCACCACGGCGATCTGCATGACCTGCTCCTGGAAGATCGGCACCCCGAGCGTGCGCTCGAGCACCGCCTCGAGCTGCTTGCTCGGATAGTGCACGCTCGTCGGATGCATGCGCCGCTGCAGATAGGGATGCACCATGTCGCCCTGGATCGGCCCCGGCCGCACGATCGCCACCTCGATGACCAGGTCGTAGAAGCTGCGCGGCTGCAGGCGCGGCAGCATGCTCATCTGCGCGCGCGATTCGATCTGGAACACGCCCACGGTCTCGCCGCGACAGATCATGTCGAACGTGGCGGTATCCTTGGGCGGGATGTCCGCCAGCGTCAGCCGCCGGCCGCAGTGACGCTGCAGCAGGGCGAAGCAGCGGCGCAGCGCCGTGAGCATGCCGAGGGCGAGCACGTCGACCTTGAGCAGTCCGAGCGACTCCAGATCGTCCTTGTCCCACTGGATGACGGTGCGCTCGGCCATCGCGGCGTTCTCGATCGGCACCAGCGTCGCGAGCGGCTCGCCGGAGATCACGAAGCCGCCGACGTGCTGCGAGAGATGGCGCGGAAAGCCCACCAGCTCGCGCACCAGGCGCGCGAGCAGCGCCAGGCGCGCGCGGGACAGGGGCAGCTCGCGCGCGGCCGCCTGGCGCTGGATGTCCGCGGGTCGCTCCGACCACAGATGCAGGCGCGTCAGACGGGAGATGTCCGTGGGCTGCGCCCCGAGCGCGCGCGCCAGGTCGCGGATGGCGCTGCGTGTGCGGTAGCAGATCACCGTGGCGGCGAGCGCTGCGCGCTCGCGGCCGTATTTGCGGTAGATGTACTGCATCACCTCCTCACGCCGCTCGTGCTCGAAGTCGACGTCGATGTCCGGCGGCTCGTTGCGCTCGCGGCTGATGAAGCGCTCGAACAGCAGATGCATGCGCGCGGGGTCGATCTCGGTGATGCCGAGCGCGTAGCAGACCGCGGAATTGGCCGCCGAGCCGCGCCCCTGGCAGAGAATGCCGCGCTCGCGCGCGTAGCGCACGATGTCCTCGACGGTCAGAAAGAAATGCTCGTAGCGCAGCTCCGCGATGAGCGCCAGCTCCCGCTCGATCGTCGCGCGCACCGCCGGCGGCACCCCGAGCGGCCAGCGGCGCGTCACGCCCTGCTCGGTCAGCGCGGCCAGGTGCTCACTGGCGCTGCGGCCCTCGGGCACCAGCTCGGCGGGGTACTCGTAGTGCAGCGTCGCGAGCGAGAAGTGGCAGCGCTCGGCGATCGCGACAGTCTCGGCCAGCAGCGCCGGCGGATACAGCGCCGCGAGCTGCCGCAGCGAGCGCAGGTGACGCTCGCCGTTCGGATAGAGTGCCCAGCCGGCCGCATCGAGGGTGCAGCCGTGGCGGATCGCCGTGAGTGCATCCTGCAGCCTGCGCCGCGCGCGCACGTGCATGTGCACGTCACCGGCCGCCACCGCCGGCAACCCCGCCGCGCGTGCGAGCTCGAGCGTCTGCGCGAGCCGCCGCGCATCATCGGGACCGCGATGCAGCTGCGCGGCCACCCAGCCGCGGCCGGGGAAGAATTCCCGCAGCCACGCCGCCTGTGCGCCCTCGGCATCCACCGACGGCACCCACAGCGCCAGGCAATCCGTCAGGCCGCTCTCGAAATCCGCGCGCAGCAGACGGTACTCGCCCTTGGGCGAGCGGCGCCGGCCGAGCGTGATGAGCTGGCAGATCTGCCCGTAGGCGCGCTGCGAGGGCGCGAGCAGCACGAGCGTGAGGCCGCAGGCGGTGTGGAACTCCGCGCCGATGATCAGCTGGAATGACTCTGCCGTGCCCGGGGTCCGTCGGGAGCGGGCCTCCGCGGCCGGCTCGCGCCGCGACAGATCGCCTAGCGCCTCGTGCGCGCGCACCACGCCGGCCAGCGAGCACTCGTCGGTCAGCGCGAGCGCGCGGTAGCCGAGGGCGTGAGCGCGCTCGACGAGCTCGGCCGGGTGCGAGGCGCCGCGCAGGAAGGAAAAGTTGCTCAGCGCATGCAGCTCGGCGTAGCCGATGGCTGCCGGAGGACTCGCCTCAGCGCTGCGGCTCATACCCACAGACCCTGCAGATACCAGGCATCGTCGGCGAGGTCATGGAACATCCATAGCCGCGCGCCATCGGCGGCGCGTGCCACGTAGTAATCGCGTACGACCCCGGCGCCGTCCCACCAGCCGCTCTCGATGCGCTCGGGGCCGGCGAGCAGCGCGCGGGGGGCCTCGATGCGCCGGGGCTGCGGCAGCAGGGCGGCCGGGCGCGCGGCCGGGGAGAGGGCCGAAGAAGCCGCGCACGCTGCTGCCACGGCGCGGGTCGTCCCACCGCGTGGCGTGTGCGCCGCACGCTGCTCGCGCTCGGGTCGGGTCTGCTCGGGCGGCACCAGAGCGAAGGCGTGCTCGGGGCGATGATCGGCGCGGCAGTGAAAGCCCTGTACGGCCTGCGTGCCCAGCCGCGCGCGCAGCCGATCCAGCAGCTGCGACAGCTCGCCGAGCCGCTGCGCCCCGCCGCCGAACAGGTCGCCCTGTACGATCGAGGGGGCGGTGAAGGCATCGGCTGTCAGGGTCAACGAGCGCACGGGAGCCGCGAGCGCGAGGCTCTGCAGGCGCTCGCGCACCAGCAGCAGAAAGCGCTCCGCCTCGCGCGCCGGCGCCGACAGCCCGAAGGCCACATGGGTGACCGGGGCCGCGGCGGTGAGCGGGGCGGCGGTTTTGGGCGGGGCCGCGCGCGGGTGATGCCCGAGCTCGAGCGCAAAGTGCTGCACCGAGCAGTCGCGCGCCCGCAGATAGCCCTGGAATTCCTGCAGCAGCCGCTGCAGAGGAAACAGCAGCGCGCTGCTCTGCTGCAGCTCATGGTCGAACTCGCAGTGCGCGCGGTAGCTCTCGGGCAGCCGGAAGGCCGGCCGCGGATCGCTCGCCTGCGCGGTCAATCGCGCCAGGTAGTGGCCGCTCTGCGGTCCGAAGCGTCGCGCCAGCGCCGCGCGAGGCAGCGCGAGCACCTCGCCGATGCGCGTCAGACCGGCCGAGCGCAACGCCTGCAGCGTCTCGGCGGGCAGCTCGAGCCACGTCAGCGGCAGCGGGGTGAGCCGCGAGCGCAGCTCGTCGCACGTGAGCGCGCAGCGCCCGGCGGCATCACCGTCTGGCTGCTCGGCATGCGTCAGCAGCGCAGCGGCGGTAGGCGAGGGCGCGATGGCGCAGCTGTGGCTGTAGCCGAGCTGCGCAAGCTCCCGCTCGATGCGCTCGAGCAGTATCGCGGGCTCGCCGAACAACGCGCGGCTCGCGCCCAGCTCGAGCCACAGCAGCGGCGGGGTCGACGCGCCAGTCAGCGGCGCTGCAGCCGCAGGCGCTGCAGCCGCAGCCGCTGCGGCCGCCTCGGCCGCACTGCTGAGCCGATAGCTGACGTGGCTGCTCCACTGATAGGCCCAGGCGGCCAGCCGCTCGAGAGCTGCGCGCTCACTGGCCGCCTGGGTGTCACGCAGCAGCGCCGGCAGACGGATGCACAACCACAGCATCGGGATCTGCGGCCGGTGTCGTCCGGCCGCCGGGGTGCGCACCGAGGTGCGCGCTCGTGAGGTGCAGCCGCGCGCCGGCCCGGCCGCCACGGGCTTTCCTGATCTCCAGCATCAGTCCATCGGGTGCGGCGTGCAGCCGCAACCGTAGCGCTGCCGGCGAGGGCTCATCCGCGGCCACTGCCGGACGGTGCAGGATGCCCAGGGAGCCGCCGGCCTCGGCGGCCAGCTGCAGGCGGCGCAGGCTGCGATCGACGATGTGCGTGGACCAGCCCAGCACCGCACCCACCGCCGGGCAGCGCAGCGCCTGCTCGGTGGCCCACAGCGACTCCTGCGGCCGCGTGCAACGGATCATCAGCAGCCGCTCGAGCGGCAGTCCCTGCCGTGCCAGCGCCGGAGCGTACGGCAGGTAGGGCGCGGCGACCCAGACGATGCAGCGGCCGGCGCGCGCCAGCCGTACCAGAGCCGGCCGCAGCAGCTGCAGCTCTCCGATCCCGCTCGTGTCGCACAGCAGCTCGATGAGCGCACCGAGCGGCCAGCCGCCGCCGGCCAGGCTGTCATCGAGCGCCGCATATCCGGATGGCAGTGCGTATGCCCCGCCGTCCGTGCCAGCGTTGCCGCGGTGGCCGAGGTGGCCACCGCCACCACCGGCACCGCTGCCACCGCCGCGCTCGAGCTGCGCGAGCCGCTCGCGCAGCTCGGCTCGGGTGGCGATGGCGGTGGGGTCTTGGGCAAAGGTATCCATCCAGCGGATCCATGAAAGGGTCCAGTACCGGCAAGAGACTGTATGGATATACACTATAGCGCTCTTGGGCGCCTGAGGCTACAGCCGGGGAACCCTGGTGCCGTGCGGTCCCTGGCGCGCCCGGCGGCGCGTCAGGGACCACAGGCTCTTTGCACGCTACTGCACGCTGATGCGCGTTGCGCTGACCGTGCCGACGATCACCTTCAATGTCGTGACGGCATCGGTCGGGTCGATGCCGTCGTACTCGTACTGGGTGAGGCGGAAAGTTCCGGAATACTGATCGCCCGTTCGGTCCAGGGTGATGACTTCCTGGATGTTGGTCGGACCCAGGAACTGAAAGGCCTCATCCTCGGAGGTGGAGCCCGGCGGTGGCGTGGGTAAGCCCGGCGGCGAGGGGGACAGGCCCAGCGGCGGCGGCAAGGACCAGGACTGGGTCAGACCCGGGGTATATCCGGGAACCCAGGAGAGCGCCCAGTGGTTCAGGTGGTAGGTCGATTCACCCACCCGCCGCCACACGCCCAGGCAGAAGCTGCCGGTCACCGGCGCACGTCCGGAGTTCATGATCTCCGTGCCATCGTCGTGCCAGACCACGAAGCCCGCGTCCACCAGCGTGCCGTCGCCCGGGCCGCCGGCGTTACCCTCGGCGGTGAAGGTGAATTTCCACAGACCGGTGATCGGCGCGGCGCCGAACGGATCACCGGGCTCGGCGAAATGCGTCAGCACCACTGCGCCACCGGCGCCCGGCCGATAGACCGCCGGCTGCATGGCGCCGGGGTCCTGCAGGCCGCCGCAGCCGGCGTAGGCGTGCGGTGCGACCAGCGCCATGGTGGCAAATCCGACCGCGACCGCGGTCGATCTCAACCAGATGTTCATCGTCGTTGCTCCCCGTGAAGTTGATGGGTGGCCAGCGGTGTGTACGGCCGCCGGGCACGCGGTTTCTGAGTCTGCCCAGGCTGCAGCGTCGGGGAACGGCGCGGCGTTCGCGATGACTTTCCGACGAACGGCGCGCTACGGGGAATGAATGCGCCACGGATCGGAACGAACTCGATGATGGGGGTCGGGCAGGGCGTAAATCCGCGGCAGATCCGCTGCATTTGTCTGCGCCGATGCGCGCGTGCGCGGTGACAGCGGCAGGGGCGTTGGCTAGTATCGGCGCGTCACCGGGAATCGCCCGGCGCGCAGCGCGCGGGCACACGTTCCGGTCCGGAGTGCCGCACGGTCTCATGAACACTCCCGCAATCGAGCTGCCGGCCACCGGCCCGCTGTACTGGCCGGATCGCGCGCGCGCACTCTTCAACGGCATCGGCTACGCCACGGCGCTGTCGATCGTCATGGCCTGTCTGGGGGCGATCGTGGGGCTGCCCGATCTGCTGGCCGGTCATGTGCGTTCCGCCCTGCATGCAAGCCTCTCCGCCGTGGGCATGGATCTGATCGAGGTGATCCCCGGTCCGATCCTGATCACGCTTGCGGTGAATCTGGCGCCGCGCTCGGGCCCGAGCCGCGTGGCGTGGCTGTTGGCCGCCGCGGTCCCGATGTGTCTGTGGTGTGAGTATTTCGAAGGTATCAGCTTCGGCTGGAACTGGAGCTCGGTGGGGGCCCTCCTGGAGGGGGTGCTCGAGACCTCCCTGGTGGTAGGCGTATGCGCCTATCACAGCTACTCGCGCGACGCGGGCGACACGCTGCTGCGCGCACAGATCGACCGCGCCGGCCTGGATACGGAGCTGCAGCGTGCACAGCTGCGGCTGCTGCACGCGCAGATCGAGCCGCACTTCCTGTTCAACACCCTGTCGGCGGTGCGCGCCCTGGCGCGCAGCGATCGGGCCGCCACGCTCGCGATGCTGGACAACGTGATCCGCTACTTCGAGGCGGCACTGCCGCGGCTGCGCGAGGATGAGGTGCCGCTGGGGCGCGAGATGCAGCTGGTCGATGCGTATCTGGGCATCTATCAGGTGCGCATGGGCAGCCGGCTCTCGTACCGCATCACGCTGCCGGAGGAGCTGGCGGGTGTGCGGATTCCCGCCATGATGCTGCTGACGCTGGTGGAGAACGCCCTGAAGCATGGCATCAATCCGACGCTGCAGGGCGGCAGCATCGGCGTCTGCGCGCGTCGCGAGCGCGATGCGCTGCTGCTGGAGGTGACCGATTCCGGTCGCGGTCTGAATGCCCGGCTCGGTCATGGCGCGGGACTCGCCAATGTGCGCCAACGGCTGCTGTTGCTGCACGGAGAGGACGCGGTTCTCTCGCTGCGTCCGGCGCTGCCGAGCGGCGTGGTGGCGAGCGTACGCATGCCGATGCGACAGCCCCGGCCATGCCTGACGCGTTAGCGCTTCTCGCCCGACACGCACGCGCGGCCGCGAGCTTCGCACGCGCTACGCTGCGCGCCGTCAGCTGGCGGGTGCTCATCGGCGCGGAGGCTTTTGCCGTCAGCCTGAGCGTGCTCGAGTGGCTGGTCGACCGGGGCCGGGGTGCGCATCCCCAGCTGTTGCTGGCCATGATGAGCCGCGAGATGCTCGCCGCCCCATTCATGATTCTGGCGGCGTTCGCGGGTAATGAAGCGGTGCTGCGTGGCTGGCCGGTACGGCGTGCCTTCGCCGTGGCCCTGCCGTGCGCGACCGCGGCCACGGTGCTCTGCCTGATCCCTTTGCTCGGCTGGAGCGGCTGGTTGGGCTCGATGGGTCTGCGCCCGTCCGATCCGCGCGCCCTGGTGGCGTTCGGCGTGCGCGCCTGCGTCGGGGTCGGTCTGTACTGGGGTCTGGGCATGCTGGTTTATCTCAATCGGCAGAGTGCCGCGCGCATGCTGGCTGGGGTGCGCGTGGCCGAGCTCGCGCGCATGCGGCTGGAGCAGCGTCTGATCGACTCCAGATTGGCGGCCGCGGAGGCGCAGATGGATCCGCGTCTGGTCCTCGAGCGCCTGGCGCACATCCGCGGGCTCTACGATGCGCGGCAGCCGGGCGCCGAGCAGCAGCTCGAATCGTTGATCGAGGACCTGCGCGGCAAGACGGGTCAGCAGCTCGCCGCGGCCGGGGTGCCGGGCCTGAACGGATGAGCGCGTGAGCGCACCGGGTGCCGTGATCGCCGAGGATGAGCCGCTGGTGCGCGGCGAGATTCGCGACACGCTCAGAGGGCTGTGGCCGCAGCTGACGATCCTCGCCGAGGTCGGCGACGGCCTCGAGGCGCTGGCGGCGCTGGAGCGCTGCGCTCCGGACGTATTCTTCCTGGATATCCAGATGCCCGGCCTGAACGGCCTGGAGGTGGCGCAGCGCCTGAGCGGCCGGGCGCACGTCGTGTTCGTCACCGCCTACGACCGCTACGCGATCGCCGCCTTCGAGCAGGGGGCGCTCGATTACGTGCTCAAGCCCATCTCCGTGCCGCGGCTGCAGCGCACGGTCGAGCGCTTGCAGGCGAGGATCGGCAGCGTGCCGGCGGACCTCAGTCACATCCTCGATCTGCTCAAGGAGGTGGTGCCGGCGGAGTCGCGGTATCTGCGCTGGCTGACCGTACCGCACGGCAGGGAGCTGCGGGTGGTGGCCGCCACCGAGATCCGCTACCTGCGCGCCGACGGCAAGTACACCACGCTCGCCACCCCGCACGGCACCTATCTGATGAACGCCTCGCTGCGGCAGATGCGCGAGAAGCTCGACCCCGAGGTCTTCTGGCAGGTGCATCGCAGCGTGATCGTCAACGTCAGCGCCATCGACGTGATCTACCGCTCCTTCCGCGGGGCGCTCGAGATCAAGCTCAAGGATCGCAGCGAGCTGCTGCCGGTGAGCGGCGCGCACGCCCACCTGTTCAAGGACTCGATGCGCTAGCCTGGCGTGCCGGTACCGCCGCGTCCGTCGTGGTCGCCGGCGAGGCCTCGGCGGCGGAAACCTGGCTCTGGGCCGCGGCGAACGCCGAGCCGAGGAACCACTGGTCGATCGCCGCCGGGGCCATGGGCTTGCCGAACAGATACCCCTGAAACAGCCGCGCCCCGAGGGCCGCCAGCTGCCGGCGCGCCGTCTCGGTCTCCACCCCCTCGATCACCACTTTCATGCCGAAGCTGCGACCGATCGACAGCGCCGCCGAGATGATGGTCTCGCCGCCCTGGCCGAGTGTCGTCACGAACGAGCGGTCCACCTTGATGACATCCGCGGGGAAGCGCTGCAGGTAGGCGAGCGAGGAGTAGCCGGTGCCGAAGTCGTCGATCGCCACCGACACGCCCCGGCGCTTGAGCTCACGCACCAGCGCGAGCGAGCGCTCGGCATCGCTCGCCAGCACCGACTCGGTGAGCTCGATCTCCAGCTCCTGCGGATGCAGCCGCGCAAGGCGCAGGGCATCGTCCAGGTGCGTCAGAAATCCCTCGTGCAGCAGCTGCTGTACCGAGACGTTCACCGCGACGCGTGCGCAGTAGCGGCCGGCCAGAGCGCGCGCGTCGCGGCAGGCCCGCCGCAGGATCCAATGCCCCAGCCGCGGCATCTCGCCGCTCTCCTCGGCGAGGCTGATGAATTGCGCCGGCGCTATCGGCCCGAGTGATGGGTGTGTCCAGCGCGCCAGCGCCTCGAGCGTGGTGACGGTGCTGTGCTTCAGATCGATGATCGGCTGGTAATGCAGGTGCAGCGCGTCGTTGTCCAGCGCCTCGCGCAGCGCCACCAGCAGCTGGTGACGGTAGGCGACCCGGTAGGCCCAGTCCGAGCGGAACAGGCAGGCCATGCTGCCGCCCTGCAGCTTCGCCTGCCGCGCGGCGATATCCGCGAACTTCAGCGCGGTGCGCGCATCGCCGGTGTGCACCGGCACTCCCGCGATGCCGATGCAGGCGCGCACCTGGTAGGGAGTGTGCTGCAGATCGATCGGCAGGGTGAATTGCGCGATGAGCGCCTCGGCGGTGGCGAGCACCCGGGTCTCATCGGTGAAGTCGCCCGGCAGCAGCACGGCGAATGCGTCATCGCCCCAGCGCGCCAGGCTCAGAGCCCCCGAGCAGTATTCGCGCAATCGGCGGGCCAGCACCTGCAGCACCTGATCGCCGGCCGCGACGCTCTGCAGCGCATTGATGTCGCGCAGGTTCTCGATGCTGATCATCAGCACCGCGAAGGAGCTGTTGCGGTCCTTGCCGTCCGCCTCCGCGCACACCGCCTCGAGCGTCTCGATGAAGCGGTTGCGGCTGGCCAGGCCGGTCACGGCGTCCTGGCTGTTGATCTGCGCGGTGAGCGTGCGGCGCAGCCCGGTGTTCTCCACGCCCGCGCGCCGATAGTGCTCGATGGCCGCCTCCACCGCCGCGTGCAGCTCGCGGCTCTGATAGGGCTTGCCGAGGAAGCGCAGGATCTGCGCCTCGTTGACCGCGGCGATGGCCGATTGCAGGTCGGCGTGGTCGGTCAGCAGGATGCGGCCGGCATTGGGCGCGAGCGCGCGGGTGCGCGCGAGGAACGTGGCCCCGTCCATTCCCGGCATGCGCATATCGCAGATGATCGCCGCGACGTCGCGATCCTCCGCGAGATGCCGCAGTCCTTCGGCCGCATCGGGCGCCGTGATGAGCTGGTGCTGGCGCTCGAGTTCCCGGCGCAGGTCCTCGAGAACCAGCGGGTCGTCATCGACGCACAGGATCCGCTGGCGCACGCTGTCGAGGCGGTGCCTGCCGGCCGCCTGGCTCACGGCGCCTCCGGCGCGGGCGGCTCCTGCAGTGCCGCCACGCCGGCGCCCACGTCGATGTTCCAGCCGCGCAGCCAGCGTGTCACCTCGCCGCGGGCGACGAAGGCGCCGTCCAGGTAATCGAGCAGCCGCACCGGCCGGTCCGCGGTCGCATCCACGACCGCATCCGCCACGTGCACGGCCGCGAGCACGCAGGTCTGCGCATGCGCCACCGCGCTCGGGTGGTGATGGTGCGCCACCGCCTCGATCAGCTCGAGCGGCAGGCCCCACAGCCCGAGCAGGCACGCCCCCACCTCCGGATGCGCGACGCCGAAGCACTCCGGCTCCACCGCGTGCCAGGGCAGGCCGCGCTCGCGCGCCAGCGCGATCATGCGCGCGAACTGCGCCGGTGCGCCGAGCGCCAGCACCGCCTCGCCCACGTCGAGCAGCAGCGCCGCGGTGAAGGCCTCGTCGGCGCCGTGCTGATGCTCGAGCAGAGCGTGCGCGAAGCGCGCCTTGCGCAGCGAGCGCGACTGCAGGTCGGCGAGCAGCCGGTTGGTGGCGGGCGCGGCGTCCAGCGCATTGAACATGCAGGCCGACAGCGCCAGGGACTTGAGCATCTCCAGTCCGACGTAGTTGATCGCGGCGGAGATCGTGGTGATCGGCGCGCCGCGGCGATACAGCGCGGAGTTCACGATCTGCAGCGTCTTGACGCACAGGGCGCGGTCGTTGCTGACGATCTGATTGATGTCGGCGGTATGGGCGGTCGGGCGGGCGATCGCGGCCGACAGGTCCTGGAAGGTGCGCGGCGTGGCCGGCAGGCCGTGCAGGCGGCTGATCAGCTGCCGGATCGCCGGATCGTGCAGGATCGAGGCGAGCGAGCAGGCGCGCTCCACCACCTCGCGTACCGCCTCGGGATTGCAGGGCTTGCGCAGAAACTGGTGGGTGACCGGAACGGCGCGCAGCAACTGCTCCTCATCGATGGCGTCCGAGAGGCACAGGCGCACGACCTCGGGATGGCGCTCGCGCACCGTCGCCAGCAGCTGCGCTCCGTCCATGCGCGGCATGCCCATGTCGCTGACGATGGCGTCGAAGTGGCCGGTCTGCAGCTGCGCCAGCGCCTCCTCTCCGGAGCCCACGAACACGGCATCCCAGGGCGCATCCGGCTGCAGGAACGCGCCGCGCAGCCTGGCGATGCTCGCCGCATCCTCGTCGACGAACAGCACACGCTTCATGCCGTACTTCCTTGCAATGGCGCTGGCGCGTTCCGCATGACTTCGCTGTCGGTCGGAGGAGCAGGGGGGAAGCTCTGGAGCCTTCGCGGGAGTCTGCGGCGGCGAGCGCCCCCGACTCCTGGATGAGCTGCCGACCTACTGTTTCCTGGCTGGAGGGTTGCGCTAAGATTAAGGTGCCGTTAGGGTGCCGCCGGATTATCGCCCGGCGTGGTAGGCTAAAAGCGTCGACTACATCAGGATTTCGTACCAAATGCCGGCATATGCTTCGATCGCGATCATGAAGGACGTCACGAAGCGGCCCACCTCGAGGCTCCGCCAGCGGACCGCGATGGCAACGCTCCTCCTGGGTGCCGCCAGCCTTGCGCTGCTGGCGTTGCCGGCGGCGCCGGCACGCGCCACCACCTACGAGCTCTCCAGCCCCGATCAGATGGTCGTCGGCCAGGATCAGACGGTGACGACCGTCTACGCGGACACGCTCTACGATCTGGCCGCCAAGTATCGCGTCGACTCGCAGGAGCTGATCCGCGTCAACGCCGGCATCGATCCGTGGCTGCCGGGAGCCGGCAAGAAGGTGCTCATCCCCGGTCGGCTGATTCTGCCGCCCGGACCGCATGTCGGCATCATCGTCAATCTGCCCGAGCACCGGCTCTACTACTTCCCCAGGCCGCGCCGCGGCCACCCGCGTGTGGTCATCACCTATCCGGTGAGCATCGGCAAGATGGACTGGCGCACGCCGATCGGTCTGACGCACGTGATCGCCAAGATCAGAAATCCCGTGTGGTACGTGCCCGCGGGCGTGCGCAAGGAGCATCTGGAAGACGGTGACCCGCTGCCTGCGATCGTGCGGCCGGGGCCCGACGATCCCCTGGGCAAGTTCGCGCTGCGCCTGGCCGCCGGCGGCGGCACTTACCTGATCCACGGCACCAACAATCCGATCGCCGTGGGCATGCCGGTCACGCACGGATGCATCCGGCTCTATCCCGACGACGTCGCGCAGCTGTTCCCGCTGGTGCCGGTCGGCACTCCGGTGCACATCATCAACGATCCCGTCAAGGTGGCCTGGGTGGACGGCGAGCTGCTGCTGGAGGCCCACCCGCCGATAGATGACCAGGGCCAGAGTCTCGAGCCCGACGTGGATGAGTTTTCCGACCTGCTGCGCAAGACCGTCGGAGACAACACCGTCGCGATCAACTGGGAATACGCCCGTGACGTGCTGAAGAAGGCGGATGGAGTGCTGGCCACGGTGGGGCTGCAGGCCGACCTCTCCGGCGCGGGCGACTCGCAAACGCCGGCCGCACCCGCCGCGCCGGCCACACCCGCCGCGCAGGCGGCCGCCGCGCCGGCGCCAGCTGCGCCGCCACCGGCCAGCGCCGCGCCCGCCGGCGCGGCATCCGTGGCCACCTCGGCCTCCGCTTCCGCGTCAACCTCCGTGCCCGTCGGCAAGCCGGATCCGGCCCTGGCGGATGGCCGCCCCCGCTAGGAGACGTACGCCCGCCAGGGCAGCCAGGGCAGCCGGGCCGCTGATCACCCTGACCAGCGACTTCGGTGTGCGTGATCCCTACGCCGGCATCATGAAGAGCCGCATCTTCCTGCGCGCCCCTGGGCTCGCCGTGGTTGATCTGACGCACGCCATCACACCCTTTCGTCCCGAGGAGGCCGGCTACTGGCTGTACTGCTGCCTCGGGCAGTTTCCCGCCGGCACGGTGCACGTCGCGGTCGTGGACCCGGGCGTGGGCGGCGAGCGCGCCATCGTCGTGCTGCGCGCCGCCGGGCAGCTGTTCGTCGCGCCTGACAACGGCCTGCTGGGGCTGGTGGCCCAGACGTGCCCGCAGTCGCGGGCGTATCGAGTCACGAGTGCCGCGCTCGATGCGCTGGGGCTGGCGCCGCTCGGTGCCACCTTTCACGGCCGCGACATCATGGCCCCGCTCGGGGCCGAGCTGGCCACCGGCCGGGTGACTGCCGAGCAGATCGGTCCGCCGCAGGTGCTGGCCGCAGGCGCGCTGCGTCCCGCCGAGGAGGCCCCGAACGGCGCACTCTGCGGCACGGTCGCCCTGATCGATCACTATGGCAACTGCCTGACGACGATTCCGGCCGCCGCCGTCGGGGCGCGTCGCCACGTGCGACTGCGAAGCGATGCACGTGCGCTGCGGCTGGTGCGCACCTATGAGGAGGCCGCGCCGGGCGAATGCGTCGCGCTGATCAACTCCGCCTCGATGCTCGAGCTGGCCGTGCGGCAGGGCAGTGCCGCGAGTCTATTGAACGCCCGGCCGGGTCAACCGGTCTACCTAACCGAGAGCTGAGGCCGTCGCTTCCGCCTCATCGGGCGGCGCCCCGCGCGCGGCAGGTGGTGAAGGCGCGCGCAAATCAGCTATAGTTCGCTGCTCGCGGTGGCGGATTTGACAGGCAACTCTCTGATTCTATTGGATTTTTAGCGATGTCTGAACGGGATAATGAGCGCTTCGACCTCGACGAGGAGTTCCTCGTCGAGTCGGAGGACAGCACGGATTATGACGGGCTGCTGGCCCGCGTGGACAAGCGCGCACGTTCGCAGGGCAAGCGGGGCAAGGCGGCCTGGAGCCGGCTCGAAGAGGTGCTCGCGGAGCGCAAGCTCGAAAAGGAGCTGCGCGATATCTTCGAAGACGACCTCTGAAGCTCGCGCGACGGGCTCGTCCGAGGGCTCGTCCGAGGGCTCGTCAGCGGAGCAAGCGCCCCACCAGCGGGCTGCGGCTCGGATTACACGGGTAAGCCATGGTCTCTAGCGGGCAATCCTGGGTCGTGCTCAAGTTCGGCGGCACGAGCGTCGCCACGCGCGATAACTGGTCCAACATCGCCGCGGTGGTGAAGGCGCGCCTCGCCCTCGGCGGGCGCGTACTGGTGGTTCACTCGGCGATCGCCGGTGTGACCGACCGGCTGGAGAAGCTGCTGGCGGCGGCGCTCGCCGGGGCGCACGAGCCGCTGCTCGCCGCTCTCGAGCAGCGTCATCGCGAGCTCGCCGAGGAGCTCGGCGTGGGCACGAGCCCCGAGCTGGAACGCTATTTCTCGGTGCTGCGGCAGATGACCAGCGGCATCGCGCTGATGAACGAGATCAGCGATCGCACGCGCGCGCGGCTGCTGGCGATCGGGGAGCTGATGGCCACCGAGATCGGCGCGCGCTTCCTGCAGTCGCGCGGCATCGAGGCGCGCTGGTGGGATGCGCGTACCGGTCTCACCGCCGAGCCGCACCCGGAGGCTGCCGGTCACGGGAATCTCCTGTCCGCCACCTGCGCATTCGCGCCGGATGCGCAGCTGCAGCGACAGCTCGCCGCCCTCGGCGATGTGATCGTCACGCAGGGTTTCATCGCCGGCTCCGCCAGCGGGGATACGGTGCTGCTGGGGCGGGGAGGCTCGGATACCTCGGCGGCCTATTTCGCCGCGAAGCTGCAGGCGCGACGGCTGGAGATCTGGACCGACGTGCCCGGCATGTTCAGCGCCAATCCGCGCGCCACGCCGCAGGCGCGCCTGCTGCGCTCGCTGCATTATGACGAAGCGCAGGAGGTGGCGAGCAGCGGTGCCAAGGTCCTGCACCCGCGCTGCATCCTGCCGGCCAAGTCGCAGCAGATTCCGATCGCCGTGTACGCCACCCAGCATCCCGAGCTGCCCGGCACCCACATCAGCGCCGACGGCGGTGACGGCACGGCGCAGGTCAAGGCGGTGTGCATAAAAAAGGGCGTCACACTGGTGTCTCTGGACAGTCCGGGCATGTGGCACGAGGCGGGCTTTCTGGCCGACGCTTTCCAGGTGTTCAAGCGCCACGGCATGTCGGTGGACCTGGTGTCCACCTCGGAAACCAACGTCACCGTCTCGCTCGACCCGGCCGCCAACGCGCTCGACCCGGTGCTGCTGCAGCGCCTGGTGGCGGAACTGGCCGAGCTGTGTCGCACGCAGGTGATCGGGCCGTGCGCCTCGGTGAGCCTGGTCGGCAGAAACATCCGTGCCATCCTGCACCGGCTCGGCGAGGCCTTCGAGCTGTTTGCCGATCAGCGCATCTATCTGGTGAGCCAGGCGGCCAATGATCTGAACTTCACCTTCGTGGTCGATGAGGATCAGGGCGACCGGCTGGTGGAGCAGCTGCACGAGCGGTTGATCCAGCCGGTGCGCGGCGACAGCGTGCTCGGGCCGAGCTGGCAGCAGTTGTTCGCCGCGGCGCCCGCTGTGGCCGCCGCGCAGCCGGCGCCGTGGTGGCAGACGCGGCGCGCGACGCTGCTGGCGCTGGCGGCCGAGCACGACTGCGCCTATGTCTACGATCGCGACACCGTGCGGGCGGCGGCGGCGGGACTGCTCGGCCTGCGGTCGGTGGATCGCGTGCTGTACGCGATGAAGGCCAATCCGCACGCGGAGCTGCTGCGGCTGCTGGCCGGTGAGGGGCTGGGTTTCGAGTGCGTGTCGCGCGGCGAGGTGCAGCGGCTGCTGGAGAGCGTGCCGCAGCTGCCGCGCGAGCTCATCCTGTTCACCCCGAACTTCGCCGCGCGCGAGGAATACGCCTGGGCGATGCAGCAGGGTGTAACGTGCACGATCGACAATCTGTTCGTGCTGTCCGAGTGGGGCGAGCTGTTCCGCGGGCGCGAGGTGTTCGCGCGCATCGACACGGGTTCCGGCCGCGGCCATCATCACCACGTGCGCACCGCCGGCGCCCACGCCAAGTTCGGCGTGCCGATCGAGCAGGCCGCGACGCTCGCCGAGCTCGCCGCGCGCCACGCGATCGGTGTCGTGGGCCTGCACGCGCATGCCGGCAGCGGCGTGCTGGACGTGGACAACTGGGCGGACGTGGCCACCCGACTGCTCGCGCTCGCGCAGCGCTTTCCGGATCTGCGCGTCATCGACGTAGGCGGCGGGCTCGGTGTGCCGGACAGTTCCGGGCAGCCGGGGCTGGATCTGCGCGAGCTCGACACGGTGCTGTCCGCGGCCCGTCAAAGCACCGGTCGCCGGCGCGCCGGCATTGCCCTGTGGCTCGAGCCGGGGCGTTTCCTGGTGGCGCAGGCGGGCGTGCTGCTCGCGCGCGTCACGCAGCTCAAATCCAAGGACGATGTCCATTACGTCGGCATCGCGACCGGCATGAACTCGCTGATCCGTCCGGCCCTGTACGGGGCCTGGCACGAGATCATCAATCTGACGCGCATGGATGAGCCGGCCAGCCACGCCGCCAACGTCGTCGGCCCGATCTGCGAGAGCGCGGATTTTCTCGGCCACGACCGGCTGCTGCCGCCGACCCGGCCCGGCGACGTGCTGCTGATCGCGAACGTCGGCGCCTACGGGCACTCCATGAGCTCGCGCTACAACCTGCGCGAGCCCGCGCCCGAGTTCGTGCTCTGAGGCGCCGGTGCGGCGCCGGTGCCGCTGCGACAGCGCTGACGGCGGCGGTTGCGGCGCACTTTTCGGCGCAAGCGCCCGTCCTACAAACACATGTGGGACAGTGCCGATATCCTCCCGGGGCGGCTGCGCAGCCGGGAACCCTTCGACCCTCGCGGCTCTCTACTGCGCGTAGCGAGCGTGCGCGCTCGTCGTTTGGAGGAGCCAGATCATGAACACGACATACGTGGACCAGAGGTCCACCGCCAATACGACAGCGGCGTATGGAGGCCTGATCGATGCGATCGGCGGCATCGCAACGGCCGTCATCGCCATCGTCGGCCTGACCGGCTTTCACGACGTCCTCATGGACGCAGTGGCGGTCATCGTTTTCGGCGCGGCCATGCTGATTCAGGGCGGCACGCTGCTGTCGGAATACGCCGCCGTCCTGCCGATCGTGCCGGCCGCCGCCGAGACGGGGGATCCCGGTGTTGCGGTGATGTTCCTCGCCGGTGTCGGCGGTATCGTCCTCGGCATCCTGGCGTTGCTCGGGGTTGCCGCAGCCCCGCTGATCGCGATCGCCGTGATCGCCTACGGGGCGGCGCTGCTCTTGAGCAGCAGCTCGGTGCGCCATCTGTTTCAGCTGCAGTCGGCCGCTCGGCGGCTCGGGTCGCGTTCCGGGACCGAGATACTGGCCGGTGAGATGGCATCCGGCTCGGCGGGAGTACAGCTGGTGACGGGGCTGGCCGCGATCGTGCTCGGTATCCTGTCGGTGTCCGGGGCACATGCGCCGCTGCTGACGCTGACGGCGCTGTTGATCGTGGGTATCACCTTCATCATGTCGGGCAGCACTCTGAGTGGCATGGTCATGGGCTTCATGCGCCAAGGCCACAGCGTGCCCTGAGGGCCGAGCCTGCCCTGAGGACCGAGCCGCGACGCGGGACGTGAGCGCAGTCCCGTATCGGGGCATGGCGAGGGATCTGGACAGGGTGACTGCGCGGCGACGGAGCGCCGCGCAGCCGCCTACGTGGGGGGCGTGGCGTGCCGGCGCTGCAGGGTGCGCACGACGGCGGACAGATCCAAAGAGCGCTCGCGCAGCAGCACCAGCAGGTGATAGAGCAGGTCGGCGCATTCCCCGAGCAGCGATTCGTCGCTGGCGGTGACGGCCGCCAGGGCCACCTCCACCGCTTCCTCGCCCACCTTCTGCGCCACGCGCGGCATTCCGGCGGCGTGCAGGCGCGCCGTGTAGCTGCCCTCCGGCTGCGCGGCGATGCGCTGCGCGATGATGCCCTCCAGGGTCGCCAGAAACGCCAGCGGCTGCGCCGCTGACAGCGGCTCGTCGCCGAAGCAGGTGGCGGTGCCCGTATGGCATACCGGCCCGGCCGGCAGCGCCGTGACCAGCAGCGTGTCCGCATCGCAGTCCAGCCGCAGGCGTACCACCGACAGGTGGTGACCGGAGGTCTCGCCCTTCTCCCACAGCCGGCCGCGGCTGCGGCTGAAGAACACCACGCGCCCGCGCTCGAGCGTCGCCTCCAGGGCCTCGCGATTCATATACCCGAGCATGAGCACCGCTCCGGAGAGCGCGTGCTGCACGATCACCGGCAGCAGCCCGCCGAGCTTCTCCCAGGCGACGCGCGCCGGCAGCGGCGTCTCGGGCCGCTGCGCTTCGGGCCCGTCGAGCGTGGCTTCACTCATCGGCGCACCTCGATGCCCGCCTCGGCGAGCGACTGCTTCAATGCGGGTATGCGGATCGCGCCGCCGTGAAAGACGCTCGCCGCGAGCGCCGCGTCCACCAGCGCCTCGCGGAACACCGCCAGGAAATGCGCCGGGGCGCCCGCGCCCCCGGATGCGACCAGCGGTACCTCGCACAGGGCGCGTACGCGCCGCAGCTGCTCGATGTCGTAGCCGTGGCGCGTGCCGTCGGAGGCCATGCAGTTCAGGACGATCTCGCCCGCGCCGCGCCGCTGCACCTCGCGCACCCAGGCGAGGGTGTCGCGGCGGCTGTCGCGGCTGCGCGCCGGATCGCCGGTGTACTGATAGACCCGATAGCCCTCGGGGGTGCTCTGGCTGTCGATGCCGACCACCACGCACTGCGCGCCGAAGCGCTCGGCGAGCCGATCGATCAGGTCCGGATCGGCGAGCGCCGGGGAATTGACCGAGACCTTCTCGGCGCCGGCGTTGAGAATCTCCTCGGCGTCCGCCACCGAGCGGATGCCCCCGGCCACGCAGAAGGGGATGTCCAGCAGCCGCGCGACGCGCGTCACCCAGCCGCGATCGACCGAGCGCTCCTCGGGGCTGGCCGTGATGTCATAGAACACCAGCTCATCGGCGCCCTCGTCGCGATAGCGCTGCGCCAGCTCGAGGATATCGCCCACCACGCGATGCTCCCGGAAGCGTACTCCCTTCACCACCTGGCCGTCGCGCACGTCGAGGCACGGGATTATGCGTTTGGCAAGAATGCTCGCAGCTCCTCGCGCGTGATGCGCTCCTCGAGCAGGGCCTTGCCGCTGATCGCCGCGGGCAGCCCGCGCTCGGCGAGCGCGGCGAGATCCGCCCCGCCGGCGATGCCCCCGGAGGCCTGCCAGGCGATGCCCGGGAAGCGCGCGAGCGCCTGCTCGTACAGCGCCAGGTTCGGGCCGGCGAGCGCCCCGTCGCGCTCGATGTCGGTGCACAGGACGTGCCTGAGGCCGCTGCCCCCGTAGCCGCCGACGGCGTCCCACAGCGACAGCGCGCTGTCGCGCTGCCAGCCGCGCGTGCGCACGCGCGGGATGCCGTGCTCGTCGTGGCGCACGTCGAAGGCGAGGCACAGCCGCTCGACCCCGTAGCGCTCCAGCCAGGCGGCGACCATGCCGGGCTGCTCGACCGCGGCGCTGCCGATCACCACGCGGGCGACGCCGTGCGCGAGCAGCTGCTCGATCGCGGCCGCGTCGCGCACCCCGCCGCCGACCTGCAGCCGCACCGCGCGCTGGGCCGCGAGGCGATGGATCAGGTTGCGATTGATCAGGGCCCCGTCGCGGGCGGCGTCCAGGTCGACCACGTGCAGCCAGCTCGCCCCGAGCTGCCGATACCGCGCGAGCAGCTCGTGCGGCTCGAGCTCGTAGCGCGTCTCGGCGGAAAAATCCCCCTGCAGCAGCCGCACGCAGCGGCCGGCGCGCAGGTCGATCGAAGGGATCAGCAGCATGGCTTCAGCGACTTTCGCCGCAGCCGTCCACCGGCAGGGCGAGGAAGTTGCGCAGCACGCGCGCGCCCGTGACGGCGGAGCGCTCGGGGTGAAACTGCACGCCCCAGAAGTTCGCGCGGCGCACCACGGCGGCGAGCGGCCGGCCGTACTGCACGGCGGCGAGGCTCGTCTGTCCGACGCGCGCGGCATAGCCGTGCACGAAGTAGGCGTACGCCGGACTCGGCAGCTGCGTCAGCAGCGGATCGGCGGCCAGAGGCTCGAGGGTGTTCCAGCCCATATGCGGTACCGGCATGCCCGGCGCGGGCGCGAGCCGCTCGATGCGCCCCGGCAGCACGCCCAGGCAGCCCGTGTCGCCCTCGGCGGAGTGCTCGAACAGCAGCTGCATGCCCAGGCAGATGCCCAGCAGCGGCACGCGCAGCTGCGGGATCAGCTCATCCAGTCCCGTGGCGCGCAGCCGGCGCATCGCCTCGGCTGCCGCTCCCACCCCGGGCAGCAGCACGCGCGGTGCGGCGGCGATCGCCGCCGGCTCGCGGCTCACGTGCGCTCGCGCGCCCAGCCGCTCCAGCGCATAGCACAGCGAGGCGAGATTCGCTCCGCCGCTGTCGATGATGGCGACGTCGAGCGGCAGGCGCTCGCTGCCGGCGGCGCTCACAGTGTCCCCTTGGTGCTGGGCAGATCGGTGCCCTCGCGGCGCAGCGCCGGGCGCAGCGCGCGTCCGACGCCCTTGAAGCAGGCCTCGATCATGTGATGCGTGTTCTCGCCGCGCACCGTCAGGTGCAGGGCCGCGCCGAGGCTGTCGGCCAGCGAGCGGAAGAAATGTGGCACGAGCTCGGTGGGCAGCGTGCCGATCTGCTCGCGGCCGAACCGGCCGTCGAACTGGAAATAGGCGCGGCCCGACAGGTCGATGGCCACCTGCGCCTCGCTCTCGTCCATCGCCAGCAGGAAGCCGTAGCGGCCGATGCCGCTCTTGTCCCCGAGCGCGCGCCGCAGCCCCTCGCCGAGCGCCAGGGCACAATCCTCCACGGTGTGATGCTCGTCGATGTGCAGATCACCCCGACACTCGAGCGTCAGCTGGAATCCCGCGTGCCGGGCGAGCTGTTCGAGCATGTGATCGAGGAAACCGATGCCGCTGCGAATCCGGCACGGTGCGCCGCTGTCGAGCTCCAGGGTCAGACTGATCTCGGTCTCACGCGTGCGCCGCTCGACGCGCGCGCGGCGCGCGAGCAGCTCGTGCGCGAGCTGCCCCCAGTCACCCGCGCCGGCACCGAACCGCAGGCCGCGGATGCCGAGGTTGCGCGCGAATTCGAGATCGCTGTCGCGGTCACCGATCACGGCACTGCGCGCTGCGTCCATCGGGTGCTCGGCCAGATACTGACGCACCAGTCCCGTCAGCGGCTTGCGGCAGCCGCAGCGATCCTGCTCGAAGTGCGGGCAGACGAACACCGCATCGAAGGTCACTCCCTGGGAGGCGAACAGTCGCAGCAGGAAGGCCTGCACCTGCTCGAAGCGCTCGCGCGGATAAGCGGCGCTGCCGAGCCCGTCCTGATTGCTGACCATGACGAGCCGATAGTGCGCCTCGCGCAGTCTGGCCAGCGCCGCCAGCACGCCCGGCAGCAGCCGGACCTGCTCCAGCCGGTCCACCTGCTGATCGGGCGGTTCCTCGATCAGCGTGCCGTCGCGGTCGACGAACAGCGTCGGGGCGGCGGGCTCGGGCGCGCTCATGCGCCGGCCCCGAGGCTCGCGAGCAGCCGATCGTTCTGCTCGCGGGTGCCCAGACTGATGCGCAGCGCCTCGCCGAGCACGCCGCTGCCGAGCGCGCCGCCGCCGCGCGCGCCGCCGCCGCGCAGGTCACGCAGCAGCAGCCCCGCGGCGTGCGCGCGCGCCAGCGCGGCGCCCGCGTCGGTGAATTCCACCAGCAGGAAATTGGTCTCGCTGGGCCACACGCGCTGCACCTGGGGCAGCGCGCGCAGTGCCGCGCTCACGCGCGCTCGCTCGCTCTTCAGCGCCGCGATGCGCTGCTCGGCGCGGGCGCGCGCCTCGGGCCGCAGCGCCGCGAACACCGTCTCGATGGTCAGCTGCGTGAGGGCATACGGTTGGATGATCCTGCGCAGCAGGGCGATGACCTCGGGGTGCGCGATGGCCACCCCGCAGCGCGCACCCGCCAGGGCGTGCGCCTTGGACAGCGTTCGCAGCACCACCAGGCCCGGCGTGTCCGCGATCTGCGGAACCAGCGAAGGCCCCTGCGCGAACTCGATATAGGCCTCGTCCACGACCAGCAGTGCGTGCCCCTCGAGCGCGCGCGCCAGGGCGAGCAGCGCGTCCGGGTCGTGGCGGTTGCCTGTCGGGTTGTTCGGCGAGCAGAGGAACACCAGCTTCACGGGGGCCGCGCGCCGCGGCCCGTGCCCGACGGCCGCGATCGCGCGCAGCGCCGCGGCGTCCAGTCCGAAGCCCGTCGCGGCCAGCAGCGGCACCTCGTGCAGGATCGCTCCCTGGATGCGCGCGGCCACCGCATACATGCCGAAGGTCGGCGGACAGATCACCACCGCGTCCTGGCCGGCACGGCAGTAGCAGCGCAGCAGCAGATCGATCGGCTCGTCGCTGCCGCGCCCGGCCAACAGCATCGCCGCCGCCACGCCGTACAGGTCCGCCAGCGCCGCGGTCAGCTGCTCGGGATGCGGTTCGGGATAGCGATTCAAGCCCTCCAGGGAGGTGTCGGTGGGGGTGCGCCAGGGGGATTCATTCGCATGCAGCCTCACCAGGCCCGGCTCCCACGCGGCGTGCTCGTAGGCGCGCAGCGCGCGGATCTCGGGGCGCGCAATGTCGCTGAGCCAGCTCACGGGCGCACCGGCGGGCCGGCGGCCGCGAGCGCGGCCAGCCGCCGCTCCACGGCCGCGGCGTGCGCGTCGAGCCCTTCCAGGCGCGCCAGGCGGCTGGCGATCGGGCCGAGATCCGCAAGTCCCTGCACGCTGAGCTCCTGCACGCTCATGCGGCGCGTGAAATCGGCGACCGACAGACCACTGTAGGTGCGCGCGTGGCCGTAGGTCGGCAGCACGTGATTGGGTCCGGAGCAGTAGTCTCCGGTGGTCTCCGGTGACCAGCTGCCGAGAAACACCGAGCCGGCGCTGTGCACCTGCGGCAGCAGCTCGCGCGGCTCGCGCGTCTGGATGAGCAGGTGCTCGGGCGCGTAGCTTTCGCAGATCGCGACCGCGGCGGCAAGGTCGCTCACCACGATGATGCGCGCGCCGGCGAGGGATTGACGCAGAATCATCTGCCTGGACAGCCCGCGCATCTGCTCGTGCAGGGCGGCGACGACCGCTTCGGCCAGCGCCGCGCTGGTGCTCACCAGAATCGCCTGGGCCTGCGGATCGTGCTCGGCCTGTGCGAGCAGGTCCGCGGCGATGAATTCGGCGCGGGCGCTGTCGTCGGCGATGACCAGCACCTCGGAGGGTCCCGCCGGCAGATCGAGCGCCGCGCCGCCCGGGTCGGCCGCGACCAGCTGCTTGGCGGCCGTGACCCAGGCGTTGCCGGGGCCGAAGATCTTCGCGACCTTCGGCACGCTGCGGGTACCGTAGGCCATGGCGGCGATCGCCTGCGCGCCGCCGATCTTGAAGACGCGTGTGATGCCGCACAGCTCGGCGGCCACCAGCACCGCGGGGTTGGCGGTACCGGTGCGCTGCGGCGCGGTGCACAGGACGCGCTCGGTGCAGCCGGCGATGCGCGCGGGCACGGCGAGCATCACCACCGTGGAGGGCAGCGGCGCCGAGCCCGCCGGCACGTACAGGCCGACCGCGGCGATGGGACGCGTCACGCGCTCGCAGCGCACCCCGGGCTGCACCTCGAGCGACAGCTCCGCGGGCAGGCCGGCGCGATGGAAGCGCTCGACGTTGCCGATGGCCCGCTCGATGGCGGCGATATCGGCCGCGGCGAGCGCGGCACGCGCGGCGGTGAACTCGGCCGGCGGCACCGCCGCTTGCGGCAGATCGATGCCGTCGAACTCGCGTGCATAGCGGGCGATCGCGGCATCGCCCTCGGCGCGCACCGCCTCGATGATGGCCTGCGCCTGCGCGAGCGTGCGTGCCTGCAGCGCGAACACCGGGCGCGCCAGCGCGGCGGCGCGCGCCGCCTCGTCGAGCTTCTGCCAGTCCAGAATCTGCATCTCAGGCCAGCATCTTCTCGATCGGCAGCACCAGCACCGCGCTGGCGCCGGCCCTCTTGAGCGCCTCGAGCGTCTCCCAGAAGACGGTCTCGCGGCACACGGCGTGCACCGCGACGCGCTCCGGCGAGCCTTCCAGCGCGATGATCGTCGGCGATTCGCTGCCCGGCAGCAGGTGGCGGATCGCCGCGAGCGCCGAGCGCGGCGCATGCAGCATGATGTACTTGCTCTCCTTGACCTGCTCGACACCCTCCACGCGCAGCAGCAGCCGCTCCACCCAGGTGCGCTTTTCCGCCGCCAGGGCGACGGGCGTGCGGATCAGCACCGCATGGCTCTCCAGCACCGTCTCCACCTCGCGCAGATGGTTGGCCTGCAGCGTCGAGCCGGTGGAGACGAGGTCGCAGATCAGATCCGCGCGACCGAGCCGCGGGGCGATCTCCACCGCGCCCGACAATGTGACGATCTCGGCCTCGATGCCGCGGCGCTCGAGGAAGCGGCCGAGCAGCAGCGGGTAGGTGGTGGCGATACGCCGGCCCTGCAGCGAGCGCACGCCGTCGTAGGCATGCTCGGCGGGGACCGCCAGCGACAGCCGGCAGTGGCCGAAGTCGAGGCTGCGCAGCGTCTCGAAGCGCGCCTCGGCGCCGCGCGCGGCCAGCTCCAGGCGCTTCTCCTCGATGACGTTCAGGCCCACCAGGCCGAGGTCGCACACGTCCTCCTGCACCAGGTCCGGAATGTCGTCGTCGCGCACGAACAGCACATCGAGCGGCATGTTCTCGCCGAACCCCAGCAGCTGATCCTTGCCGCGCGACAGCTTCAATCCGCAGCGCGCCAGCAGGTCGAGCGACGGATCGGTGAGCCGCCCGGACTTCTGCACCGCGAGCTTCAGGCGTGGCGGCTTATCCATGGCGGCCACGCTCCTCCGGGGGACGGCCGCGCTCCTCCAGGGCCGGCGGGCGCGCGGCGTGCGCGCTCGGGCGCGGCGCGGGCACGCCGCCGCGGTGCGCCTCGAGCGCGTGGCGCTCGCCGTCGATGCGCTGTGCCGCGAGCCGGTAGCCGCCGTTGCCCTGCGCGAGGTAGCGCGCCACACGGCCGATGGTGGTGAGACTGACGCCGGTCTGCCGATGGATCCGCCGATAGGGCAGGCCACGCCGCAGGCCCTCGACCACCGCCCAGCGATCGGCCATGGCCTGGATCTCGGCGGGTGTGCACAGATCGCGCAGGAAGGCGCGACACTCCTCGAGGCTGCGCAGGGTGAGCAGCGCCGCGAGCAGGCTGCGCTCGGCCTGCGCCTCCTGGCGGGCGCTGAGCAGGCGGTGAGCTTTCATCGGTGTGTGCGCGAGGCGCGCGGGCGGGATGGGCCGCGCGCGGCGTGGCGGCTCCTTCGGCTGTACTAACGTATTAATACGTTAGCAGGATGGAACGATGCCGGCAAGTCGGGACACGGCGGCCGGAGGTGGCGTCGGGACGCATCGTCCAGGGCGGGGCGCTCGACGGCGAGGCCGTCTACGGCGAGGCTTGACCCTCCGGGGAGGCGCCTCTAGACTTTCCGCCACTCATCGAGACCGGCTGAGGGAAAGGCCCTTAGACGCCGGGGCAACCGCCGGATGGCCGGCATGGTGCCAACTCCTGCGGCCGGCAAGTGTCCGGCCGAAAGATGAGGGCCGACAGACTCGCGCTGTAGCCCTTTAATCTCGAGGACTCGGCGGCGCGCACGAGGCGCACGGGATCCGCAGAAGCACTCGATGTCACGAGGACTGCGGAGCGGCTTTGGACCAGGCCTTACACACCCCTTCCACGCGCGACGGTTCCCCGCACGAGGCCGGCGGCGTGCAGGCGCACGTCTGCAGCGGCGTGCTCACCCTGCCGCGTGCCCTGCCGCTGTATCATGGCGGACAGCTCAGCGAGCCGCGCCTGGCCTGGCGGCTGGCCGGACGGCCCGACGCCCCGGTGGTCGCGGCCCTGGGGGGCATCTCCGCGCACCGGCGCGTGTTCGATGTCGCCCAGCCGCGCGCCGGCTGGTGGTGGGAAGTGGTCGGTCCGGGAGGCGCGCTCGACAGCGAGCAGGTGCGCGTGCTCGGCATCGATTATCTCGGCGGCAGCGGCGAGTCCACGGCACCGCTCCCCGGGCAGCCGTTCCCGAGCCTGTCGAGCTATGATCAGGCCGAGGCCCTGCGGGCGCTGCTCGATCACCTGCGCATCGAGCGCTTGCGCGGCTTCGTCGGCGCCTCCTACGGCGGCATGGTGGCCCTGGCCTTCGCCGAGCGTCACCCGACGCGCGTCGAGCGGCTGGTGGTGATCAGCGCCGCGGACCGGCCGCATCCGCTGGCCACCGCCTGGCGCAGCGTGCAGCGGCGCATCGTGCGCTTCGCCGCGTCGCTCGGGCATGCCAGCGAGGGGCTGGAGCTGGCACGCGCGCTGGCGATGGCCACCTACCGCACCCCCGGGGAATTCGCGGCCCGCTTCGGTCAGGGACCGCGCTCGGTGGACGGCGCTTACATCTTCCCCATCGAGGAGTACCTGTTCGCCCGCGGGCGCGACTACGCCGGGCGCTACCGGCCCGAGTCGTTCCTGTGTCTGTCGGAGTCGATCGACCTGCACACGGTCGATGCCACCCGCATCCCCGTGCCGGCCGCGGTGGTCGCGGTACGCGAGGATCAGCTGGTGCCGCTCGAGGATCTGCGTGCGCTGGCCGCAAAGCTGCCGCAGGCCACGCTGCACGAGCTGTCCTCCTCCCATGGCCACGACGCCTTCCTCAAGGAGGCGGGCGCGTTGCAACCCATTTTCCGGTCGCTGTATGGAGTCGTTTGAGTGGCTGAAAAATCCCATCTGGTGACCCGTACCGTGCGCGCCGGGCTCGAGACCGACGACGTCACCGGCGCGGTGGTGCCGCCGATTCACCTGAGCGCAACCTACGCGTTCCGCGGCTACGGCGAGAAGCGCGCCTACGACTACTCGCGCTCGGGCAACCCGACGCGCGACCTGCTTGCCGGGGCGCTGGCGGAGCTGGAGGGCGGAGCCGGCGCGGTGATCACCGGCTCGGGCATGGCGGCGGTGGCCCTGTGCACGGCGATCCTGCCGGCGCGCGCGCGCGTGGTGGCGCCGCACGACTGCTACGGCGGCACTTACCGGCTGTTCGATGCGCTGCGCAAGCGCGGGGATCTGGAGGTCGACTGGATCGATTTCGCGGACGACGCTGCGCTGCGCTCCGCGCTGTCGCGGCCCGCGGCGCTGCTGTGGGTGGAGACTCCGAGCAACCCGCTGCTGCGACTGACCGATATCGCCGCCGTCACGGCGCTCGGCAGGGCGGCGGGCGCCCTGGTGGCGGTCGACAACACCTTTTTATCGCCCGGCTGGCAGCAGCCGCTCGCCTTCGGCGCCGATCTGGTCGTGCATTCGACCACCAAGTACATCAATGGCCACAGTGACGTGGTCGGTGGGGCCGTGATCGCCGCGCGCGAGCCGCTGCATGCGCAGCTCGCCTGGTGGGCCAACTGCCTGGGCACGACCGGCGCGGCGTTCGACAGCTTCATGGCGCTGCGGGGTCTGCGCACGCTGCACGCGCGGCTGGCGGTCCACGGCCGCAACGCCATGGAGCTCGCCGCCTGGCTGGCGCGCCAGCCGCAGGTCCGGCGCGTGTACTTTCCCGGCCTGCCGACGCATCCGGGCCACGAGATTGCGCTGCGCCAGCAATCGGGGTTCGGCGCCATCGTGACCTTCGAGCTGGCCGGTGGGGTTCCTGCAGTCAAGGCGTTCCTGTCGGGTCTCACCTGCTTCTCGCTCGCCGAGTCGCTTGGCGGCGTCGAGAGTCTCATCGCGCACCCGGCTTCCATGACCCATGCGGCGATGGAGGAATCGGCTCGCCGCGCCGCTGGTCTGACCGACGGGCTGCTGCGCCTGTCGGTCGGCATCGAGGCGCTCGAGGATCTGCGTGCCGACCTCGCCGCCGGATTGGATCGAGCGGATCAGAGCGAACGAACCAGAGCCGGGTCCGCAGGGTCAAAGGATTAAAAGCCAACGGCACCGTATGAGAGTCAACGGCACCGTGTGAGAGTCAACGGCGCCGTGTGAGAGTCAACGGCGCCGTCATGAGTCAACGGTGCGGCCGTGGGGTCAACGGCGCGGCCGTTGCTGCGTTTAAAGCTTGCGGGTTTGCTGCACTGCGCGGGCGCGCAGGCACAGGAGGTGTCTTATGGACGTACGGCATCGACGGTCATCCGGCTGGAAGGCTCTGTTCACGGTGGCGACGGCGGCTTGTCTGTCCCTGATGGGGCTGGGGTTGACGGCAGCCGCCCAGCCAGCCGCCGAGCCCGGCGTCTGGCAGCCGCACAAGGTGACCTTCAGCTACATTGGCATTCAACCGGTCTACTCGTGTGAAGGACTCAGGGACGACATGGCGTTTCTGCTGCAGCAGTCGGGCGCGCAGATCAACACCATCACCCCCCTGTCGTGCTTCCGCAGCCTCGGGGCGCCCGACAACCTCGTCCAGGCGCAGCTGAACTTCTCGACGCTGCGACCGGGTCCGGCCGAGGGAAACGCCAGCGGCACGATGGGCGTCTGGCGCCATGTGCAGTTCTCCAACACGCGCTCCAACCCGCAACTGCGCGGTGCGGATTGCGAGCTGGTGCTGGAGTTCAAGGACCAGGTGCTGCCCAAGCTCGACACCCGCAACGTGCAGAGCTACCTGCCTTGCGTGCCCTACCAGACGACCGGCTTTCAGTGGTCGCTGAGTTTCGATTCATTCGTCCCGGCCAGCGCCGGGAGCCGCGAGGTCGGCGGCAGCGACTGAGCTCGGCGCCGAGCCCCCGCCCGAGCTCGCCCGCGGCCCGCGCTCCCAGCGCGGGTCGCGGGCTCACAGCAGCTGCTGCCACAGGCGCCAGAAGTCCTCGTCGATCTTCTGCGACAGCGGACGGCGCCGCCAGTTCTTGAGGCGCACCTCGTGCGCGTGCTGCAGGTCTTGCTCGAAGTACTGCTCGAGCTTCCGGCCGGTCCTGTCGCCGATCACCACGGCGTCGACCTCGTCGTTGAACAGCACGCTGCGGTGGTCGAAGTTCGAGGAGCCCACGATGGACCACACCCCGTCCATGACGGCGGTCTTGGAGTGCAGGATCCCATCCTCGCGCTCGTAGATCCTGACCCCGGCACGCAGCAGACCCGAGTAGTAGGACTGCGCCACGGCGAGCGCCGCCTTCGAGTCCGTGCGCGCGGGCAGCAGCAGGCGCACGTCCACGCCGCGGCGCGCGGCGCGCTCGAGCGCCTGGCGCTCCTGGAAGGTCGGTACGAAGTAGGCCGCCTCCACCCAGATGCGTGAGCTCGCGCTGCGAATCGCCGACAGCAGCGTGGCGTAGTAGCGCGGCAGCAATTGGCCTCCCTCGCTGCCGATGATGCGTACCACCTGGTCGCCGCGCGCAACCGGGGCGTCCCCGGCGGGCGCCAGCTCGTCGGCCGCGCCGCCTTCCTCGCGCCAGTGCTGCTCGAACAGCCGCTTGAGCTCGATCACGGCCGGCCCGTCGATCTGCAGATCGGTGTCGTGCCAGCGCGTCCGGCTCGCGCCGTCTTGGGTCTGCGCCGCGGGCTGCGCCTCGGCGGCGTGTCCGCCGCTCGCCGCGGCGCTGGCACCCGGATGGCCGCTCTCATAGTCGGTGCTGAGGTTGACCCCGCCGATGATGGCGGTGGTGCCATCGGCGACCAGGATCTTGCGATGATCGCGGTCGTTCAGCTCGAACAGCGAGTGGATCGGATTGAACTGGCGGACGTGAATATCCGCGGCGCGCAGCCGATCGAAGAAATCCGCCGGCGTGGAGATCGAGCCGATGCTGTCGTAGATGATGTCGATCAGCACCCCCTGACGCCGCCGCTCGATGAGCAGGTCACTGAGCCGCTGCCCGTGATCGGTGACGTCCTCGAGGATGTAGTACTCCAGATAGAGGTAGTGGTGCGCGCCGCGGATCGCGCCGAACGTCGCGTCGAAGGTCTGCGGGCCGTCGCGCAGAATGTTGACCTGGTTGCCGGTGTAGAGAGGCGTGCCGGCCACGAATTGCTCGATGGCCAGGTGCCGCTCGAAGCTGCTGGCGTTGGGGGCCTCGGCACTGAGACGCTTGAGGATGCTCGCGGTTTCGCGCTGCGACAGCGGTCCCTTGGGCCCGCGCATGCGGATCGGCTGAATCGCCGCGGCGCTGCGCGGCGAGGGCGTCGGAATGATCGGTACCGCCGCGCAACCGGCCAGCGCCAGCAGCGCGACGGGCAGGCTCGCGCACGCCAGGCGATGGCGCGGCGGCGGCAGGGTCTGCGTCGGCGATGTGTGCTCGGGCACTACCGTGGCGGAGCGGTCAAGGTGGATCGCTCCGCATTCTACGTCGGCGGCGGCCGACGTTGGACACGCCGCGCGCGCTGCGGCGGTGTCGCGGCGAACCGCGTCGCGGCGAACGTTTACAGAAACGGCACTGCAGGTCATCATCGCACGGTCGACCACCAGTCCCATGACTCACGGGAGGCTGGCATGACTGGACAGCTGGCGTCATCCGACGTTCACGGTGCGGCGAATTCCCGCGCTGCCCTGCAGATCGTGATCGGCGAGAACAATGAGGATCTGGCCGTCACGCTCTGCATGCTGCTGGAGACCGAGCCGGACATGCGCTGCGTGGCCAGTGTCGGTTCCACCGGCGCCGTGCTGCGCGCCGCCGAGGAGCACTCGCCGAACGCCTTCGTGCTCGATCTGTCGCTCGATGATGGCTCGAGCCTGCCGCTGATTGCCACATTGCGCGAGCGGCTGCCGCAGGCGGCCATCATCGTGTTCACCGGCCACAGCAACGAGATTCTCAACCAGGAGTGCGTACGCGCCGGTGCCGACGCGGTGGTCGTCAAGACCGGCGAGATCGCGGAGCTGACCGGCGCGCTGCGGCGCGCGATGCAGCGCGCGGCTGCGCCCAATTGAACGCGCCGGCCCGGCCGGCTCTGCTCGAGCGCTCCGCGCGCAGGCGGTTGAATTTTCTAGGCCTGAAGCACTAGAATGCGCCTTGGCGCTGGAGGGTGCTGGCCTCGGCCTGCGTTGCACGCCGCCGCGGGTTCTGCGGTCAAGTGTTTGAATAATAAGCCCCAAACGGGGCTTTTCTTTTTTGTGTGGCTGGCGGGAGTCAGGCACTCACGATGGCGATGCCCCTACGCGAGCAGCTGATGGCGCTGGCGGAGCCGTTGCTGACGCAGCTGGGCTGCGAGCTGGTCGATCTGGAGTACGCGCCGGGGCGTACGCGCGCGCTGGTGCGGGTGTTCATCGACAGGCCCGAGGGGGTGAGCATCGACGACTGCGAGCGCGTGAGCCGCGAGCTGTCGGCGCTGCTCGACGTGGAGGACCCGGTGCCCACGGCCTACACGCTGGAGGTGTCCTCGCCCGGGCTGGATCGCGTGCTGCGCACACGCGAGCACTTTCGCCGCTTCGTGGGCGATCGGGTCCGGGTGGAGCTGAAGGTCGCACGCGAGGGCAGGCGCCGCTACACGGGGCGGCTCACGGCGCTCGACGATGAGGGGGTTGAATTGGACGTGGACGGCGTCATGGTCAGGGTGCCGTTCGGGCAGATCGGCCGCGCGCGCCTGGCGCCGCAGTGGCCGGAGCAGAGGAACGTTAGAGATGAATAAAGAGATTCTGATGGTCGTGGACGCCGTCTCCAACGAGAAGGGCGTCGACAAGGAGATCATCTTCGAGGCGCTGGAAGCGGCGCTCGCCTCGGCTACGCGCAAGAAGCACAGTGAGGACTGGGACGTGCGCGTGGCGATCAACCGCAAAACCGGGGATTACGAGACGTTCCGGCGCTGGAAGGTGTTCGCCGACGACTCCAAGGAGCTGGAGAATCCGGCCGCGGAGCTGCGCCTGGAGGACGCGCGCGAGCTCGATTCCAGCGTCGAGCCGAGCGGCTACGTCGAGGAGGGGATGGAATCGGTCGCCTTCGGACGCATCGCCGCACAGCAGGCCAAGCAGGTGATCGTGCAGAAGGTGCGCGAAGCCGAACGGGCGCAGGTGGTCGAGGCCTACAAGGATCGCATCAACACGCTGGTCAGCGGTGTCATCAAGCGCATCGACCGCAACGGCATCTATGTCGATCTCGGCGGCAACGCCGAGGGGTTCGTATCGCGCAGCGACATGATCCCGCGCGAGCAGCTGAAACCGCAGGACCGCGTCAAGGCGTTCCTGCGCGAGGTGCGCGCCGAGCAGCGCGGCCCGCAGCTGTTTCTGACGCGCACCGCGCCGGAGTTCCTCATCGAGCTGTTCAAGCTGGAGGTACCCGAGGTCGGCCAGGGCCTCATCCAGATCCTCGGCGCCGCGCGCGATGCGGGCGTGCGCGCCAAGATCGCCGTGCGCAGCCAGGATCCGCGCATCGATCCGGTCGGTGCCTGCGTCGGTATGCGCGGCTCGCGCGTGCAGGCGGTGTCCAACGAGATCGCGGGCGAGCGCGTCGACATCATTCCTTACGACGACAACCCCGCGCAGTTCGTGATCAACGCCATGTCGCCGGCCGAGGTGCAGTCCATCGTGGTGGACGAGGATGCGCACAGCATGGACATCGCGGTTGCGGAGGAAAAGCTCTCGCAGGCCATCGGCCGCGGCGGGCAGAACATCCGCCTCGCCAGCCAGCTCACCGGCTGGGAGCTGAACGTCATGACCGAATCGGACGCCGAGGCCAAGAGCGAGTCCGAGACGCGCGCGCTGGTGGAGATGTTCATGAAGCAGCTGGACGTCGACGAGAACGTCGCCAGCATCCTGGTGCAGGAGGGCTTCTCGACGGTGGAGGAGGTCGCGTACGTGCCGGCCGCCGAGCTCGCCGCGATCGAGGAATTCGACGCGGACATCGTCAAGGAATTGCGCAACCGCGCACGCGACGTGCTGCTCACGCAGGCGATCGTCAGCGAGGAGTCGCTCGAGCAGTCGCTGCCCTCCGAGGATCTGCTCACGCTCGATGGCATGCGCCCGGATCTGGCGCTGGCGCTGGCGCGGCGCGGGGTGCGTACGCGTGATGAGCTGGCCGAGCAGGCCGTGGACGACATCAGCGACATCGACGGCCTGTCGGTCGACGAGGCCGGCAGCCTCATCATGAAGGCGCGCGCGCACTGGTTCGAGGCGCAGCACTGAGTCCGCGAGGTCGTGGTGCCAGGTGGAGAGAGAATGGCTGAAGTAACGATCGCCCAGTTTGCCGACGTCCTGAAGGTCCCGGTGGACCGCCTGATCGCCCAGCTCGACCAGGCGGGCATCAGCGTGTCCGGGCCACAGGACCGCATCAGCGAGGAAGCCAAGCTCGAGCTGCTGACGCACCTGCGCCGCAGTCACGGCCACGAATCCGGCTCGGCGCCCAGCCGCATCACCCTCAAGCGCAAGACGCAGCAGGAGCTCAAGCTCGCCAGCAACCAGGGGCGCGCCCGCACCGTGAACGTCGAGGTACGCCGCCAGCGCACCTACATCAAGCGCGACGTGCTCGAGGGCCAGGCGCGCGCGCAGCAGGAGCAGCTGGACGTGCAGCGGCGCGAAGCCGAGGAGGCGCAGCGCGCGCAGACCGAGCGGGCCGAAGCCGAGCGGCGCGAGCGCGAGCGCATCGAGGCCGAGAACCGCCGGCGTATCGAGGAGGAGCAGGCGCGCAAGCGCGAGCAGGAGGAGGTTCGCCGCCTCGCCGAGCAGCGCGCCGCCGCCGAGGCGGCCGAACGCGAGCGGCAGCGGCGCGCGGCCGAGACGGCGCGCGAGAACCAGCCGCATCCGCCGCCCGCCTCGCGCGTCGAGGAGCACGATGGCAAGCAGCGCACGCGCTACGGGCGCGAGGAGCTGCACATCGCCGGGGACGTCAGTGCGCGTCACAAGAAGAAGAAAAAGCTGCGCGCGCGCACCGTGCCGGTGGGTGCGGAGGCCAAGCATGGCTTCGAGATGCCCACCGCGCCGGTGCGGCGCGAGGTGGGCATCGGCGAGACCATCACGGTGGCCGAGCTCGCGCAGAAGATGGCGGTGAAGGCGACCGAGGTCATCACCGTGCTGATGAATCTGGGCGTGATGGCCACCATCAACCAGTCGATCGAGCGCGATACCGCGGTGCTGGTGGTCGAGGAGTTCAGCCACACCGCCAAGCTGCTGAAGGAAAACCAGATCGAGGAGGGGCTGCAGGGCGAGACGGCCGCGAGCGAGCAGCTCGAGACGCGTCCGCCGGTGGTGACGGTCATGGGTCACGTCGATCACGGCAAGACCTCGCTGCTCGACTACATTCGCCGCACCAAGGTCGCGGCCGGCGAGGCCGGCGGCATCACCCAGCACATCGGCGCCTATCACGTGGAGGTGCCGCGCGGTGCGATCACCTTCCTGGACACCCCGGGTCACGCCGCCTTCACGGCGATGCGCGCCCGCGGCGCCAGGGCCACCGACGTCGTGGTGCTGGTGGTGGCCGCCGACGACGGGGTCATGCCGCAGACCCTGGAGGCGATACAGCATGCGCGCGCCGCCAACGTGCCGATCGTCGTGGCGGTCAACAAGATCGACAAGGCCGATGCCGACCCCGAGCGGGTGCGCACCGAGCTCGCCAAGCACGAGGTCATTCCCGAGGAGTGGGGCGGGCAGAACATGTTCGTGAACGTCTCGGCGCGCACCGGCGCGGGCATCGACCAGCTGCTCGAGGCGGTGCTGCTGCAGGCCGAGGTGCTGGAGCTGAAGGCTTCGCGCCAGGGGCTCGCGGCCGGCGTGGTCATCGAGGCGAGCATGGAAAAGGGCCGCGGCGCGGTGATCACCGCGCTGGTCAAGCGCGGCACGCTCAGGGTCGGGGATGCGATCCTCGCCGGCTCGGAGTTCGGACGCGTGCGCGCCCTGTTCGACGAGGCCGGCAATCCGGTGAGCGAGGCACCGCCTTCGATCCCGGTGGTGGTGCTGGGGCTGTCGGGAGCTCCCAACGCGGGCGATGAGCTGCTCGCGGTGGAGAACGAGCGCAAGGCGCGCGAGGTGGCGCTGTACCGTCAGGGTCGCTTCCGCGACGTGAAGCTGGCGCGCGCGGCGCCGCGCGCCGAGGACGTGTTCTCGCAGATGGGAGCGACGCGCGCCGGGGTGGTCACGGTGCTGGTCAAGGCCGACGTGCAGGGCAGCGCCGAGGCGCTGACCGAGGCGCTGCGCAAGCTGTCCACCGACGAGGCTCAGGTGAACATCATCGCCAGCGGCGTGGGCGGCATCACCGCCTCGGACATCCAGCTCGCGGCCGCCTCCAAGGCCTACTTGATCGGCTTCAACGTGCGCGCCGATGCGGCCGCGCGCGAGGCGATGAAGGAGACCGGCGTCGAGGTGCGCTATTACAGCGTGATCTACGAGGCCATCGACGACGTCAAGCAGAAGCTCTCCGGACTGCTCGCTCCCGAGATCAAGGAGCAGATCATGGGCATCGCGCAGGTGCGTGAGGTGTTTCGCTCCAGCAAGTTCGGCGTGGTCGCCGGCTGCCTGGTCACCGAGGGGACCGTCCGGCGCAACAACCCGATCCGCGTGCTGCGCGACAACGTGGTGATCTTCGAAGGCGCGCTCGAATCGCTGCGCCGTTTCAAGGACGACGTCAGCGAGGTGCGCGCCGGCACCGAGTGCGGTATCGGCGTCAAGAACTACCAGGACGTGCGCGTCGGCGACCAGATCGAGTGCTTCGGGCGCATCGAGGTCACCCGTACGCTCCAATGAGGTGACATGAGCGCCGTCAGCGCCAACGCGGGTGCCCGCCCGCAGCGCATCGCCGCGCAACTGCAGCGCTCGCTCGCTCAGCTGCTGCAGCGTGGCGTGAAGGACCCGCGTGTCGGCAACGTCACCGTGACCGCGGTGCTGCTGGCAGCGGATCTGAGCGTGGCCACCGTCTACGTGGTGCCCTTCGGTGGGCCGGCCGCCGCGGGGGCGGCGGCCGCCGGCATGCTCGAGGGGCTGCGCAGCGCCGCCGGCTTTCTGCGCGGGGAGCTGGCGCGCGAGCTGCGACTGCGCCACGCGCCGCGTCTGAGCTTCGAGCTCGACCGGCAGCTCGAGCAGGCGCACCGCCTCACCGAGCTGATCGACCAGGCGGTGGCCGGCGACGCGGACCGGGCAGGTGGCAGCACGCCAGGTGGCTCGAGCCATTGAGAGGTGCGGGGCTTTGTGGCGTGTTGCCGATGGCATTCTGCTGCTCGACAAGCCGGTCGGACTGTCCTCCAACGCCGCCCTGCAGCGCGTGCGCCGCCTGTGCGGCGGCGTGAAGGCGGGTCATGGCGGCAGTCTCGATCCGCTGGCGAGCGGCATGCTGCCGATCTGTCTGGGAGGGGCGACGCGGCTGGCCGGGGAGCTGCTGGCCGGCCGCAAGGCCTACCGCTTCGCTCTGCAGCTCGGCGCGCGCTCCGCCTCCGGCGATGCCGAGGGACAGATCATCGAGCGCTGCGCGGTGCCGGTGCTG